>NZ_BAAHXT010000010.1:0-139539 GCF_054657935.1 Spirochaeta dissipatitropha | reverse complement strand
TCAAGGGCTTCCGGTTCATCAAGGGCTTCCGGTTCATCAAGGGCTTCCGGCTCATCAAGGGCTTCCGGCTCATCAAGGGCTTCCGGCTCATCAAGGGCTTCCGGCTCATCAAGGGCTTCCGGCTCATCAAGGGCTTCCGGCTCACTCATGTCGAAATCATCCAGTGAGACCTCATCGGTTTCTGTAATTTCCGATGTAATTTCTGTGCTTTCGGCGTCATCTGCAAGGAAATCATCCAGATCTATTTCCTCTTCGGAGGAATCTGAACTATTGCCGCTCAGTACGTTTGCAGCATTTCCACTGATAGGCGCTTGTGTTTCAATATTATCGGGTAGCTCATATGGATCTTCGTCAAAATCAATATCGATATCGAGAAAATCGTCATCTTCATCGTCAAGTTCATCATCGTCGGACAGGCCGTCGCCACTACGGTCGCCGGATAATGTAGAATCATCATCAAAAAAATCGTCGAGGCTGATCTCCGTGGTTTCTGAGGATGCTGATATATCTGATGATTCTGCAGAATCATCAATTTCCTTTGTATCAAATGCATCATCGAATGACGCAATGTCGATGTCATCAGTTGTTTTCTCTTCTTCAGGCAATTCCTGTTGTGTATCCATAGTTTCTGTGTATTCCTCTGCCTCAAAAGTTATAGAGCTTTCGGTATTATTGTCTTCAACACCTTCATCGCTGTCCGTGCTGCCCATGGTTTCTTCATTGTCGAATGATTCAATTTGAATCTCTTCCTCTGGATTATCAAGATCATCAATATCGAAGGCCAGATCATCAGCATCCTGGTTATCCAGGCCATTATCAAGTGAGTCCTCGATACCACCGGAATCAGATGCGATTTGAATATCCTGCAGCAGGCTTTCCTCTTCGTCGGATATTTCTGAACTGAAATCCAGATCTTCAAAGTCCATGTCTTCTATTTCATTATCCGCTTCGGTATCGGCAGCACTGAATTCGTCCAGGTCTTCCGGTTCGCCATTCACCCACACACCATATTCTTCAAGTTCGTCTTGATCCGTTGCGGCATCGAAATTTTCTTCCGTGAGGTCTTCAAAGGTATCATCAAAAGCCATGGAACACTCCTACATATGCGAGGTTTCGCTGTATTGAATATCGGAACAGCGCGTACAACCCTTAACTATTAAGAGTATAATCCGCAGTCACGATTGTCAACTGATGATGGAATTAAGTTGTAATAATCAAGTTCTTTGTGCTCTTTGCCGAGATACAAGTGTAATGCAGTCAGAAAACATATTTATAGCACTCCTATGCACAGTTCTTTGTTTTTTTCTCCTGGAATTGATCTGGGGCACGAGCGGACTGTATGCATATAATAACAGGGCAGAGGCAGTTCAGCGTATATCCGAAAACGTACAATCTCTTCAGGAAAGAAATAATTATCTGTTGGCAGAAAGGCATTTACTGGAGACTGATTACGACTATCTGCTCAGATTTGCTTCCAACTTCGCATATTTCCGGGAAGGTCAGCATGTAATCAAGGCTGATCTACTCCGAAATACACAAGCAGCATGGGAAATCGGCCGTATACAGTACGCGACTGTTCTGGAAGCCAGTGATTCCAGACCAACACGAGCCGTGATTTCAGTAATAGCAGGTATGATTGCATTCCTGCTTGCCAACCTGATGGCCTCCAAACGATATTCAAGGCAATTTCGCTTGGAAGTTTCCGACAATACTATGCATCATGCAGTGTAGGCGCTGATATTAACAATGAGTACTCAGGCAGAAACTGGGTACTTTCCAGCCAGGATTTTTTTCCGTGATACAAACTTTCTACCGGGCCTGATTCATCTATGAATTTTGCTTCAAGTGAATATGGTTCGGGAATTTCAGGTGATAAGACGAATACTTTGCTGTCGGCGGATAAACGGTTCTTAATTTCAACTGGGTATAAATTGTTTTTTTGTCCCGGTAATATCATTCCCATGAAGCGTGGTGCATTTTCGGAAGGTTGAACTTCGATTTCTGGTTTTCCGAAATACATTCCTGTGCTGTATCCCCGATGAGGTAAGGTTTCTAGTAGTTTTTTTGCAGTATTAAAATATGTTGAATCAGCTGATTGGTGTAGATGGTCTATACCAGCACGATATGCCTGGGTAACTGCAGCCAGATAATATGCCGATTTCATTCGGCCTTCAATTTTTACACTGTCAACACCTGCTTTTTCCAGTTCCTCAAGATGGTTGATCATTCTCATATCTTCTGGTGAAAAAATAGTACTGTAGTCCCCATCTTCGATTACCCGGATAGGGTTGCCGGGCCGTTTCTTCTCCTCAAATTCTCTGTATTGCCATCGGCAGCTATGTGTGCACTCTCCATGATTTGCACTCCTTCCCGTGAGCCAGCTCGAGATCAAGCATCGGCCTGAGTATGCAATGCATACTGCGCCGTGAACAAATACTTCAATTTCCATTTCAGGAATTCTGGATTTAATATCTGCAATTTCATCCAGACCTAATTCTCTTGCAGCTACAATCCGAGTGAAGCCTAAATCAGCGTACATTCTGGCCGCCTCACTATTAGTACAGTTCGCCTGTGTCGAAAGATGTAGCTCCGTATTCGGGAAAACTGTTTTCAGCTTTTTTACAAATCCGAGATCACTGATAATAAAAGCATCAAAAGGGAACAATCCGATCTGATCCTGCAGTTTCTCAAGGCTTTCTATATCTTTTTGATGAAGGTAGCGGTTGATTGTCAGGTAGACTTTGCGGGGACGGATGTTTTGCCATTTCCGGATGATTTGCTGCATATTCCCTATATCTGACTGCTCCCAGCTTTCTGCTCCTGCACGCAGAGAAAATCCAGGTAGACCCATATAAATGGCATCCGCTCCGTATGCAAAAGCGATGTTCAGTTTTTCGAGATTACCTGCCGGTGAAAGTAGTTCCATAGTTGTTACCTTGAATATAGTGTTACAGCGAGTTCTTCCGGTCGAAGTCCGCCATGGGTTGCCTGGTAGTTAATTGATTTCATGCCATCCTGAAGAAATTCAAGTACAGCAGGTGCAGCAGCGATACCGATGAAATCTCCGCAGTGTTGCCTCATTACCGGGCTTAGAGGTTCCGGACCGAAAAGGTGTAAACGTTCAGCATACTGTTTTTCGCAGAGAACAAAATCACGGCTGTACTTCGATTGCCTGAAGGCTTCAAGAAAGCTGTCTTCCTGACCAGGTATGACATGAAAATGAGGTGTGGCTGGTTCTCCTGATGGAGGGCCTGAGAGGTAGGCTAGCAGGGGATCATTCTCAGTCATAATGTGATATTTTTTCTTTACAGTGTCGATCATCCCGTGATCGGCAAATCCAAGCAGTCTCGATCCGGTCGGTAGTTTTTTCTGCAGCTGATTCATCCAGTGATCAATTTCATGAATAATGCTTCCGAGTTCGGGGGAGTCACAGCCGTACCTGTGGGCAGCCGCATCTACATCCGGAATATAACAGTACGTGAGTGTTCGCGGTTTGCTGCGAACATGTCTGTGAATATAACGTGCCGCCCTTGAAAGGTTTTTATAACTTGCCGCTGCGGTACCGCCGCGGCTCCATTTACTGTACTCGCTGGCAGGTATCTTTCCTGGCAGAACGGACAGGACATCGTAGGTACTGTCTTTGAACCAGCTTTTTACCGGTACCAGTTCATCAATTTCTATTCCTAGTGAAGTGCCGGAAAGCCCGGTTCCGAATTCCCGGAAAGGAAGAATGGAAATTGTCCGTGAGTATTCCTTGAAATAGGTGTTCCAGCCGCATATGCCATGCTCGCCTGGCCATGTTGCAGTCATAAAGGATGTCAGCATTGAGGCTGTGGTGGAAGGAAATCCGCTTGTTAAGGGCAACCTGTCTGCTTTTTCGAAAAAGCCATTCAACGGGAACCGGTTCTGGAAACAGTCACCAAGTCCATCGATCAGTACCAGAATATAGTGATCAGCTTCACCTATAAAATGCTGAACCTGTTCGGTAGCCTCGGTCGTCGTGTCACTTGGCTCTGCACAGATATCTCTGAGTGCAGCCATGCATTCAATGCAGCTTGGTTTTCCGGACATAAGTGGATGTGCCAGCTTACCATCGCTGATCCACGAGTCCAGAACTGAATGATACATTTCAGTTAATTGCATGATTCTGCCTGGACTGCTCTAGAAGTTCTTTTTTTGCATTCAGAAAGCTGAGATAGTACTGCTGAATATCGTCGAAAAATTCCTGCTGGAGTTTTATTCCTGTCTCATGTATATATCGCCAATGCCAGCTTTCATACTGATAGCCTGTTAACTCCTCAAGGCCTTCAGGATATGAAAGCGAGAAACCATAAAGATGGGCATTATTCTTGAGCCATTCATAATCCCTGGATCCCGAAAAAACCTGACTGATTGGAGAAAAGTCAATTACTGTTCCTAACTGATGCTGACTGTGCCCGGGTTTGGCTGATACTCTGGCGGCGGCATCATATCCGAGTTGGTTGACCCAATGATTAAATAGTCCAACCTGGTACTGGTAGGATCGGTAGGTGCTTCCGTATGTCAATGTTATACCATCCTGTGCTGCAGCCTCATTAAGTGCGAGCACCATTGGCATGATCTCTGCTGCGAGTGAAAGATCATTCCGGGCTTTTCGAAGCTGTGGATAGTCATTTAATGATACAAGGTCAGAAGGGCGGAAATTCTCTGACAGTGCGTGTACCTTGTCTACAAGAACGGTATATTCAGTTCTGAGATCCAGCGCTCTGGATAGAAGATCGAGAAATACCTGCGGTCGTCTGCGAATAGACTCCTGTTGTGTTTGAGGTAAATCACGTATCATCTCTTCCAGATCGGATTCGGTGATGCTGAAATCAGGATGCAGATAGGGAGCTTCTTTAATTGTTGCATCGTTTATGACATCAGAGTTCCCGATTTTCAGATCTTCAGCTGTACATGAAAAAACTGAAAAAAACGAAATCAGGAGAATGCAGGGCAGTATAGTTCCTGTCATGCTTTTTCTATTTTGTAAGGGCAAGATCCAGTACCTCCTGCATAGCTGTAACCGGATGAAATTCAATGCCTTTTCTTATGTATTCAGGGATTTCATCCAGATCCTTGCTGTTCGCTGCCGGGAATATAATAGTCTTTATTCCATTTCTCCGGGCGGCGATTACTTTTTCCTTTAATCCTCCGATCGGGAGAACCTGGCCGACAAGACTTAGCTCTCCGGTCATTCCAAGACGCTTCCTGACCTGTCTGCCCGATGCTAAACTTATAAGAGCAAGTGCCATGGTAATACCAGCCGAAGGTCCATCCTTTGGTGTTGCTCCTGCAGGAATGTGCAGGTGAATCTTGTGCTTATCAAAAAAAGATGGATCGATTCCGAATTCCTCCGCAATATGCTGGGAATAACTGAATGCAATTCCAGCGGATTCCTGCATTACCTTACCCATTTGACCGGTGAGTGTAAATCCTCCCTTGCCTTTGTTGGCGATAGCTTCGATTACAAGTGTATCACCACCGAAATTAGTCCATGCAAGACCAATGGCCATCCCGGGTTTTGTAATACGTTTTAGATCATCCTCGAAAATCGCCTTGCCAAGATAATCCGGCAATGATTCCGGTGTGATTTTTACCGGCAATTCGAGTTTTTCTTCTACCAGTTTCAGTGCGATCTTTCGGTGGATCTTGTCTACGAGCTTTTCATAATTTCGCATTCCGGCTTCGCGGGCATACTTTTCAGCAATAAGCTGAAGGGTTTTCTGTGAGTATCTGATCTTGCTTCTGGTGAGACCTGAATTGCGGGCCGATTTCGGAATTATATATTTTTTGGCAATGGCGACCTTTTCCTGTTCGATGTATCCGGAAAGTCTGATGATCTCCATTCGATCAAGAAGTGGTTTGGGAATGGTATCAAGGGAGTTCGCTGTAGCAATAAACAATATATTTGATAAATCATAGGGCATATCCAGATAGTGATCCCTGAACTGATGGTTCTGTTCAGGATCCAGTACTTCGAGCAATGCAGAACTGGGATCCCCTTGATAGCTGTTTCCCAGCTTGTCAATCTCGTCAATCATGAAAACCGGCGTTTTGGAATGGACTATTTTCATGCCCTGTATGATTTTTCCTGGCATCGCACCCACATAGGTTCTGCGGTGTCCCTTGATTTCTGCTTCATCCCGCATGCCGCCAACACTGAATCGAAAAAATTCTTTTCCTAGTGCATGGGCTACAGATTTACCGATTGAAGTCTTTCCGACACCGGGCGGGCCTACCAGAATCACGTTTCCGCCCTTGGAATTTTTCTTGAGTTTCCTCACTGCCAGGAATTCAAGTATCCGTTCCTTGACATCCTCTAATCCGTAATGATCTGCGTCCAGAATTTTCCTGGCATGAGAAATATCTATATCTTCAATATCGGGTTCATCCCATGGAAGTGAAAACACTGTTTCCAGATAGTTCCTGGTTACAATGAATTCAGAACTGTTGCTGTCCATCAAGGTGAATTTATCCAGTTCCCTGGCAACGGTTTCTTTTGCCTCACCCGTCAAAGGAGTCTTTTCGAAGAGCTCCTGAAAACGCTGCTGATCATTTCCCTTGCTGTCTGTTGGAATTCCAAGTTCCTGTTTTATTGCTTTGAGTTCTTCACGCAGAAAATACTCGCGCTGACTTTTCTCGATTTTTTCATTTATCTGGCCCTGGATTTTCTTCTGGATACGCAGTACTTCCTGTTCTTTCTTGATGAACATGAGTACCTTTTCCAGGCGTTCACGGATGTCGAGAGTTTCCAGAATATCCTGCTGGTTCATTCGATCGATGTGAAGGATTGAGGTAATAAAATCAGCTATTTTTCCTGGTTGATTGATGTTTACCATATTCAATCTCATCTCTTCGCTGAAAAGAGGATTGTTCTCACTGATCTGTTTCATTTCCGAGATCAGGGATCTGGTGAGGGCTTGTTCTTCAACGGGATCAGGATGAAGATCTTCAAGATAATCTACAGCGACCACAATCGGATTTTTTTCGTTCAGGTTTTTTCTGATCCTGAAGCGCTTCACTGTTGAGATGAATAGATTCAATCCGCCATCTGGTAAATTGATGCTTTTTACGACCTTGGCAGCTGTGCCAATCCTGCATAAATCATCTGCTTTGGGATCATCCGTGTCTTCGTCCTCCAGCATGACCAGTCCAATGAAGGGTGATTCGGCCAGTGCTGATTTGACTGCCCTGATATCATCTTGAGAATTGATCATGATCGGGGTAAACAAGCCCGGAAAAATCGGAGCACCACTTAAAGGTACTATATGCAGTTTGTGGGGGAGTAATTCATCTCCCGGTACTATATCTTTTAACATATCAGCCATGTAGAGTAATATAGCGAAAAAGGAGCGGATGGTGAATGGATAGGACGAAACGTATATCAGCTGTTATCCTGAAAATCTATCCTATAGGCGAGTCTCATGCCGGTGTGAAGCTTTTTTCATCTGATGAGGGAATATCATCAGCAGTTGCACATGGATTACGATCGGTGAAGGGTAGGCTTCGCGGTAAAATCGCTCCTTTTACCATAGCTGAATTTGATCTGTATCTTAATCCAGTGAAGAACAGCTGCAAAATTCTTGACGTCTACAGTGAAGATCAACTCCCGGGTATCCGGGATAATATAGAGAGGTTTTATACAGCTAACCTTTGGGCAGAAATTGTTCTCAAGACCCATGGTGGGGGGCAGGCGGCAGCTTTTGTGTATCAGTTGCTGATAGAAAATCTACGTTTACTCGATACATGCCGGGCAGAGGGAATCAGGCTGCTCTCGATTGTTTTTCTGATTCAGTGGCTGGATGGTGTTGCTGGAATCGATGGCGATGTATTTCGCAAGATACATCCAGCGGCCCAGGAGTTCGCTCATCTTATACTTGGCCAGAAGACGACAAATATGCATGAGATTGCTCTTCCAAAGGACGTACAGGCGAGTCTTCTCGGTTGGTGCTACCGACAGCTGGAGACAGAAATCGAATCTGAACTTAATACCCTCAAAACCGGCAGAGGTATTATTGTATAGTTGCGTACAGCTCGTCAAATTCCTTAAGGCTGAGCTCAGTGTTTTTATGGTGGATAAAAACTCCCCCTGCTTCTGTCCATGAGTCTTTCAGTTTCAGACGATCATCAATCAGGACAGGAATCAGGCCGTTCTGAGCTGCCTCCTGAGCAATTAGATGTTTATCCCGGGACATGCATGTTATTACATCTATTTCCGTTCCTAATTCTCTGGCGCACCATGCCCGTTTCTGAGGTTCTGCCCATTTTCCCCTTGGAAGGCCGGTGAGTATGGAAGGATTATAAATTTTCAATGCATTCCATAACTCTTTTCCATCGGGCATCCATGTCAGATGCTCATAGAATCCTTCAGTCTTTGCCAGTCTGCTCCAGAGTACCGGCGGAGGAAGCACGTCGGGCTTTCTGCCAAAGAGCTTTTCCACACCAGCATCAAAGTCAGCAAGTACTCCATCCAGGTCGATATAAAGTGATAGATTTTTCATATGCATAGTGTACTGAATCCTGGTAACTAAGACTATGATCGGGTACAATTAGCTTTCAAGAAATACCAGGGAGAATTCAGCAGAATGATATGGGATAAACCACCAATCGATACGCATGCAGTCAAAAAGCTTGCTGATACATATGAGATCAGTCCTCTGTCAGCCGCAATCCTGTTCAGAAGAGGATTCACTTCTCCGGAAGATATAAGGTTCATTTTTGAAGAAGATCTGAAGGGAATGCATAATCCCTTCCTGTTCGAGGATATGGATCTGGTAATCGATCGTATTCTGGCTGCCATAGAAGAAAATGAGAAGATCCTGGTATACGGAGATCGCGATGCAGATGGAATGACCAGTATTACGCTCATGGTTACGGCACTTGAAGAGTTCGGGGCTGATGTTCGCTGGTCTCTGCCGATGGGGGATGATCCGTATGGCCTTACGCTTACCGCCATTGAAAAATTTGCGGCAGAAGATGGTACTCTGATTATTTCCGTGGACTGCGGCTCCACAAATGTTCGGGAAATAGAAAGGGCATGTGAGTTAGGAATCGATACGATCGTTATCGATCATCATAATCTACAGGATGAAATACCTCCCGCTCTGGCGATTATAAACCCCAAGGTTCCAGATTGCGGCTACCCTTTCGACGGTCTCTGTGGATGTGGAGTCGTTAGCAAGGTGGTGTGGGCGCTGCAGTTTGCACATACGAGCTGGTATAAAGAGCCAATCTGCCTGCTCCAGGTTACACCTGGTAATGATTCGATTGTGGTTGATGCTGTTAAACTGGAAAATCTGGTTGAAACAGGGAGAATGAAGGAATTTCTGGTTCCCGGCGTTGTTTCAATTCAGGATACCAGGCTGTTTCAGTTCCTTCAGAATCAGCAGATTCTGGTCTACGATGCAGAACCCCAAAAGAGGCTCCTGAAGGATGTGTTCGGCAATGCGGTTGAGTTTCAGCTTGTAGATACTGCAGAAGAAATAGCCGGTGTCTTTCCGAAATTGAAGGGTAAAAGTCTACTGAGAATGCAGCAAAAGAGCAGAAAACGCCGTTTTGGTGGTTCACAGGAAGAGATCGATACTTTCTGCAGTCTGTTCCAGGCTTACGTATTCAGGAAAGATGAAGTTCTCGAACGCCGCTTGCTGGCATCTCTTGATCTGGCAGCTATGGGAACAATCGCCGATATGATGCCACTGCGGAACGAAAATCGCATTATCGTTAAGCTTGGTCTCCGAAGCCTTGCCAATACCATGCGGCCCGGTTTGAGGAGATTGCTGGAAATTCAGGGGCTTTCCGGGCAGGATCTCACATCACAAACCGTTGCCTGGCAGGTAACACCGGTTCTGAACGCCGGAGGCCGAATGGGTAAGCCGGATCTGGTTGTTGAATTACTGCTCAGTAAAGAACCGGAAACCGTCAAGAAACTCGCAGACGCAGTACGAGGCATGAATGAACAGAGAAAAAAAATTGGCAGTGATGCCTGGAAGCGGATCCTGTCACCAGCCAGGAAAAGTCTTTCCGAGCATAATGAACGTTTTGCTGTAGTTTTTGATCCGCGTATTCACCGAGGTGTGACTGGTATTCTTGCCGGCAGGTTGGCAAGAACCCTTCAGGTTCCTTCTGCTGTTATAACCGAGGTAGATCAGCATGCAGTCGGCTCAATCCGAAGTACAAGAGGCGTCCCCGTTACTCCCATTC
Organism: Spirochaeta dissipatitropha; assembly: GCF_054657935.1. Taxonomy (NCBI): domain Bacteria; kingdom Pseudomonadati; phylum Spirochaetota; class Spirochaetia; order Spirochaetales; family Spirochaetaceae; genus Spirochaeta; species Spirochaeta dissipatitropha. Next base: position 129,318 of record NZ_BAAHXT010000010.1, on the reverse strand, counting down.
TGCAGTCAGTGGAGAAATTATTTACCGATTGGGGTGGGCATGATTTTGCTGCCGGTTTCAGTTTCCCACATGACAGGATTGATGATCTTATGGCAATGTTCAAGGAAAGGTCTTCCAGCTTCCCGTATGCCGATCAGGAGGAAGAAACACTTAGTATAGATGCAGAATTGCCGCACAGATATCTCGAACCTGGTCTCGAACAGATAGTTGATGCATTGGGGCCTTATGGGCAGGAATTTGAACCGATTGTCTTTATGAGCAGGCAGCTCATAATTGAACAGCTTGATATCGTAGGGAAATCAGAGCAATCACATGCCAAACTGCTATTAAGTGCCGGACAATATAAATGGCCTGCTATGTACTGGAATGCCGGTGAAAAAGTGAATGTCGATTTCAAGCTTGGTGATACCATAGATGCTGTATTCCAACTTGGTAAGAATACATTTCAGAACAAGACAATTCCTCAATTGCTGATCCTCGACATCAGGCGCAGTAGTTAGTATGTTACAGAGATGATGCACCTCAAGCTTTTGATTTTATTGTTTGTTTTTGCTTTACCTGCTCATGCGTATGAGATAACACTTGATCGTACGGAGGGGCAGTATTTCCTGCAGGGTGAGGCCATTACCGGTAGAATTTCCGGAAATAAATCAGTCCACCGCGTATATCTTGAGTCTGCTAATGGTCAGAGGCATGCCAGGGTCAACAGCTTTCTTGTTGATGAAAAACAGAATTTTGTGCTGCCGCTTCCATATAATTTAAATGAAGGCAGATATACATTGAGTGCAGAATCCCTTGATTCATCAGCAAGACTGAGCATTGCTGACATATACATCGCAGCTGCTGATTATCCTGTTCAGGAAATCCATCTCAACAGAGTAATCAGTACATTACGGCAGACAAGTGATCCCAGGCGTGGCGAGGAGTCTGAATTTTTATGGGATATACTCACACGGGTTAACCCGGATGCGGTTTACCATACAGCTGCATTTCTCAAGCCGGTACAGGAGACCAGAATCAGCAGTGATTATGCTCACCAACGCCTTTTTATATATGATGACGGAAGCAGTGATCGCAGTGTTCATTGGGGTGTAGATTTTGCAGCACCGAAAGGCAGCACTGTTATAGCACCAGGCGATGGGGTTGTCGTGCTAGCCAGAGACAGACTTCTGACCGGATACAGCATACTCATTGAGCATTTACCAGGCGTATATACACTTTACTATCATCTTGACCGTCTTTCTGTTGAGGAAGGGCAGTTTGTTGAGGCTGGTGAAGTAATCGGTGAGGTGGGCTCCACCGGTGTATCTACGGGTCCGCATCTTCATTGGGAATTAAGGATGAATGCAATTCCTGTAAATCCATTGGCATTTATTACCCGCCCCTTACTTGACATTAGGCCCTGAATTCTGCATTATTTGCTTCTGTTGAGTCAACCTGCGGGTTAAACATACTCTGGGGGGAGGTGATATTTATCGCCCATATCAAGATTGATGATTCCGAAAATCTGGAAAAGGCTATCAAACGTTTCAAGCGAATGGTAGAAAAAGAAGGTATTATTCGCGAATGGAAAAAGCGTGAATACTTCGAGAAACCTTCCACGATCAAGAATCGCAAGAAGAAATCAATGGAAAGAAAAATCCAGAAGAAAATACGTAAAGCACAGAATTCCAAGAATTATTGATGCTGTAAAGCTGCCTGAACAGGCAGCTTTTTTTATGCTTCTGCAATAGCTGTAAAATAATAAATATGATATTCTAGGTACATGCGAAAGAGTAACGTTGTAATTATTGCGGGAGTATTTATTTTTCTGTTTTCATGTTCAGATGCTCCTCCCAGACTTGATTATCTCGAAATCTTTCCCGTATCTGTGTATAGCCCGACAACAGGATTATATGATCTGAATCTGAGGGTACTGGCGCAGGTTCATGACGATGATGGATATAATAGTCTTGAATCAATGTATATTGTTAATGATCAACGTCGATTATATTGGCTGTCTGAACGGGATGAATGGTTACTTGAGGATCAAGGTGCTGAAAACTGGATCCTGCTTCCCGATTTAATTATTCCACATCTAAATGATCTCCCGGGTGAGTACAGAGCGATTCTTGTAGATAGTTCTGGATCTCAGGTTGAGCGGGCATTTTTTATTCATGATTTTTCTCCTGATCAGGATATGCATCCTGTATTACGTTCAGATCAGGAGCAGATATTAATTAACAGTCCATTTAATGAGCATCGAATTCGGGTTTATTCTCCAGGCGGGCGGTTTATTTCTTCAATCCGTCACACATCGGAACCGATCTTACGGACTGATCTGCTGGCGGAGAATGAATCTGCATCTATATACATTATGAACCTCAGGCCCGAGAATGGGGTGTTTTATATGAGTGGACCATATACATTCTAATGCTGTCGCAACAGTGAAAATAAACGCTGTTTGATGATGCGCAGCCGTGCAGTTGCTCGTTTCTTCCAGCTCATTCCATATTTCTCGGAAAAATTCAGAATGGCTTCATGTACCGGGTACTCTTCACCGCATTTTTCTTTGAGTTCGTGCCAGTGCCGGACTGTCCAGACATACAAGTCAGCAGCAGTTCGTTTTGGAAATCGAATCAGCAATCCATTTTCTGAAATTATTTCTGTTATCGGTCTGTATACATTTTCATACCAGGACAGAATTGCTCTCTCAACGGGTATTTCTTCGGTATAATTCTGGTTGATATAGTATTTATGGCCATAGATATGTTGAACCAGCTCTGCATATCGCCCGGTTGCTGAAAAATTAATATCGCAATCGGGAACCACCTTCAACAAGGGTATTTTTTTGTAGAATTCCTGTTTTTCATAATCAATTACTGCCTTGCGAAGTGATTCCTTGGTCATTCCGGGGTCAATAGATATTTCAGAACTCAAGGAAATAACTTCAGCATCAATTGCCATAACGCCCTGTAAGGCAGCGACTGAAACCCGGTGATTTCCATCACGCACAAAGTATACCCCACCTATTTCATATAACTGAATAGGTGGCAGAATTTTACTTTGAAGGTGAGCTTCATCTACGCGAATCCACCTGTTTCGCAAGTGGTCGTGCCGTGGAAGAAAGCGCTTGTTAAAATCCCGGTATCGCCCCTCGCTTCCGACTATTTTGCTGACAGAAACAGCTTGTAAACCCCGGTAGGATTCTCCTTTTGGCTTCAGGAGACTTCGGACTTCGTCGAGAGAAAGCAAACCCTGATCACTTATTTTCAACAGATTGAGAATCCTGGAAAATACCTCTTTGGTTCTGGCCTTGTTGAAGTTGTCACCAGCTTCATTTCGTATCATGTCTGACATGGGACTCCTCGGTATCCAGCATATAGTGATCGTATACATTTATGATGGTTGTATTTCCAAAATGATGGATACGTTGAGCGTTCAGATCATAGAGATGAATGTGCCCATGCAGCATATACCTGGGAGAAAAACGCCGCAAAAACCATCGAAAGATCTTGAATCCCTGATGACATGGGTCAGGCTTGTCTCCAATTTCGTATGGTGAAGCATGAGTCAGTAGTATGTCCAGATATCGGCCATGAACCAAACGGTTCCAGATCAGTTTCGGGTAGATTTTAAGTATTTTCATTAACATCTGAAACTCTGTATATTGGTTTAATCCGTTGTTATACCGCTTGGAGCCGCCTAAACCAGCAATTATCAGACCATTTACCTTGATTACCTTGTCTCCTGCGTAAGTGGAGCCGAAGTAATTAATAATATTCGAATTGTAATGACCATCGAGCTGCTGTGAATTCCTGGTTGGAATATGTTTTTTAAAGCGATAATACTCCTGAAGATTATGGTTTCCAAAAACAAATACAACCGGCTTGTTAAGGGTACTTGAAAGAAATCCAAGGTATTCCATCGGTAGATCACCGGCGCTGATTACCATTTCAGCATTTTCAAAACGTTTTTTTGCATTCACACTGTAGACAAGTGGGTCGATATGATCTGCAACGCAAAGAATTTTCATGTTTACAACTGCACCTTTTTAAGCAGTGTTTGTAGTTGATCCTTGTCAACAAGATCGATGGGACGTGATTCAACAAAATCCATGGCCATGCGCGAGAAGTTTGTGCTGCTTACTACAACCCCTCTATTTATACCTTGTGCCTTCATTTCTTCATGTAGCGCACGGAGGGTTGATTCATCGATCAGCTCTGTAGCCTGGTAAAAACGCAACAGTTTAGGAAGCTTTCTGGCGTTTCTCCATTTGGACTGGCCCTCTACCGCAATTATTTCACAACCACCCTTGATTGGTGTAATATCACGTACTGTCAACCCCATAAGTTCCACCATTTGGCGGCAGATGACCTGTAGGTCTTCTGCTCCTGCAATCAGATAATCCTTGATTCGATCATCTGTTCGGAATTCCTGGTATTGTGACAGCTTTTCAGCAATATCACGGAAGCCTGGTTTTTTTGCATATATTTTTTCCCATTGCTCGATAGCTGCTTCAAAATTCCTGGTTTTTTCATAGGCAGCAGCCAGAAAATAGCGTCCGTACAGGACCTCCGGGAGGGAAGGATCTTCTGCCAGTTTTACAGCACGTTCAAGTTCAGCTATCGCCTTCTCAAGATTGTTACTTTGCAGATAACAGGCCCCACGCTCCACAAGTGCCTTTGTCTTGAATTCCTGGCTCTTTTGTGCTCTTTCGAAAGATACAAGTGCTGCAACATAATCCTGCTGTTCCTTCTGAAGCTTGCCCAGATAGTAATATGATGCGTGATTATCCGGGTCGAAACGTATAGCTAGTTCCATTTCTTTTTTCGCTTCTGCAGGGCGTTTTGCACGGTACAGAAGGAATCCAAGGTGAAAGTGAGCAGCTCCATGACGCGGGTCTATTTCAAGTGCTTTTCGATAATAGCTGGCAGCTTTATCAGATCTTTCACGAATCTCGAACAGCAAGCCGACATTATAATAGTGCTCGGCATTATTCGGTTCAGTATTGATAAGAAGCAGGTATTCTTTTAATGCTTCTTCGTGTTGATTGAAATTTCTGTACAGAGAGGCTATTCTGTTCCTGAAGGGTATTTCGGGGCAATGACCACCGAAGCTTCCCAACTGGTTTACAATCTTGTATTCCATGAGAGCGAGTTCCGCTTTTCCGTCAAGTTCGTAGGCCTGACCTAGGAGATAATGGGCTTCAAAATCCCTGTTGTCCTTGGCAATCAGTTGTTTTGCCTGCTTGATTGCGTTTGTTGCCTTACGCTGTTTAATATTTTCAGCGATGGTGGCATGTCTTTTCGGCACTATGAGGGATCTCACGATAAAAAAACTTATGACCGCAATCCCAACACCGAGAATAAAAATTGACACGATAGCTATTGGCATAGTAGTTCCATATTCCTTTGTACAGCAGTATAAGCCTACTTACTTTTCGTTCCTGTGTCAAATATTGCCGTCCACACGGAGGACCTTAACATGTTGATATACAAGAAAAAATTACAGATATCTGTATTGCTTTGTATGCTGCTCACTGCAACAGTTTTTTCTGTTGATTTTGAAGCACGCGGAAAAGAAGCTTTCATGAATAATAAACCCCTGGACGCTGCTGCATTTTTTGAACTTGCACTGCAGGAGAATCCCCAGAGTCCGGATTTGTATATATACCTTGCATCATCTTATTCCCAGGTCGGCAACTATAATAGGGCATTAGATGTGTACAACCGGGCACTGCAGAATGTATCAGCTCAGCAGGAGCGACTTCATTTTAACAAGGCTTTAACTCATTATTTTGCTCAGGACTTCTCTGCGGCGTATGAATCATATTCCAGATCAATTTCTGTTAATCCAAGATACAGCCGGGCCTACCTTAATCGTGGTAATCTGCTTGTCAGACAAGAAAAATATCGTGAAGCTATAGAAGATTATCGTGCATTTCTTGCCATTGATCCGGAGAATGAACAGGCACCGAATGTCAGAAAAATGATCTCGGCACTGGAGGATGAGCTTGCTGATGCACGTTTAGCTGCTGAACGTGAGCGGATTGCGCAAGAAGAACAGGAAAGAAGAAAAGCTGAAGAGGCAGAGGCTGAACGTCTGCGTAGGGAGCAGGAAGAGATCCGAAGAGAGGAAGAGCGAGTTGCTGCCGAGCAGCGGCGGAGAAGTCTTCTCGATTCGGTCCTTGAATCACTTGAAGACTCAAGCCGGGAAGCAGAACCGCTTGGTGCTGAGGCAGAGGATTTTGAACATTTTCATTTTGAATTAGGAAGGGAAGACTAGCTATGAAAAAAACAACTAAAATCGGCATCATTGCCGGTATAATACTGCTATCTGTGACAGCAGGGAGTGTAGGGGTATATCAGTTCGTACGCGGGACGCGTGCTGCGGCTGCCGAAACCGAAAGAACCAACACCCTCATTCTGGCTGAAGAATATCTTGAGAATGCTGAATACCAGAGAGCACTTGATCTTCTTGAGCGAATTCTGCTTCGTGATCCCCGGGATTCCCAGGCCAGAGATTTACGTGACCGTGTATTGTCAGCCCGAAGGGATGCAGAAGACCGAAGTCGTGAGGAAACTGCTGCCAGACTTGAAGAACAGAACCGTCTCCTCAGGGAATCTCTGCGGGATTCAGATAATCTTTCAGATGATCAGCGGCGTCAGCTTGAAGAGCAGCTGGCTGCACAACAGCGACAACTGGAACTTGAGCTTGCCAGACTTGAGGAGTCAAGACGTCAGGCAGACTCAGAGCGTCAGCAGGCTGAAATTCGTCGCCAGGAAGAGGCAGCACAGCGGGAAGCAGAAGCGGAACGCAGGGCCAGAGAAGATGAAGAGCGGCAGGCAGAAGCAGAACAGCGACGTGCCGAGCAGGAACAGATGATCGCCGAGGAGCGGCAAAGGCTTCAGCAGATACAGGAACTTATTGAGCGTGGAAACGAGGCTATCCGTGACCGGGAATTTATTGAAGCACGTGGTCATTTTTCTCGTATATTTGATTACGATCCGGAATCTGCGATAGCATATGCCAAATTGGCTGAGGCATATTACAGACAGGATCCTGAGCAGCTTGTTGATCGTGAACAGATAATACGCAATGCAAATGAAGCAATACGCCGTGATCCGGATCTATGGGAACCCTTTTTTGTAAGAGGTATGACGCATGCTGCTGCAGACAACACAAGTCGAGCCTTACAGGATCTTGAAGAAGCCAGGGCTCTGAGTCCCGATAATGCCGAGGTATTATATCATCTCGGGAATATGCAATATGATATGCAGCGTTTTTCTGACGCCCGCAACTCTTATGAACGCAGTATTTATTTTGACTCAAGTAATCCGCGGGCCTATTTTAATCTTGGACTTACCTATCAGCAGTTGCGTGATAACAGGTCAGCTATTCAGGTGTATGAAAAGGCTATTGAGCTTTCACCTGAAATGGGAAATGCATATTTTGCTCTGGGTAGTCTGCATCATGCAATGGGAAATTTCTCTGAGGCCATCTACAGACTTTCCAGTGCCTACGAGCTGGCACCGCGGCAGGAACGAAATCTTCTGGCATTGGCTGCAGCATACAGAGAAAACAACGAGCCTGCGAAAGCCGAAGAATTTTATCTGAAGGCTGTTGAACTTAATACTGAAAATGCTTCGGCACAGCACAATCTGGCACTCATCAGGTTAAGACAAAACAACCTTGAGGGAGCTCTACAGCCAGCTGCAGCCGCGATACGAATCCAGCGGAATAATGCACAATATCATTTTACACTGGGACAGATTCTGGCAGAACTGGGGGAACTGGATTCAGCTGAACAATATCTCAGGAGGTCAGCAGATCTAGATGTATCATATGTAAGGCCCCGAATAGAACTGGGTAGTGTACTTATTTCACGCCGTCAGCTTGACGATGCATTATCTGTTCTTCTTGATGCCAAGAGACTTGAGCCCGAGTCCTTCGAGGTGAATTTTAACCTTGGCGATGTTTATAGGTTGAAGAACCTTAACAGACAGGCTATTGAGCATTATGAGCTCGCTTTAAAGCGTAATCCAAATAGCGCCAGGGCTCGAAATAATCTGGCTCGTGTGTATATAGCTGAACAGAATCATTCAAAAGCAGAAGAGATACTTACAGAGGTTATTAACTTCGATTCTAGTTTTTGGGAGGCTCATCACAGGCTTGGTGAAGTTTATGTTGCTCTTGAACGCTATTCTGATGCAAGGCGTCTCCTGCAGGGATTACTTGATCGCAATCCTTCCTATAGCAGAAGATCAGATGTAGAAGCTATCTTAGGTTCTCTTGACTAAGAGGTGTATCTACTCACGTCCAACCATTGAAAAGAGGGATTCCTTATCGAATTCAATCCAGATCGGACGTCCATGTGGACAACGGGCGTCCGGTAGCTGGAAAACTCCACGGATAATAGCGTGTGCCTGATCATCACTTATGAGATCCCCGTCTTTTACCGCCGATTTACACGCAATAGTCGCATACAGGAAAACAGATAACTGGCTGCTGTGCCCGGATTTTCCACATAGAAATGGGATCAGTTTATGCGGATCTCCTGTGAATCTTGCCGGGACAGTGATTAATTCCCAGTTTTCATAACTGATTTTCCTGATTTCTATACCAAGTTCTTTTAGTTCACTCATATGAGTCGTCAGGTATTCTGATTGTCCCTCATCGACAGAGAATCCTAGTGGTATCATCAGCTGCTGAGAGCTGTTCTCCTCTTTCAGAAGATCGTACTGCAGCCGTTCATGTCCTGCGTGCATGTCGATTATAAAGAATCGTTCATCATACTCAACAAGCAGGAAAAGCCTGAATAGCTGTCCAAAATAATGATATTCCTGTCCATCAGGCAATCTGTCTGTATTTAATCTACGAGATAGTTCACCAGAAGGTGTAAAGCGATTCTGTAGATTGAAGGACGGTACTGCTGTGCTCTGAGAATCTGGTGTATTTTGCCGTATCGTGTCAGGAGATGAATGATCTCCTGCTTGCTGGATGCGACTGGTGAAAGCAGTATTGGGTTTAGGTGTAAGCCCAATTGGTCTGGTTGCCTGTTCTGCCGTTGTGAGTGTCTCAACGGCGGGAAAATCCAGGTCATAGGAAGGAAATATCGGTTGGACCGTCTTTCGTACAGAAAGTGCATAGCTCTTCAGCGCACTTTGTACAGTACTGACTAGCTTATGATGTACTGTTTCACGATTTCTGAATCTAATTTCCTTTTTTGCTGGGTGAATATTGAAGTCAACTAGAGCAGGATCTATATCAATAAAAACAAAGGAGATTGGAAAGTTCCCGCCAGGAATATAATCACTGTAGGCGTATTCAACGGCCTGCTGTAGCGCATATTCATTAACACGTCTCGTGTTGACAAAAGCCTGTAGGTAGCGTCGATCTCTGCGATAAATATCCGGTCTGACTGCAAAAACTGATATGCGGAAACCTTCTGCAGTACCTTCCGCTTTATACCACATTTCACGAGGAGCTATCTTTGGATACAGTTGTACAATTCTATCAAGTCGAGAACCAGGGAGCAGCATCAGATCCGGTCGTGAGTCGATGTACAGCTGAAAGCTGATTCGAGGATATGCAGCAGCTTTATCTGTAATGGTTCGTTTTATAAGATTTGTCTCAGCGGATGCGGATTTTACAAAATGTCTTCGAGCGGGTAGGTTGAAAAATAATTCACGAATTTCCACGCTTGTTCCACTCTGTGAAGGTGAAGGATTGACTACAACCGGTTCTCCCAGAGTACAGCGAAGCTGATTACCGGTTTCGCTGCCCGAGGGTTTTGAACGGATGCTCAATCTGGAAACGGCAGCGATGCTCGATAATGCTTCGCCTCTGAAGCCGAGGCTGTTAACTTTGAGAAGATCATCTTCATGCTCTATTTTACTTGTAGCATGCGAGAGTGTGCAAAGCCTGAGGTCTTCGGCCGTCATCCCGTCACCATTATCAGTAACCCGTATGGACTGACGGCCTCCATCCTCTATGTGAATTTCGATTTTTGATGCATTTGCATCAATACTATTATCGATCAGTTCCCGGACAACAGAATGCGGGCGGTCAATGACCTCACCCGCGGCAATTTTCCTGGCAACTGATTCATTCAGAATCCGTATGCTCAATATCCGATCCGTGTTTCGAAACTTACACTGAACTCAGTCTGAAGTCGTCCATTTTCGTCATACACGAGTCTACCGGATCCATCTCGCTTCGCAAAACTATCAAGCACTATTGACAGCTGCATACCCGGGACAATCGGGTAATTCAGGCTTCCTCCGAAACTGGTCTGGGGGTCAAAAAGACTCACGTTCTGATCTGCTATAGCAGCGGCAAATCCATATCGAACATAGTATAACTCACCATTTATGCCGAAAGGCAGAAAGTCCGGAGCAACTGTAAGTGCCGCCTGCAGGTAGTCACCAGTCAGTGTTTTATTCCAGGGCAGAAAATACCCGAGATCAAACAATACAGATTGTGAGAACAACTGGAACGAAGCTTCTCCGAAAACTCCCTGGGTAATATCGCTGAAATCTTCCGGAGCAGCAATCTGTTGCATTAGCTGTGTAGCGATTTCTGTTCTGTATCTATCATATATCTGGTTATAGAATGGGCTGAATAATCCCTTCAGATAACGGTATTCGAGTCGATAATCCATAATCAGGATATTTCCCAGTATACCTGTGATGGCCCCATAATTATTCATGGTATTAATGTCAAAATCATCACTGTCAAAAAGAAGCTGTGTCTGAAAACCGTCCTGCACAGCATTGTCAACACTGCTGTTTCTCAGGTAGGGTAAAAAGACTCCGGCATCTGCGAACAGAATTATTGAAAGCAGATTGTTCTCAATAACGGGGACATCCAGATCTGCTGCGAAGCTCAGGAAAACAGGTTGTGATTCTATAGCTCGCTGCTGGTGAATAGTCGCGTCCTCGACGGCAGTATCTCCTGCAGGATTTATATCTGCAACAGCGCTCAAGCCAATTGCAGCATTAGTCGCAGGGTGAAACGGTCGTGTAAACAATCGCAGTCCCGCTATCTCCGGTTTCGAGAGATCATTGATTACAGTTTCGAAGCCAAGTTTATTCCGTGATACCCCGAGATTCAATCCGATTCGTCGGACCTGTGGGAAGTCAGTATCGTTTGCATATCTGCGCATCAGAATTCCATGGCCCAAGGTCATTGATGAGACATTACCGGCTTGAAAATAGAATGGATCTCGCTGCGCACCCCAATTCACATAACGAATTTTGAGCCATAGATCGCGCCAGAAATCCTGAATTCTCAACCATACTTCATCTTCTTCCCCTGCAAACTCCTGATCAGTACCAAAAGACCACTCGTTATTACCGGCAGGTTGGTACCAGGAAGCAGGATTGAAAAGATTGTTTGTGTAGATAACCGGAAGATATAATCCAAGACCCAGTTTGCCAAAATTAAATTCAGGCTGCAGGACTATTTTCCCATAGGTCTCGCCGCCCATGGTTATCGATCCGATTTCCATGTTCAGCAGTCTTCCAATTGTCTCGAGTAATACATCTTCAGCATCGGCACCGATTGTAGGTGTCTGATCCAGGGATGGTGTAGTGGCTGGTGTTGGAGGGGCCATATCTACTGCAGCTGGTGGATCTGCAGGTGTAGGTTCTACCGCCGGTACTTCTTCAGATTCCTCAACGGTCTCAACAACATCTTCCTGGCTATCTTCAGCCTCAGTGTCTTCCTGTTCCTCTGTCTGGGCTGCCGGAGCAGGTGTTTCACCATCAAATTCCATTCCCTGGAGGATTTCCTGGAGCTCCGCATCACTTACAGGGACCGGAGTAAATAACTCCGCAAAGAAATCTGCTGTCTGCCCTGCAGAAACACGAATACTTTCGTTGGTTTCGATGGCAGTAAATTCGACCTCTCCGCTAACTACATAAAGCGCTTCCTTCTGGTCAGGTACAACATTCATAACGAAGTCCGTTCCCCGAACTCCGCCGACAGTACTTCTGGTTCGAATTGCAAATGCCGATTGCTGCTGACTGGTTCGGACATTAGATCTGACCCGACCTTCCTGGAGGTTTGCGGTGAATGTTGTTCCGGATAAACCCTCCAGGGTAAAATCAGAATTATCAGAAATTCTAAGAAGGGACTCACTCGGAAGCACGCGCAGTTCAATTACTGAGGCACCTGTTCGAATTCGATCACCTTCACGGAGTTCCATACCAAAATGAACGAAATCATACTCAAAACCATCGGCATCGGTAATCTGGATAGCGTTTTCGTTTTCATAATAAGTGATAACAGCTTGTGAATCAGCTGAGGCAGCTATTGGAAAGATAATAACTGCGGCAAGGAATGCCAGCACTCTACGTTTATAATTTAACAACATACATGATCCTCCATTTAAAAGCTGAGACTCGTCTCTAATCCTGAATTAATCTGCCAGGAAGATTCTCCGTCAGTATATCCAGGCTCATAACGTATGTCATAGCGGAGTGAAATAACAGCAGGACCGGTTCGATAATTGATACGGCTGCCGATAACTGCATCTTCAGGGCTTATCAGAGATCCGAAAGAAGCAATATCTTTCTTTTGATAGTAAGCCTGTGCGGACAATCCAGGAAGTAATCCTTCAGAAATCGTCAGATTCGCTTCCAACTCAGGTAAGGCGACTTCCTGATCCTGTTTCGGAAAGGCCCCTGAAATACGGGCGGAGAAAACGAGTAGATCTCCTGCTATGGATAAGCCGCTTCCTGCCAGCCAGCCGATATAACCGGGAACTTCAGTTTCCCCGCTATATACAGAATACCGTTGAAGCCTGTATACATCGTACGATCGATTAAAATACATGGCCTGGAAGTTGTCTCCGAGGAAATGTATCTGGGCAGTAAAGGGGAGAATACTCAGAAGTCTACCTGAAGTCCCAATCATTGCTCCGAGGGCTTGATTCTGGACTGCAATATCTCCATATGCAGCGAGAGATATGACGGGGTTATTGAGAATAGGCTGAAGAAGATCCAGCCCCCATACAAAAGCCCTGGCATCCTCATCGGCTTCCAGTTCAGGGGTCGAACCATAATATGGGCTGCCCGGGGTGGTTTCGGCTATAAAATAGGGATTGAAATCAAAAACTGTGCTGATGCCGATTTGAGTGCTTTGCAACAGCTGGTTGTCGGTGAATATCATTGGTCTGGTAAAGAGTCGGAAACCTGCAACATCCGCCCGTGAAAAGTTTGAGCTAAAACCTTGAAATCCAATCAAAGGAAAGTTCAGGAGTGATCCATCAAGGTTAAGCTGCCCTCCGAAAAATCGTCTTTCGGGAAAAAACAGGGAGTTGCTGTAGTTATTCACTATGAATCCATTTCCGATGTTTATATTAGGAAGGTTTCCCAATGAAACATAGAGGGGGTCCTGCGGTAATCCCCAGGAAACATAACGGATCTTCGGTAAATATAGATCCATGACAGTCCTGAATGAGGGGTCCTCTGGAATCCAGTCTTCTTGTCGGACTGCGAATCCTTCAGGTGTATTATGATCACCAGTGAAGGTGTAATGTAATGTGACATCAAGTCCTACACCAAGTTTGCCGATCTGCAAATTCGGTGAAAGCCTGAGACTCTGATATGTATATGTTTGAGGATCGCCTTCATCAGAATATACCGGGTTAGGGAATGTTTGAACTCCAATACCCAGCTCGAATCCGAAATTAGCCGGACTTGATTCTGATGTTGCAGGATCTTCTGAAAACAAGGGGACGATAGTAAAAATACCGAGCAATGTCGCAAGTAGCAACTTTCCAGGAAACATGGTTTTCCTCCTTATATCGCAACGCATCATCCAAATATATCCTATTTACTGTTGGAAATCTATTGCTGGATACATACTTTTTACCAGTTCAGACGCCCTGCTAATTGAACTGAAACACCAGTATCAGTGAACAACCTGTCGCCTTCAATATACCTTATTCTTCTGTCTGCGCTGGAAAATGTTGCGGTGAGCTCGATTTTTTCTCCCCTGATTCCTGCAGTATACTCAAAGCTGGAATCAGTCTGCCTATGATCCGCTGTGTGTGAATACCTGAATTTTATACCGGGACCATGCTGTAGAATACTGTCCCTGAAAATTCTGTGTTCAAGTTCCAGATCGTGATACATACGGAATAAGCTATGACTGCTATAAACCGTTTGGGCAGTGTTTTGGTTTGATAGAGGAATTTCAGTATTCAGCCGCAGATTTTGTGAGAAATCAAAGACCTTTCGGCTGCTCAGTCTTAGTGTTGCTTCCGGCTGGAATTTCAGGAGTTCATCGGGAGAGGTATATATTAACCCCAGGCTCGAGACGATATCGTCGAGTTCATACCACTGGAAAAAGGCATAGTGGCTGAGTGCGCCAAAAAGATTAGTCGAGCGATTACGCAAGAGCACCGAGAATTGTCTCTTGATTCTGCTTTCATTCAACCCCAGCTGCAGTTCATGATCACTTCCCAGACTTATACCCTGTGGAAGGAACAGGTCAATAATTCCAGCAGATGCAGGGCGCTGGAGCCCCAGACTATGTTTTTGTCTGAAACTTTGGCTGTCATAAAGATTATCGATGCTTCCTTCTATGTTTTCTGTTTCTGAAAATGGAAAAAACAGGCTTTCCGGAAGATTTTTATGCAGAGATCGAAAAAGTTCTACTGAATCAGCAGCATATGCTTCAAGCGGATCTTCAAACTGTGTCATCTCCATACGTTTGTTTGAAGTGAATCCTGATTCTGCTGCTAATTGCATGCTGATTTCTGTATCCAGGATCGTGGGGCTTCCATATGAAATGTTCAATAGTGCTGATTCACTTTGAAGCATATATGCTGAATAGCGTCGTGCGGTGATACTGCTCCTGATATTGTGATTCATGCTTCCCGGGCTGTTTGTTTCCAGCAAGTACTGCAGTTCTCGTTCGGTAAAATCATTGTTTTGAAAAGGCATGAATGTCAGCAGTTCATTAGAACTACTGTGACTTTCTCTGCTTCGTATCTGCGCCTCTGCTGCAATAAGCGGTGATCCTGTACTGCCCAGGCCTACATACAGCTGAGACCTCTGTCGATTGCTGCCGGAAGAACTTCCCTCGTTTCCGGAATATATCGTTAATGGAAACTCGCTGTGGCTGGAACGGAACCAGACTGCCAGAGTCTGATCGAGTGAAGCAAAACTGGTGTCAGTAGAGCTTATTGAGTGAAACACTGACATATTGCTGCCCGAGGGTAGTATACCAGCTGAAGATGCTGACCTGGCTGTTCTTGAACCAATCAGCGGTGTGGTTACAGCAGCGCTTGAACCTTGATACGGAAAAGCCTGAATGCTCTTTAAATTACTGATTTGAGGCAAGGTGTCGTTATATCCATATAGATTAATCGAGTTTTCGGTGAACAGTAATCCAACAGCGATTCCACCACTCAACAGCGAATCATAAAACAGGACTTGTTCGTTTCCACCCTCAATCGAAAGTCTCAAAGCTGTACGCGGGGAATGGATGGGACCGAACAACTGCCTCCCTGAATAATTCATACTGAAATTCGCACTTGCCCCAGCAGAAAAATCTCTGTGTGTCCTGAACTCTTCAGCCTGCAGTACTTCGATGTGGATTGGTTCCGTGATTCCATCTGCAGGATGCCATAATCGAATAATATAGGAATCTATTAATGCTGACCGATCAAAAAATATTTCCTCAGACGATTCAGTATCAGCTGCAAGAATAAATTGATGTGAGCTGATTATTTCCATGTTGGAAAGAAAACTGATCTCGGCTTCAATTGGATAGTTTCCGTAATTCCGGAAAGGAATAACTATAGACTGCCTGGAATACACCGGGATCTTGTTTGTTCGCCCGCTCAGTTCCAGAGGTGAATTTTGGCTATGGGATATGTCAGATTCTATACTGAAACCGTCTTCAGTTAATTGTATTCCGGTATCCCGTGAATTGCTGCTTACTGCTCTACGATGAATAGTCCAGTTACCGAACGCCAGGATCCCGGCAATTTCTGCGGTAGCAGAATGCACTAGTATCTGCATTCCGGTTGCTTCAGAAAGCTGCCTGCGTGCCTCCGGTGGAAGTTTTTCGAGATTTAGCCGGATTACCTTGTCAGTATCTTCGTGAGCTGAAGCCAGAATCTGATCGCTGATATCAAAACTGAGTTCAGGAGCGCGTTGTGCAGGAGGTGATCCGTAGTCAAGTATAGTATTGCGATTCCAGTCTTCGCTGGCAACACCACCGGTTTGTGCATTCACTAATGATGTGTGATATGCTGCATAGAGAACTCTGTCATCTGCAGTCAGGAAGGGAAAACCTGCAGTGCCGCTATCGAGCCTTCCATCTCCATCCACATCCTCCGAAAGTTTCCCGATCCGAAGAATTATCTGTAGTGATTCAAGGCTGCTAGCCGGCAGATCATCAGGTAGAATAAGTGAGGCTGTTAACGTTATTTCAGATATATCTGCGGAATTTTTCAGGGAATCTGTAAATAGCTGTGCACCTGCCCATTGTCCCGATTCCAGAGAAAAATCCAGTATTGAATACGGTTCAGATTCAGTTTCCCCACCAATAATCGGCACTGCTGCATAAGGTCCTGTTCGATGGCCATCCTGATTCCTGAATTTTTCCGGTTTCAGTGTGCTCAAATCAAGTCTGGGAAACTCTACGTAGTCGCCCAATAATACAGGATCAAGGCGGTACAGCAATTCCCCTCTGTTTTCATGGTACAGAGCTATGTATTCCTGCATGTTTGTGCTCAGCAGTCCTGGCGCTGCAGCAGGTCGCAATCCAGTCACCGGAGGACGCATTGGCTCTGTTTCGAACCAGTTAAATAAAGGTGATGATCTTCCATTCATACTAGTTACTGCAGCAAATGCGGATACCTGCCAGTTCCGGCCGGGCAGTGATTGAGAAATACTGCTGTTGAAGCGAGTCATTGTCGGCAGGTTTCCGCTGCTCTGGCCCTGAAAATCGAGAGGAATTGAGGTTTTATTCGAGACAGCCCAGTTCAGAGTTTTTCCGTATCTGCCTCGAAAACCTGACTGGAAATCAAGTGAAGGGCTTCCAGGATCTGCTGCTGCAAGGTAGCGGATATATATCAAGGAATCCGGCGGGGGAGGTGATATGAAGTTCAATCTGCCTTCGTTCGGATCGATACGGTGGAGATTGCTGCGCAGACCGCTAATGTATACCTCGACAGTATCCAGAATTGCATCGGAAGGCAGCTGAATTTCCATGCTCTGCCCGGAATCCGGGCTTCTGGGCAGGATTGTCAGCTTTGGACTTATTCCATGTGCTTTTACAGAATGTATGCCGGTGAACCATAGCGGAAATCTCCACGCAGGACTTGTGTTGTCAGCACGTAACCAGTCAATGTGGAGTTCGTTGCTCTGGATACTGTAGCGAAGATCATCAGGGCCTGGCCCGGGACTTAGCTCAGCGTAGACTAATTCGCCTGAGTCAAAACCTTCTGTATCAGGAAGAGGATAGCGGTTATACCTTCCGAAGGGACTGAATCTTCCTGGTGAATGAATGAGCAGTACGGTTTTACCGGGATTACTTTGTCCTGATTCTCTTATTTCATACTTGAATTGCCGTTCGCTTAAGCCTTGTTCATCCAGGTATTGCAGCCAGGTGGTGCCCCCCCATTCGAAATTGCCGGTTTCCGGGGATTCCTTGTTTTCTGATGAAGACCATGAAGCGGACTTTTGAAAAACCAGAACATCCTGTCCAAGGCCGATGTCACCGATACTTCCAGATCCTGTTTCATAATGTACAAGAAAATCAGCCTTCTTTAATATAATAATTCCTGTGACCTCATTTTGGTCATGGTATATAAATCGGTAGTCGATGCCCTCTGCTGCAGGTCTGAAGCGCTGCTCATCATGATTGCTGCCGCCTGGCTTTGCCAGAAAACTACCAGACGAATCTTTAATCCAGATTTTGACTTCTGCTGCATCCACAATATCCGGCAGGACAAACTCTATTGGTGGCAATGGGTACAAAAGATCGATTGTTTGCGGAAATACTCTGCTGTTGCTGAAATAATACAGCTCGCGCCATTCTCCCTGGAGCATTCCGATTCGACTATGACTTTCCCAGTCATCATTTTTTAAATGCAGTAGTAGTCCTCCAGTATTCTGGCGGCTGCTGAATTGAGGCAAACCGGGATACGCAGGCATAAAAAAATCACCGTAACCAAAGCTGAGCAGCTGAAGAAGTTCCGATTCGTCACCTCTATATCCTGCAATCAGACTCCTGGACTCCAGGTCATCCGTGAAAGAAGTAGAAACGAAATACTTGTTATCGAGCCACACGCTGCTTGTCATGGAGATATCATTTGCAAGAGGACTGGGGGAGAAACCAGGCAGACGTGTTCCTGTCAGGAATGATGGGCCATAATCCTCTGTCTGGGTTCGCCAGCCCCATGCCGCACCACTGCTGATATGCCAATTACCGCTGATAAAGAGTTCTACATTGCTGTCTTCTATTTCATAGGAGAAGAAAGCTTCCTCATCTTCCGGAAACAACAAACCGGCTTGAAGAATATTTGCCGGTTGTTGTGCATACAGCCCTGCAGCGTTGTATATTTGTGCAAGTGTCGTTAATACTAAACACACGATCAGCTTGGTTTTTTGATGCCCCATGACAGAAACCAGTATACAGGGTAATGACTATCGGAGGTAGGGGAATGATGGTAGTTTCTATGTTACAGGTAATAATCGAGTTTCCAGAGGTAAATAGTATCAAGGACAAGAGAAAAGAACTGGTTTCTCTGAAGGCGCGTCTTGCAAGGAAATTCAGGATTTCAGTTGCCGAAGTAGATCTTCAGACCAGTCTGCTTTTCAGCCAGATCGGTGCTGCTTATGTGTCGAATGATCAGAGTCACGGTGAATCTGTCATGAGGAAGGCACTGGATTTTATTGAGATCTGCATTCCAGGGCGTATTCATGACTATCAGGTCTACAGTGAGATATATACCTGAAGTAAATGTCGCAATGCGTATTTTGGAAAACAGTCAGGAATTATCACTGATCGAGAAATGCTTTATTACTCAGCTGGAACCAGATATAGATCCGGTATCCGATGATCGGGAGTACTGTATAAATCCATTGCATTTTTTTCTTCAGGTACTATTTCCAGTTGAAAAGCGTGCTGCATGTTTTCATATGCAGGATTCTTTATCTGGAGCTGGAAATGGAATATCCGTGGAACAGATTTAGATTCTGAATCTGCTGCAATAGGTCTTGGCCAGAATGCGTAGGTACCATCTGCTTGAGCTGAAATAGGAAAAGGATTCTGCCAGTTACTGTCGATCATCTCCGTCCTGTTTCCGTCAATAAGAATCAGGATTTCTATGTCGCTGACAGGCTCAAAGTTAAGACCGTGAAGTATTCGACCCTTTATAACCGGAAACTGGTAATAGGATCCGGTTTCATCAACAGACCCTGAACTCTGGTTACTATAATAAGACCTCTGGATAGATGTTACACGCCGTAATCCCTCATGCACGAGCGCCATCAAATCAATATTGAACTGGAAGTTGGTATACGATTCCTTGTCAGCATATGTCTGTCCTCTGGCAGAACTGATATATCTGGGAGGAATCCGGTTGAGCACATAACAGGCAGCATCCATTCTGCATTGCTCGCTCGCTGAATACTGGGGATTAGATGTATTCTGATCTTCTTCGACTATTTCATTTACCGTTTTTATTACACTTTCTTCGATAATGTTACGTATCTTCATGTAATGTACCTCTGTCATCGGAATTAAAGAGTATTTCCATTTGTTCCTCGAGTGCCTGAATTGCCGACGATAAATCCCGCAAGGTTTCCTTCAAGGCAAAATAATTCAATCCAGCGTAATAAATTTTTGAGTGCACAGTAAAAAGTATATGATCATCCTCGTTCCGTAGCAAATAATAACAACCGAATTCATAGCAAATGTCCTGAAAAACTGCGAGCTGTGTTCGCAAAAATCCGGATAGATGTATGGAAAACAGATAACTGTATGCAATTTCAACAAATCTGCAGTGACGATCGATGTAAATTACACCGCCAGGACGCGAGGTTCCTCGAAATCCAGCTGAATATACTTCGCTGTCGTACTCTTCTTCTTCCAGATCGTATCCTAATTCCTTGAAAAGTAAACGCACCCGCCGGATGCGTTCCTTCATTATTCTTGACTGCTTCATATTGTATCTGACACTTTAGCTTATGTATGGTCTCCGTTCAAGGGTGCATATACCTACGAACCATTTTTCCGGTGGTGACAAGAGCCCGGAATAATCTACGGCTCTCTTTTCGGTATAACAGCAACTCCGGGTGATATTGTACTCCGATCAGAAATGGATATCGATTGTCTTCAATCGCCTGTATTACCCCGTTTGTGTCATGTGCGGCAGCCTGTAGATCCGTACCTATCGACTCAATAGCCTGTGAGTGGAGAGAGTTAACCCGCATTTTTTCGGATCGGACTATCTCTCTGAATCTGCTGTTTGATCTTGTGTATAGACGTTTTCGATAGACAAGCTGTCGAAGCGGATTAGCCGGATAATCTGCTTTAGAAAACAATCCCCGGACGGTCATGTGCAGAGTGCCATTTCGTATTACATTGATGAGTTGTGCACCTCGACAGATACCGAGTATCGGCAGGTTGTGATTTTCTGCATATCCAAAGTACGTTATTTCCATTGAGTCGCGGTTCAGATCATAACGATAATCGCTTTTGATTTTTTGTTTAAAGAATGGCGGAAATATATCGCGTCCTCCGCCAAGAATCAAACCCTGAATTTCCGGAAATGGTTCAGGGTGGCGATGAGTAAGAAGTATAGGGCGTCCACCAGCTATAAATACCGCTGCCCAGATAGCAGCATAGGCTGGGTTAAATCGCTTTGAAGGCTGTGTGATACCGATAACGGGACGGTCATGAAATGACATCATATTCAACGGTACCGGAATTCGGGGGGTAGTTTACGATGTCTGATAAGGGATGCCAGGATAAAAAGAATGCCCAGTACGATGAAGGGGTCATCACGGAAAAAAATATCATTTTTTGCTTCCCTGCCATCCCTGACCAGTTTTCTCAAGGCTGCGATTGTTTTTTTGAGGCCGGTTTTCTTCTCTGTCATTTCCTGTAGTACCTGAAAACCTTCACGTATTTCCTTGCTTCGAATTTTCGCCTGGACTTCCTGCCATGTACTGCGCAGACGGGTGTAATCTTTTTCTGACTGAGCGATACTTCCAACTGCGCCAATCAGCCAGAGTCCTGGAATCTTGGTTCTTTGACCGATTGAAGCGGTCTGTACTTCCGGCACCTCATCGAATGCTGTCATGTGATACAGCATATAGGGAAAATCAGTACCAGATGTCACTGACTGGAAAAGTCCTGCCCAGAAACGGGGATTGATTTCTATGAGATGAGGAGTATTTATACCATCCCAACGAAGATCCAGTTCGACGATTCCGTGCCACTTCAAAGGGCCCAGAAGAGAATCAGCTATCTCTACAAATGGACTGTCCGTCACTGTTTCTCGAAAAGATCCTGCTCCTGATTCGGCGGGAAAGCGGTGAATATTCTTGTATGCCATGCTCATTCTGCGTACTCCGTGTTCATAGAGTGCTGTCAGGCAATAATCTTCTCCACCGACAATTTCCTGAATCAGGGGAGGGTGATTGTAATAATCCATCGATATCTTGAATTCTCTCTTCAGTTGGTTGGGGTTTTCAACTCGAATAATTCCCCGGCCGCCTACCTGATCTGTAGGTTTAATAAGTAGAGGAAAGGCAAGGGATTCAGCCTGAGTATTCAGCTCTGCCAGATCGGCGAACCGTAGTGTTTTCGGAACATGAATATTTAACATATCGGCAGTCGTAGCCAGGTTATCCTTGGGATGCACAGCCTGTATTGTGGCGTAATCAGGAGCAGCTACTTTTATATACGGCTCGAACAGCTCTCTGTTTCTGGCAATAATTTCTGTTTCCCTGAATATGGGCATGAGAATGTACGGTCTGTCATCCTCGGGTTTGAATCGCTGTACCTTCTCAACAAGATCCTTTAGAAATCTATCAGGATCTTTATCAAGAGGTGCGTGGACAAAAGTTTTGCTGACATACCTGGAGAAACCCATTACGGTCATTTCAACATCATCACAGCCAATGACTTCAATCCCACGTTTTCCCAATGAGTGTGCGGCAACAAGTGCCATCATACTTCTGCCGTAGGTGATTATAACCCTGGCAGACGGAACTTTTTTATTCTTTTTCACAAGCTATATTCAACTATGTTTCAGAGAAAATTGCAAACTCAGAAGGTGAAGCCTGTCAGAAACTGCGGATAAATACTTAGTCCACCAAAAGGCATGCTGATGGATGTGCCTTGTTGAGCGTTGTGATACCGTGAGCCTGACTGTCTGGCAAGGTCATTGAGGTCTCCGTAAAGTGCAGTGCCGGCATAGAGACCGAATCGCCCGAAGCGTATACCGCCGGTAATACGCATAAGAGGGAACAATGGAGATTGGTCTAGGCTGAAGATTGTGCTGAGCCGTTCGTCGACAGTTGTCCCACTGGCTGTTTTAGCAATATTGATATCTCCATCTACAAAGAATGGTCCCGGAAGATAAATTCTTGCTCCCAATCCAGCTCCCACGATCAAGGCATCTAGTTCCTGCCAGTTTGTTTCGCGATCCAGACCAAGGAACAGAATGGAATAAAGATATCTAGTACCGTTTCTGAAACCGATCTTGAACTGATCATCCTTTTCGAACCATACCGAGACATCGTTGATCCCGTTTCGTACATAATTTATAAGACCAATCGGAATTCCATAGACATCATCAGCTACGTTTATGAGTCCGATCTGTGTTCCGTAGACAGTTCCTGATTGATTGAACAGGCCGATCTGTGCTCCTTTTACGGTTTTGCTTTCGGTAAAAGCAGCTGCTTGGATTCCTATTACATCGCCAGCCTGATTGTAAATACCCGATGCAGTCAAGCCATAGCTGCGTGATCCGCTGATTGATGCAATTCCTGCCACCTGAAGTCCATATTGGTTTTCTTCTGTGTGGTGATAGATGCCGCTTATTGCCATGCCATAGTTATTCCGCACCTGATTGGCAATCAAGGCTACTGCCAGATTACTGTCGCGTGGATGTATAACACCTAGTGAAAACCTTGCCATTGCAGGAGGAAAAAGTCCCATGCTGTATGAAAAACCATACTCAGGCTGCGATTCATTGCCTCTTAGACGGGCTCTTTCCAGACTGATAGGACTGAGTCTGTTCTGTTGTATCGTGTGAATTTCGGATCTTCTGAGTGTAACAGCTGTCTGCCAGGCTCTCTCCTGATTGTGAATGCTGACAGTGTAGCTTCCTGCAGGAACAGCTATTTTCCGTTCAGATCCCATATTTTTGGTGAATTCAGAAACCAATGCGCCTTGTTGATTCCTGATCTGTACCCGCCCTATCATTGGCTCGGGGAATAGTAGCAGACTCTCGGGCTGTGATATGTCTGTCAGGATTATATCACCGGTACCGGATATCTGGATATCATAGCTCGGGTGCTGCGGACCTGCTACAGTGCCGGCTGTCATAGCAAGTGTTTCATGGAATGCATAGTGATATAGCTCATTCAGGCTGATTCTTCCGTTACCGGTGGTATCGGCAGCGCCTCGAAGTCCTGAGACTACAAAATGAGTAAAAAATGATGCCTGAATGCGGTCGCTTTCCTGACTCGCTTCACTGTCTGAGCTGGAGGTGAGGAATGCAAAACCCTTAATCTGGCTGGATTCATCCAGCAGGAATGGCTGTATACGGTCTCCACCCTTGATTCTTGTGAATGCACCAGACTCACAACCGTCTAGAATAGCTACAGCGACATCAGCCCCTGCATTCTGTATGAGTCGTCTAAGAGAAGAGTAATGCAGGCGTTCTTCGCCGATAAGCAGGCCCTGGTCATCTGAATGGCCGCTGTAATAAAAAATAAACTCGACGCGTCTGGCATTCTCTGAGGCCCTTTGAATTCGTTCTGAGGCTTCCGCGAAACTGTGTATCAACTGAGCCGCAGTGGGATCAGATAGGTAATATATGTCTGAAGCATTTATGCTGCCTAATTCCTGCATTACCTGTGCCATTTTCATTGCATCACTGGCTGCCCATCTGAGTCGTACACGTGCACTCCCGCCATCATTTGCGCCTACGAACATACCTATTCTACGGACAGGTGCTGATTCAGCGTATATAACTGAAGCCGTGCACAGGCAGAAAAGAATGATTAATGTTCTGATAGTTGACCGTTTCATTATTGCTCCTTTAAAAGCGTCACAAGTTCGATTTTCCGGATATTTTCAGGCAGCGGATTATCCAGTGGCAGGAGCCTGTTTTCGTCTAAATTCTCCTCAATCCAGCGCACGGCATCGTTTATCGGAAAGTGACGGTCTGACAGCATGAAAATAAATTGTTCGTGATCGGGTGCAGAATCCAGGCGAAAGGCATAGGGAAGTAACTCAAGGGTCTGCGTGTTAAGAATCGGTACATCGAAGATTCCCGAGGGATAATGTAATGAGACATGCCCAGTGCCATCGACCGATGCTATCAAGCCATATTCGTATACAGCACTGCGATATGCGAGCTGAAGAACATCTCCGGCGCTTACCTCGTCACCATCGTTCAGAGTTACCTGGGATGAATTCTGATCCTGTCGATATATGTAGATTCGGCTGTCCGCACCTTTGAGCCGAATTTCATCAGATGGATCTGTCAGTATTGATGATCTGTCCTGTAAAGGACCGCTCAGGATATATCCGACAAGAGCCAGGCAGACTGCTGCTGCTGCGAGCAGGCCTGGCAGTGCAAAATGAGAACGAAATCTGACAGTTTTTTCATTCTGTTGGTTATCTCGGTTTCTGAGTTTTTCAGTAAGCTCTTCCGGACTCAGCAAGCCAAGCAGGCGTTCGTTATCATCAAGAAGGGCTTGCTTTTCACTGGAATCAAGATCAATTATTCGTCTGTTTTTCCAAAGCTCCGGCGAGAGTTCGTTCAGTACTTGTTGTTCCCGGATAAGATCCGGTATTTTTTTTTCCTGTTTTTTCATGCTTCGCCCTCGTGCATTTCTATTCCGGCTTTCTGAAGCTTCTTGAGCCTTTTTCGTATCCCAGAAACAGACATATCTACCATTGAGGCTGTCTCCTCAAGGGTAAAGCCGTCAACATAATGGTACACAGCAATCAATTGTGTCTTCTCGTCATATCTGGCGAACAGTGATTCAATAAAGTGAGATGCATGTATTCTGTCCTCAAAATCTGTATTACCACTTTGGTATACAGATTTTTCAGATCCATGGAATGTTTCATCGAATTCACTGTGAATTCCTCCCCGCCGATTTCTGCTTCTCAGAATATTTAGACAGGTATTTGTCGCCATGGTATACAACAAGCTCGAAACACCGCGGTCTTCCAGTTTATTCCGTTTTTTCCAAACCTGGAAAAAGACATCCTGTGCTGCATCCAAGGCAGACTCCTCGTCACCCAGAATTGAGCTGCATCTACGTATGACCATCGGTCCGTAACGCCGATACAGGTTTTCTACATCCATACTTTCCATAGGACACCAATTATAACACCGTATGAAGATAAATCTGTTCTTTCAAAACAGAAACTATGCGAAGAAATTGAAGATCAATTATTGCTGTATCTCCAGCCGCGTATGTATTCAGACTTTTATGAAATTCAGCAAAACCAAAGTATGCTGCATCTGCTGTTAATACAGCGAGATCGTTGGCTTTATTCATGGATTTCGGATTCATCAGATTTGAATAATGTTTTCGGATCCTCTGCAGCAGTGTTTCAGCGGCGGAGAGTGACGGCAGCTTTGCGGATATATCCGGTGCAAGCTGTTTCAGCTCCATGGAAACAGAAGATCCAAGTTCTATGACATCAGAGGATAACATGCGATCACCGTCAAAGCAGAAATTGGCTTCGACATACCTGCCTGCCAGTACCGAGGGGAGCCATAAAATATCATCCTCCCACATTTTATCATAAGGAATGCTGGTTTCATCACACCAGAATGGATCAGCTTCTTCCGTTTTTACCGGCGTGCCGGAATATGAACCTGCCAGAAAAATACGACCTTCAAGCTGATACCCATCTGCAAAATGAAAACGTAGAGTACCGGACTCCTTTAAGGTCGAAGGAGTAAGTCCCACTTCCTCCTGGGTTTCCCTGATAGCAGTGTGTACAGGCAGTTCACCAGGCTCGCACTTTCCCCCGGGACCATTGATCTTCCCGATGCCGAGTCCCCGAAGTTTGTGTATCAGAAGGATTCTATTATCTACTCGAATAAAACACAGAACAGCCAGATCATCTGGATTCCAGCTTGTTGATTTGAATATACTCACAGTACAATGAATGTAAAGGAAGCTGCATGAGGGATCAAGGTACATTACGTAAAGATATTGAATCTGCACAGAGGCTTGTGTCAGAAATCTGGGCTCTGAAGCTTGCCGCTTCAAAATCTATGGTATATCCAGCCAAGGTCATATTAAATCAGGATCAACACCAATTGCTTCAGCTTTATTATGCTTTTCTGGGAGATCTTGAAAAACCCGGGGCGGATTACATCGGTCGACATCAGATTTTCGGTCTGGATTATTGCGTGGATTTTGACAGATCGGAGTCGGATCTGCCGAGAGTAGAATAAAAAAAAGCGTCAGGATCAATGAATGATCCTGACGCCAGCTCCCCCGGACAGACTCGAACTGCCGACCCAGTGGTTAACAGCCACTTGCTCTACCGGCTGAGCTACAGGGGAATGCTTATCGCCTGAGCGATGATTGGGAATATACCGTAGAGTTCTTTTTTCGTCAACACATTTAATGAAAAAAAATCAGATGCAGCTCAGTCTACATTGAATGGTATAAGCATGACAGCATGCGAACCTTTTTTTACATGAATATCCATGATCGTGAGTATATCACCATCCTGGCTGGCAACCTCCGCCGTATTGTCAGCGAACAGAATGTCATCCCTGTTAAACTCGAGGATTCCTTCCTTGCTTTTATATGGGTAGGGTACCAGTATAAGTTTTCTGGGATCATAGGGATGCTGCCTGACGGAGCCGCGAAAAATGCTGCCTGCATGTGACCTGTTGCCACTGCGACTGACCGGTGGATCGGTTGGAGCTGCTGTCAGATAATGAGTTAGTGCCATGTTGCCCTCCTGTCCTTATTATGTGCCATGTGGAAGCAATTCTCAAGCTACCGTTTCTGATTATTTCACAGCAAGGAAAGCAGCTGCTTTTCACCTGAATCGACCAGTGCGCGGCTTTGAAACACGCTTCCGTCTTGTTCCCACGATATAGACAGCAGCTGATTTTTTTTTAGTAATTCCTGACAATCTGAACCAGTCAGAACACGAGCACTTTTACCCGAGATTTCGAGTTCACATGGAAGGAGTCTGATCAGTCCCGGTACCGAGACCAGGGCAGTACACTTATAGCTTTCCGATTTTTTTTCAACAGTTCTTTGTATAAGGTTGTCCGCATCGTTATTTTTTTCAATAAGCTCTATTAACTGGGTGTATACAGGATTATTGGAGAAATTTCCGTCGTCTTCGGATTCTATTAAGCCTGCAATGTTCATTGCCTGTATTTTTTTCAGTTCAGATCGATGTACCGGGGCATCCGCGAGTAGATAGAAGAGTGAATCAGTATTCTGCTGCTCGGTAATAATCTGGAGTGGTTTCCAATGCCGTGGAAAATCATGAATCGACACTATGTGTATGTCTGGACGAAGTTCGGGTATGTTACTTAATGCCTTGATAGCATCATCATATATAAATACATCAGCTATCTGCCCAAATTTTTCGGCTATCGACCGGTGATGTTCTTGTCTTGTGAGCAGCATTATTCTCATTTTTACCGTTACTCTGATGTTCCCAGGTTTCTTACCGCATAATCATAGATCTGCCAATAGCCATTTTCCCGCTGTAGATAATATATATACTCTCTTACTTCAGTATATCCCGGATACCGGAAAAAACTGCGTACTGTCACACTACCATCAGTAGGGGTATATTCTGTCTGCATTATAGTAAAACTCTGGGGAATTTGCAGTATTTCGTCGTCAGTTTCCTGCTGCTGCATAAGTTTACGGTAGGTTTCAACCATTTCCCTCCGCTCATTGGGGTTTGAGTTCCGGAATTGACGCGCAAGGTTCGGGTTTCGCAACATGATTCGTTCCACATCCAGATACAGAAAAAAACGTTCCCACTGTTCCCTCTGCCGGGATTCTATAACATAGCGCACTGTTTGATCTGGAGGAAGATCCTGTTTGAGCAAGGCAATTCTGATTTCCTCCTCAGCCTCCATAAGAGCAGTTTCAATTTGTGACATTGCCGGTCGAATGGACAGATTCAGTCTGTTGGATGAAATCCTGTTATTCCTTCCATCTGCTGCTGAGCCTATACCGGGATTGAAATGCGCCTGTATGGTATACATTCCAGCATTGTTGATTTCGGAGTAATGATTAAGCTCTTCAACAAATGCAAACTCCTCACCGGGTTCCAGATGAATTTCCCGATAAAATATCGGGCGGTTGCCTGTCTGTATGTCCAGATACCTTCTTGATGGATTCAGTGCAATATTCTCATCGGTACGGATGTCAAAATCAACACTGAATTGCCGATGCTCGGCCAGGCGGAAGCTTTTACTTTCCGGGCTGGTGTTGTTAATGCTGAGCCTGATATACACTCTGCTGTCGATTGTATATAGCTGTTGATCATAATAGCGAATCTGTAGTTCCAGGGCAGCGAGATTTTGTCCGGCAATAGAGCCGTATACGATACATAAAAAAATCCCTGCAGCTCTGTAAATAGCGTATCTATTCATGGTACCATCCATATTATTATTTTTCTGCGCATATCAATAACCTAATTGTCGGATGTATACTATGAAAACCTTATTGTTTGATATCCTGAGTCAACAGTTAAAAAAATCACGAGAGCTTTTTGAGCTTGATTCCACTCTAAACGGGCAGAACTGGCCGGTCAAGGCCGGGGGACTGCAGGGAAGCCTTCTTACCTTCGTGCTTGCGCGACTGGTTCTTCATAAACATCAATCAATAATGGTGCTTGTACCCTCCGAGCGCGAGGTTGATGATATGGTACGTGATCTTGAAGTCCTGGGTGTTGCAGCAACCGGATTTCCCTGTTTTGGCACTATGCCGTATCATCCAGTTCCCGCTAATTCCAGTATTCACGGCAAGAGAATGAGAACACTGGTTTCTCTGGCACAAGCAGAAAAACGCCCCGGTGTATGTGTTGTTTCTGTTCGGGCAGCACTGACGCATGTACCTCCCGCAGCCTGGATCAAAGAACACATGTATACCCTTGAAACCGGTCAGGAATTTGATCCTCAGCGTGTATCAGGAGTGCTTTCCTCTTTTGGGTACTCGCGGGTAAACAGGGTCTCTCTCCGGGGCGAATATGCACTGCGTGGTGAGGTGCTGGATGTGTTTCCTCCCGGAGCTGAAAATGCAATAAGACTGGTTTTTGAATTCGATAAACTAGAAGCAATCAGGGAGTTTGATCCTTCTACACAGACATCAACCGGTAAGATTTCACGAACAAGCTTTTATCCAGTCTCAGAGATTATCTGGGATGATGAAAGATTAGATGTCCTCCAGCAGAAGCTGACCGGCCTGCTGGAATTTCCGGATAATGGTGAAAAGCTACTCGATCATTTAAGAGAAACAAGGGCTCATGAGCGTGAGCATGTGTATTATCCATTGTCTTTTTCAAGACCCGGCAGTGTGCTGGATTATGCAGACGATTCAACCCTTGTCCTATTCTCTGAATACGAACGCCTTTACAGTGCTGCCGAAGGTGTTGAGAAGGAATATGACAGTCTACATCGTAAGACCCGAACCGAAGGCCGGTTTCCTTTGCCGGAAAATATTCTGATACCTCTTTCAGATTCGAGTGCTTCTCTGAAAAGACAGGTGCAATGTATTTTACTGACTGCAAATACCAAAGTCGATCTCAAATTGAGCTACGATGGTCCGAGATCTTTTTTCGGGAATATCGAGTTTTTGAAAGAGGAAATCAGCAAATACGCTGAAAATTCCTACCGAATACTGCTGACTGCCGATTCAGAACCTCAAGCCATGCGATTGCAGCATATGCTTGCAGATTATCCGGTTGAAGTAATTGCTCAGACCCTTCAATCAGGATTCACACTTCCTGATGCAAAGTTGGTGGTGCTTCAGGAAAACGAGATATTCGGACGAAGAAAGCGCCCACCGGCAAGTGTTCAGAAAGCAGCTTCCCAGAAAATTGAAACCTTCGTGGAATTGGAACCAGGTGATCCTGTTGTACATGTGAATTACGGTATCGGTTTGTTCAAGGGTATACAGCGGATTAAGGCAGCCGGGAATGAACGCGATTATATCCACCTTGAATATGCCGGGGATGAATTCATCTATATTCCGATAGAACAGGTGAATCTAATTCAACGCTACATAGGACAACAGGGGGGCAGTCCGAAACTTGATAAAATAGGTGGAAAATCCTGGGAAAACAGAAAAAATAAGGTCAAGGCAAGCGTTGAAGACCTTGCTGACAGCCTGGTGGATCTATACTCAAAACGCAAGCAGGTGAGGGGCTTTGCCTTCCCGCCCGATACAGACTGGCAGCTTGAGTTTGAAGCATCTTTTCCATATGAAGAGACAGTAGATCAACTCCGTTGTATTGAAGAGGTTAAAGCCGATATGGAGCAGCCTTTCCCTATGGACCGGCTGGTCTGTGGTGACGTCGGTTTCGGAAAAACCGAGATTGCATTGCGCGCAGCCTTTAAAGCTGTCAGTGCGGGTAAGCAGGTGGCTATCCTTGCGCCAACTACTATTCTCGCAGAACAGCATTTCGAAAATCTGCAGGAGCGTCTGGCAAGATTTCCGATACGCAGTGGTATGCTGTCACGTTTTGTCAGCGCGGCTGAGCAGAAGAAGGTTCTCAAAGGAATTACTGATGGGAGTATTGATCTTATAATAGGTACTCACAGAATCCTTTCAAAGGATGTGATTTTCAAGAATCTCGGACTGGTGGTTGTCGATGAGGAACAGCGTTTTGGGGTCAAGCATAAGGAACGGCTCAAGGAGCTCAAGACAAGTGTCGACAGCCTTACGCTTTCTGCTACTCCGATACCCCGAACACTGCATATGAGTTTGCTGAAAATCCGGGACATGTCTGTTCTGAAGACTCCTCCGACAAACAGGATGCCCATCGAGACAGTGATCAGGGAGTTCAATGAGGATGTAGTTGCTGGTGCAATCCGGCGGGAAATCCAGCGGGGTGGCCAGGTATTCTTTCTGCATAACAGGGTGGAGACGCTTGATTATATACGCTCTTTTATCGAAGAGCTGGTTCCCGAGGTCATGGTCGACACGGCTCATGGAAAGATGTCATCACATGAGCTTGAAGATATCATGCACCGATTTATTCATGGTGCTTTTCAGGTTCTCGTTGCAACCACTATTATCGAAAACGGGATAGATATTCCAAATGTTAATACAATTATAATCGACCGTGCGGATAATTTCGGTATCAGTCAGCTATACCAGCTGCGTGGCCGGGTAGGCCGCTCTGATCGAGCGGCATATGCATTTCTTTTGTATCCTGAGGATCGAGCCTTGAGTGAAATCGCCATGCGCCGTCTTCAGGTTATCTCCGATCATACCGAATTAGGTTCTGGTTTTAAGGTCGCCATGAAAGATCTGGAGGTCAGGGGGGCAGGAAACCTGCTTGGACCGCAGCAAAGCGGCGACATACTTTCGGTTGGCTTCGACCTGTATCTTCGTTTGCTGGATGAAGCGATACAGCGCCGTCAGGCTGATGGGGAATACATTGAGAATCAGGAAGTTTATCTGGAACTTGAATACAGTGGATTTATTCCCTATTCCTATATCAGTGATCCTATGGAAAAAATGGATGTCTATAAAAAAATAGCTTCAATTAATCATGATGCCGAGTTGGTCCTTGTATCCGCCGAGCTGGAAGACCGCTTTGGTCCGCTCCCGGATGAAGTTCAAAGTCTGCTTTCGTTGGCAGAAATCAGGATTCTGTGCTACTCCCTGAATGTTTCCAGTCTGAAGGAAAGGCGGGGTAAAGCCAGTGTCACCTTTGAGAAAATTGCACATATAGACGTAAACAAAGTACTGGAAGCAATAAGGCTCGGCGGGGGCAGCATCAAGCTTGATCCAGCAAACCCGCAAAATCTGATTCTCAGTACAGAAAGTATTGGTCTGAAAGAAAAATCAGAATTTATTCGCGGTAAGCTATCATCTCTGTTATAATAGGCGCTATATGGCTGTACAACGAAAGAACAACATTGACCTCGTCTGCTCCATCGCTGAATTGTCTGGATTATTCGAGAAAAGAACCTCGGTCAGCGGCTTTCTCCAGAATGTAGTTGATCTGGTTGCTCAGCATATGGACTCCGATGTCTGCTCTATATATCTCTTTGACGAAGACAGTCAGGAACTGATCCTTCGCGCTACCCGTGGTCTCGTGATCGATGAGAGCAAGGATGTCCGCATGCGGATCGGTGAAGGACTTTCAGGTGTTGCTCTGAAGGAACTCCGTCCGATTCGGGTTGGCCATGCACCTTCAAATCCTTTTTATAAGTCAATTCCTCATGTACATGAAGAGAATTTCAGTGCATTTCTGGCTGTGCCGATCAGGCGATCGCTGAAGAGAATCGGGGTCATCGTTCTACAGCATTCAAAACCTGATTATTTTACCCAGCATGATTCCAAAGCATTACGTGCTATTGCCAGTCAACTTGCTGCTACTCTTGAAAATGCTGAATTACTTATGAAAATTCATGAGCAGGGCATAGTCCAGGATAAAAGAGATCCTGGTGGTTTCAGCCGACTTAAAGGTGTGCCGACTTCGGAGGGTATCGCATTCGGATCAGCTGTTGTACTTGGACACCGTGAAGAATTATTTCAGAGTATTGTCGACAAGGCAAAAGCCAGGCGTGACACTCTCGAGGATTTTGATCGATCTCTTCAGCAGACGCTTACGCAGCTTGAGGATCTTCAGCGTGAGGTAACGAGGGCACTTAGCGATGTCGCAAGCCTGATTTTTGATTCTCATCTCTTGATGCTACAGGATAGTGAATTTACCGGTAGAATGCGTAAAATGATTGAGGGTGGACGAACGGCTTCAGATGCCATTATTGAAGTTGTAGAGCAATATGTCAGTATTTTTTCCGGATCAAGTAATGCGAGTGTACAGGAAAAGGTACAGGATGTTCAGGATCTTGGTTATCGGCTGCTCCATAACTTGCTGGATGACCATGCTGAAAGCGGTTCCTATGCTGATCATGTTGTAGTTGCGTCAGATATTTATCCATCAGAGCTTGTAAAGCTTAGGGCTCAGAGTGCTGAAGGTGTGCTGCTTGTTTCATCAGGGATCACATCACATGTGTCGATTCTCGCCCGATCACTCGGCATGCCGCTTGTTATTTGCAAGAATTCCGATGCGTTGGATATACCTAATGGTACTGAATTGATTCTGGATGGCTTTGAAGGTAACATCTACCTTAATCCCACCGAAGATATTGTAAAGAAATTTCAGAGGCTGCATTATGGACTTCTTCATTCAGAACAGGAATCAAGGGATATACCAGCCCAGACTTATACTATCGATCACCAGCGGGTAATTGTACAGGCCAATATCAATTTGATAAACGATGTAACTCCAGCTCTTCAGTACAACAGTGAGGGAGTCGGGCTCTACAGAAGCGAATTCCCCTTTATTATCCGCAATAATTTTCCGTCAGAAGAAGAACAGCTTTCAATTTATCAGAGAATTCTTGATCCGATGAAGGACCAGGAAGTGGTACTCCGCACACTTGATATTGGTGGAGACAAGCAACTGAGCTACACCGAGAATGCCGTTATAGACCCCAATCCCTTTCTTGGATTCCGGGGTATACGTTTCAGCTTTGGTCATGCCGATATTTTTCGTGAACAGCTGCGGGCGATGCTCCGAGCAGGTTACAAGCGTAAACTGGGCATTTTATTCCCGATGATTTCCAGTCTGGATGAGTTATTACAGGCTCGTTCCATTCTGAATGATGCGATCGATGAGTTATCAGAGGAAGGAATCGAACATAATCCATCCCCTAAAGTTGGTGCCATGATTGAGGTGCCTTCAGCTGTGGATCTCATAAGCGATATTGCTGCCTGTACTGATTTCCTGTCAATTGGAACAAATGATCTGGTCATGTATTTACTGGCCGCGGATCGTACAAACGAACTTGTCCAGGATCTTCATAAATCTCATCATCCATCGGTTCTCCGCACTCTGAAAAGAATAGCCGATGGAGTGGGCAATCGAATCTCTACCGTCTCTGTCTGCGGCGGTGCCGGAGCTGATCCATGGATGATTCCTTTTTTTCTTGGTATTGGAATTCGCAAATTCAGTGTAGAACCGCGTCAGATTCCCATGGTAAAGGATCTGGTGAGTAAATTGACTATTCGCGAATCCAGACGGCTGGTTTCACGGCTTCTCGCAATGAAAACAATACATGAGGTCGAAACTTATCTTGGCGGGAACAACTGATCCCATGTACATAATCTGATTGTTCGGGGTATTCTCCTGGCATGCATATTAAGAGTTATGTAATTCGTCAGGCCAGGATGAGTGAAAGTCAGCGTACTCATTACGATCAGACATTTCCCAGGTACCGTATTGAATATTCCGATACGGATGCAGATCTTTCCCTTATCTGTGGAAGTCCTGAATCAATAGTTGTGGAAATAGGATTCGGCATGGGAGACGCGACACATGAGATTGCTGCTTCCCGCCCTGAAACTTTTTTTGTAGGCATTGAGGTACATAAGCCTGGCGTTGGCAAGCTGGTCAGAGCTCTTGATGATCGACAAATAAACAATGTCAGAATAATCAATCATGATGCCGTTGAAGTATTTCAGAACATGATACCTGCCCAGTCTCTCGATGGAATTCATGTGTTCTTTCCGGATCCGTGGCCAAAAAAACGACATCATAAACGCAGACTTATACAGCAGGAATTTGTAGCGCTCGCTTCATCAAGATTAAAACCGGGGGGGTATCTGTATGCAGTAACTGACTGGGAGGATTATGCCCTGCAGATGCTGGATGTACTATCCGCCGAACCTTTACTGAAGAATAATGCAGATGGATTTCATGCACCTATACCCTGGCGTCCGAATACAGCGTTCGAGGCAAAAGGGCTTGCTAAAGAGCACCAGATAAGAGAGTTGTTTTTTTCCAGAAGGAAATAAAAAAAAGGCAGCTGCTATTCTGCAGCTGCCTTATCATTCCTATTCCTCAGCTTGGGCAGCTGCAATGACTTCGTCAAGCTGCCTGCCGGTAAGGTGGTCATAATGACTGAAGCTGAGTTCGAATGCTCCTGTTCCGGAGGTTATCGATCGCAGATCCATGGAATATTTCAGCAATTCTGATTGTGGAACTTTGGCATCGACTTCAACGATCCCGCCGCCAAGATTTTCCTGACCTTGAACACGCCCCCGCTTTGAACTGAGGTCGGACAGTACATCTCCGAGATACTGATCTTCAATGAAAACCTGCAGATCCATTATTGGTTCGAGTATAATGCTGCCTGCTGTCTTCATAGCTTCCTTCAATGCACCACGGGCTGCAATTTTGAAGGCCATTTCAGAGGAATCTACTGGATGTTCCTTGCCGTCTACAACGGTAGCTTCGATATCTACTACGGGGTAGCCGGCAAGTACACCGTGCTCCATTCCTTCAAGCACCCCTTTCTCGACACCTGGAAGATATCCTTTAGAAATTGATCCGCCATGAATGGCATTTACAAATTTAAAATTTTCACCTCTTGGCAGCGGCTTTATTTCAAGATTAACCCGAGCATATTGACCGTGGCCACCGGACTGTTTCTTATGGGTGTATTCTGATCCAGAGGCTTTCGTAATTGTTTCTCTATATGCAACCTTTGGACTTTTAGTGGTGTAGCCGATCTTGCTCTTTCTCAAAGCACGCTCAAAAGTAATATTGAAATGCAGTTCTCCCATACCAGAGATAACGGTCTCTTTTGTCTCGGGATTGAAATCAATTGCAAATGTTTTGTCTTCTTCTGCTGCCTTATGCAGCAGTTGGGTGAGCTTGTCCATTTCCTGCTTGTTGTCAGCTTCAATAGCTGCAGAGTAGGTCGGTTGGGGTAACTGCAGAGGTACATAATGCCGCACATTTGAAGGATCGCAGAAAGAATCATTTGTATGTGCAGATTCAATTTTTGCCAGAACTCCGATATCACCAGCACTCAGGGCATCAACCTCCTCGAGATTTTTACCTTGTGCAATATAAAGTTTCGAAATCTTTTCCTTGCGGTTTTCCCTGTAGTTAAAAATTTCCATGTCTTGTTTAAGGATTCCGGTTACAACCTTCACGTAAGATAGCTTCCCGGAGAACTGATCAATAATTGTCTTGAAATTAAGGCAGCTGATTGGTCCTTCCGGGTCAATCTTGACAGGGTACTCCTGCTCATTTTCATCAAGCCCTCGCTCATCAATCCCGGTTGGGGCCGGGGCTGCTATGGACAGGAAATCCAGAAATGGTTCAAAGCCCGAGCCATGAATTGCTGAGCCGCAGAGAACCGGAACAAGCCGATTGGTCCGTAAACCTTCAGTTAGGCCGTAACGAACTTCTTCCATGGTAAGGTCTTCTGTTTCCAGATATTTCTGCAGAAGATCATCGTCCCCTTCAGCGGCATATTCA
Source organism: Spirochaeta dissipatitropha (assembly GCF_054657935.1). Lineage (NCBI taxonomy): Bacteria > Pseudomonadati > Spirochaetota > Spirochaetia > Spirochaetales > Spirochaetaceae > Spirochaeta > Spirochaeta dissipatitropha. The sequence continues at coordinate 92,535 of NZ_BAAHXT010000010.1, read as the reverse complement.
ACGAGGTTGCGGTGATACTCCTCGACGACTTCTTTGTACTCCGCTGGTATGTCCTGGGCTATCTCAGACTTTCCGTCTGCTGGTACAGGATATGCTTTCATGTTAATCAGGTTAATGACGCCTTTGTAACTGTCTCCCTGACCCATAGGAATCACAACTGGAATAAAGGTTTTGTCAAATCGACTCTGAAGATCTTCCATGGTATTCTGGAAATTCGCCCCGTCTTTGTCCATTTTGTTAACAAAAATCATGCGGGACATATTTCTCTGATTCAGACGACGCCATAGTTTTATGGTTTCAATCTCTACACCGGATTTGGCACCAACTGTTATCAATGCCGATTCCGCGGCCCGAAAAGATGCTACGACCTCTCCGGCGAAATCAGCTGCACCTGGAGTGTCAAGCAGGTTGATTTTGTAATCCTGCCAGAAAATGTGTGTAATTGACGTATGAATGGAAATACCATGCTGGATTTCCTCTTCGGTATAGTCACTTACTGTCTTTCCTGATTCAACAGTGGCTGGTGAATCGATGAGGCCATCGATATACAGGAGTTGTTCCACAAAGGATGTTTTGCCTGTTCCCCCGTGACCTACAACTGCAATGTTGCGTATCATATCGGTCTTATAGCTCATACCTTTTCTCCTCGTTGATGGGGTAGTTACACCATCTTAGGTATGCTTTTGGGGGGCTGTCAAGAAAATAGTCAGAATCTCTGCTAAATCGTCTTTTTAATCAAGAGTTTTCTTTTCAAAATGACTGAATTCCATGGCAAAGACTCCTCGCCCTTGTGTGGTGCTTCGTAAACTCGTTGTATATCCAAATAGTTTTCGGAGCGGAGCCTGGGCTCGAATATGTTCAATTGCTCCGCGGGAATCAACACTGCTGATAATTCCTGACCTCATGGTAAGACTGCTGATTACTTCGCCCATGAAATCGGATGGTACCATGACATCCATTTTCATAATCGGTTCAAGCAGATGCGGGCCTGCATTTCTGGCTGCATTATCCAGACCGGTAGCTGCAGCTGCTTCAAATGCAAAGATGGTTGATCGTTCAGGATCGTAATCAATTTCATTTACAGTGACTCCGACATCAATCATGGGATATCCCATAAGTATACCACCGGCAAATGCCCCGTTTATTCCTTCGGCAACAGCAGCGTAAATTTCTTTTGGAATCTCGTTATTATGAACCGTGCAAGTATAGGTATTTCCACTGCCGCGAGAGAGTGGTTTTAATTCTATGCTGATGGCTGCATAGCTTTCCTTGCCTCCAATGGTTCTGTCAAATACTTCTCGATGAACTATGGTCTCTGTGATTGATTCTCTATAGGTTACCTGTGGATTCCCAACTCGAGCATCAACTCCATAATCATCTTTCATACGGGTAACCATGACATCAAGGTGCAGTTCTCCCATTCCTGAGATTATCATCTGACCCGTGTCATTATCCTCCCGATAGAAAAAGGTCGGATCTTCGCGCTGAAGTTGTGCCATTACATCCTTCAGTTTTTCTCTATCACCCATGGTTTTCGGCTCTATCGCAATGGAGATCACCGGTTCGGGGAAGTGCATTGGTTCAAGAATGACCGGAAATCCTTCACTGCCGATTGTATCACCTGTCTGTGAAAATTTCAGTCCTACAGCAACACCGATTTCTCCTGCATGCAGAGCCTCTACCGCCTCAGAACGGTTTGCGTGCATCCGGAGCAGCCGATGGATTCGTTCTTTCTTGCCTTTGTCTATATTGGTATATGCCTTCCCTTTTTCTATTTTACCCGAATAAACACGGATAAATGATAGAATTCCAGCTTCTCTATCCGATTGCAGTTTAAACACAAGTGCCAGAGGGTTTCCTTCGGGATCATGAGGAACGTCAATCTCTGAATCCTTTTTCTTGTGATGCCCCTTCATATCAGGCATATCCTCAGGTGCAGGTAGATAATCCACGATAGCATTTAAAAGCGGCTGGACACCGATGTTTCGCAGAGAGGCTCCACATAGGACTGGTACGGCCTGGCGGTTGATAGTCAGCCGACGGAGCTCCTGACGGATCTCATCCTGATCAAGCTCTCCAGTTTCCAGGTATTTTTCTGTCAATTCCTCATTATATGCGGTCACACAATCCATAAGCAGTTCATGCGCTTCAGCTGTCAACTTCTGGAGCTCTGGTCTAATTGCCTCATAACGGATTTCCTTGCCACCTTCTACTGAATCCCAATGCATCTCCTGCTGTGAAATTACATCGATTACGCCTTCGAAGCTGCTTTCTTTCCCGATAGGCAGCTGAAGTACAATAGGATCTGCCTGTAATTTACTACGCATTTCCTCAAGAACAGCCTGAAAGTCAGCTCCTGTCCGGTCAAGTTTATTTATATATGCGACTCTGGGTACATGATATGTATCGGCCTGATGCCAGACTGTTTCCGACTGAGGTTCTACACCGCCAACAGCACAAAAAATCGCAACCGCACCATCGAGCACCCGCAAACTGCGTTCAACTTCTGCCGTGAAGTCAACATGGCCAGGTGTATCAATAATATTAATCTGATGGTCATTCCAGAAACATGTTGTAGCAGCACTGGTTATTGTAATGCCCCGGTTTTGTTCCTGGGTCATCCAGTCCATGGTTGCGGTACCGTCGTCTACGGATCCGAGCCTGTGGCTTTTTCCGGTGTAAAAGAGTATTCGTTCAGTAGTGGTAGTTTTACCGGCATCTATATGAGCCATAATTCCAATGTTGCGCATCTTCATAAATCGTCTCCGTAGGCGGATAATATCATACATGTCCGGAAAAAGAAAAGGTCAAAAAAATTGTGAAAGTTATTGACGCAAATCAATACGCGTGATAGATTCCGTACTCGTTGGGGTGAATAGCTCAGCTGGAAGAGCGCCTGCCTTACAAGCAGGATGTCGGGGGTTCAAGTCCCTCTTCGCCCATATACTGCCGTAGTGATTATCATTATCACTACGGTTTTTTTTTGCCCGGACAGTAAAAATGTAGTATGCTCCTGATGTATAAATGGAGGCCCGATGACTGAAATAATTCTGAACTCCCTGTTGATTCTTGGAGGCCTGCTTTCGTTGTATTTCGGAGCAGAATACCTCGTGCGCAGTGCAGTCGCCGGTGCAGCCAGACTCAAAATTTCTCCATTGATTGTTGGCTTGACTGTTGTAGCCTTTGGTACTTCCGCACCTGAGATGGTCGTGAGTGTTGTTTCTGCTGTCAGGGGATTTCCTTCAGTGGCTGTTGGAAACGTCTTCGGCAGTAACATCCTGAATATTGCATTGGTTATCGGTCTGTTGTCTCTGTTTATGCCACTTAAAGCACACCGTCAACTATTACGTTTTGACTTTCCGATTATGATATCCGGCTATGTACTGCTGCTTCTGTTTTTAAGCGATTTCTCATGGCCTCTCATAATATCGGGATTGAATCGGATTGAAGGATTCTTCCTTCTGTCTTGTCTTGGTGTATACATAGTAAAGCTTTATCGAATGGAGTCTCTCGCAGAACGACCTGCTGAGCATGCTGTCGAGACCGAGGAGATTCTGAAATCTGTGCATTTTTCTCAGTCCTGGTCTGGTATTATTTTCTTTTTTCTGACGGGAATCCTGCTTCTTGGCTTCGGCGGTGATTTTTTACTGAAGGGAGCTGTATGGTATGCTTCTGAAGTGTTCCTGATTTCAGAAAGAGTTATCGGTGTAACAGTTGTAGCATTCTCCACCAGTCTCCCTGAGCTGATTACCAGTATTGTAGCATTGACCCGTAAGGAAAGCGATATTTCGCTTGGTAATATTATCGGAAGCAATATTTTCAATACCCTGGGGGTTCTTGGTATTGCTGCCATAGTCAGACCTCTTACGGCTGTTGAAGGTGCTTTCAGCTTTGATATAGCCGTCATGTTCTTTATCAGTATTTTTCTATGGATATTTCTTGCAAAATCAAGGAGTTTCGGTAAGCTGCACGGAGTGTTCCTGCTTTTAGTACTATCGGTTTACACCTTTATTATCCTGCAGTAAGATCTGGTATTGGATGTTAAATGAATATATACGAGAGTAATTCCACATATTTCCCCCTGCATATTGTTCCTCTTCCGCAGTTTTCAGCCTTGCTTGAGCGTGAAGCTGTTTCACTGGGCCTGCAGAATGCCAGTATTAACGGGAGCATAGTTAGTGGGACGGCTGACTGGACAACAGCATATCGTCTTCTATACGAAAGCCGTCTTGCTATAAGGATACTTTCACCAGTACTTAAAAAAAAGATTCTGGATAAGGATGATCTTTATAAGGCGGCTTCCGGAATTCCCTGGGAGCGGATAATTTATACAGGCAGCACTTTTTCGGTAGATGTACAGGGGAAGCATGACTCCTTTCATCGACTCAGTTATGCCGCACTTGTTGTAAAAGACGCAATTGTCGACCGGTGCAGAACAAGAACAAGAGCACGCCCTGATGTTGATACCGCCGATCCGGACATCCGGATTAATCTTTTTTTGACCCAGTCTGCATTGTCAGTACTCTCGCTTGATTTCGGACAGGGGAGTCTTTATAAACGAAAATACAGAGAATCTGTACATGAAGCACCTCTGAATGAAGTTCTCGCTTCTTCACTGCTCGAATTCTGTTCTTATTCTCCTGTTCAGACATTGTTTGATCCTTTCTGCGGATCCGGCACCATTTTGGCAGAAGGTGCAATGCGGCTTAGTGGTATGCCTGCAGGATTTTTCAGGTACAGCGGTAATTCTTCAGAGAACTCGGGGAACAGCAGGGATTTACCTTCAAGCGGCATGCTGCCATTCGGACAGCCTGAAGCCTGGAGAGACGTGGTAACAGCAGCTAATACGGGTTTTGAGCGAAGATCTGCACTGCTGCAGAAGCGTCCTGTAGAACTGTATATTGCGGGAAGTGACATCAGCGAAGAATCAGTCGGACAGACCAGTAAAACCCTAGCTAGAATTTTCGCAGCAGCCGGCTTGTCTGAAGATTTTTTCCAGGTTGATGTAATGGATGCCTGCGAACTGATGGCACCGGCAGCGGCAAACGGAAAGCCGGGAATGGTGCTGTCAAATCCGCCTTATGATGAAAGAATGAAAACTGAAGATATCAGAGAATTATATCATAGGGCCTCATTACGCTTGAAGGATCAGCTTCCCGGTTGGACTATCCATATTCTCACGGGCAGTTCTGACGCAGTCAAAGCATTTGCGCTGCGCACTGAATCGCGTTTGAGTCTGTACAATGGGCCTATTAAATGTACGCTTCTTTCAAGCAGTATTTTTCCTGAAAAAAGAAAGGATTTTCCATGAGCATTAACAGTAATCTTGCTATTTCAACAGATGAATTTTCTAATTTTCTGGATTCAGCTGTTTCGGTTTTTCATGTCCAGGAATCTATCAGCGACATGCTGAAGAATGCAGGAAGCATTCAATTGTCAGAATCAGATGCATGGCAGTTAAAGAGCGGACAGACCTATCATATAGTGCGGAATCAGTCGGCTGTTATAGCCTTTCGACCAGGTCTTCTTCCGCCATCTGAATCAGGCTTCCGGGTCGTCGGAGCTCACACCGACAGTCCTGCTCTTAAATTGAAGCTTCATTCACCGGAATCCATACCAGATTCAGGTTATTCCTGTCTGTCAATTGAGGTGTATGGAAGTCCATTGCTTTATACCTGGTTTGATAGAAGTCTTGGAATTGCAGGTCGAATTGTCCGGCGTGTTTCTGAAGACAGGACAGAGGTTTCATTGGTATCTCTTCCGGATGCAGGTGCAATTATTCCCAGTCTGGCAATACACCTCAACCGTGAGGTAAATGATGGATTCAAGTTTAATGCTCATGAAAATATGCGTGTTCTGCTATCCGGAAACAGTGGAAATAATTCAGTCGAAACCCTCAAGGAATTGATCGCGAAAGAAATCAGCCGTGATTCATTGACAGTAAAGCCTGAGGATATTCTTGAAGCTGATCTTTATCTTTTTGATCCTCAGCCTGCGAGTACAGGAGGACTTGATGGATCACTCCTGAGTTCGGGCAAAATCGATAATGTTGCTGGTTGTTACTCGAATGTGAAAGCCTTTCTTGGAGCTGAACCCACTCGATCGACCCAGGTGGCTGCTTTTTTTGATGTAGAAGAGATCGGAAGTAAAACCTCATTCGGTGCTGATTCCGGATTTCTTACTGGAATTCTTCATAGAATTTCTCTTGCTGTATCCAAAGGTGATTATGAAGCTCCTTTTAGAGCCATCTCTCTCTCGAGATGTGTGTCCAATGATGGTGCGCATGCAGTGCATCCTAATTATCCGCAGAAACACGATGGGCAGTACAAACCTGTTCTTAACGGCGGCCCGGTAGTCAAGCTGAGTGCAAGCTATCGATACGCAACCACAGCTCCACTGGCACAGGAATTCATAGATATATGTAGCAGCAATAAAATTCCTCTGCAGTTTCTCGCAAATCGAGCTGACGTACCGGCTGGATCAACAATTGGACCGTTTACTAATTCTCATACTCAAATTGCTTGTATTGATGTTGGTTTGCCTATGTTATCAATGCATTCAATCCGTGAAACTACAGGCAGCGATGATATCGGGTATCTGACGAAAGCAATGCAGGCTTTCCTTCAGTCCTGATATGTTCTCCTGCAACAGTTTGTGGCTTGCTTTCCAGACCGGGTGATCAGGAACCTCAGCATTAAGTACAATCTTTTGGTTCACGAGAGGGTTATGAAAATGCAGCTGCAAAGCGTGCAGAAAAACGCCAGGGTACCTGATCCTGCGCCTGGCGCCATAGCGGACATCACCAAGTATGGGGGCACCGGCTGCAGCTAACTGTGCACGTATCTGGTGCTTCCTGCCGGTGATAAGCTCTACGAGGAATACGGAATACCGATCTATACTGCCGATACGGGCATAGCGGAGCTCGGCTTTCCGTCCTTTGGAATCGTTTTCAGAGATGTACGTCCGGTTCTGACGCTCCTGGACTGTATTAATCAGTATACCGGATTTTTCTTCAGGTTCTCCTGCAGTAACGGCCAGGTAAAACTTGTGTATTGTGCCCTCCCGAAATTGTTGTGAAATGTCTGCGGTTATAGATTTATTCTTACAGAGGATACAACAGCCGCTTACAACTCGATCAATTCGATGAACAAGCCCAAGTCCTTTTCCAAAATCCTGTTCAGCTGATGATAAAATATCCTGGTCTCCTGATTGATCAGGCTGCATGGGAATACCCGCATTTTTATAGACATAAATTATTCCATCTCTCGAAAGCATCGCAGATGTTTGCTTGATATTTACTATGGAAGCTTCCATGCTATAGTGATACAATAGAACAAGGGGAAAGAATAGTAGTAATGGTGCAATTACCTTTTATAGAACAATACTTATTGCGGCCGAATGAAGTAGATGTAAGTAATTTACTGCGCTTGGGTAGTCTCGCAAATATATTACAGACTGCGGCCTGGAGAAGTGCTGATGAGCTTGGATTCGGATATAATGATTTATACCATATGAATCTCGGGTGGGTACTTTCCCGTCTCCATATCCGAATAACTGATTATCCTCGGATGGGAGAGCTTGTCTTCGTTCACACCTGGCCTAAAAGAACTGACAGATTATTTGCCCTGCGTGATTTCGAGATTTTCAGTGAAGAAGATCCTGATACCCCGGTTATATCTGCTAGTTCAGCCTGGCTTCTGATAGATATTAAAAGTAAGCGACCGAGAAGACCGGAGACCCTGGAACATAAATTATATACTTTTGACAAGGATGCGATACAGGAGACTCCGTCAAAACTTGACTTCGGCAACAACAGAATCAATGAGGATTTCGTTGATTTCAGCAATACATATCAGATGAAGGTAGAGCGAAGTAAACTTGATGTTAATTATCATACAAATAATGCGGCATACATAGACTGGATCGAGGATGCCTTGCCAATGGAATTCTTTCAAAAACATCATATTCACGAGTTTCTGATTAATTTTAATGGTGAAACATTTGTAAATGATCACCTGAATATGAATTATCGACTCACAGAAGATTTGTATGAGGGTTATGTTAAAACCAGTACAGACAAGCAGGTACTTTCATTTCAGGCTGGATTCGAACATAAATAAGCAGGGAGGACAGTATGGATGATCAGGGACTTGAATACTTGAAGAAACTTATTGCATCAATAGAGGGAGCGCCCTATCCTCATACAGTCAAAAATGAACTGTACTCTATCTGGCACGAACATGCATTGAATGTTGCTACAGATGCTCTGGGTTATATCAACCAGACCCAGAAGAGAGCTAAAGGTAAACTTCCTCAATCTATCAAGGATGAGAGCGGATTATCTTTATCATAGAGGAAATTGCAAAATTACGTGCAATTTCCTCCTTGTATCAGTAGTGAATTCTCAAGCAAAATGTAATTTTGCAAAAAGCTCCATAGAGAAGGATTAGTAAATGAACAATGAGATTCTCTGGCTACTTATGATGGCCGTTAATTTCGGCATAATCATGTTGTTATACCGATGGATCGGGCAAATCGGAATTCTGTTATGGATTCCAATCGCTGTCATTCTGGCAAATATTCAGGTAATCAAAGCGGTAGACCTGTTCGGTGTGAGTGCAACTCTCGGTAATATTCTTTATGGAACGACCTTTCTGGTCACTGATATCCTTTCCGAGAATCACGGGAAGAAATCAGCCAGACTCGCCGTATATATAGGTTTTATAGCTCTGATTGCTACTACGCTTATTATGAATCTTGCGCTTGCTTTTGTGCCGGGGGCGGAGGATTTCAGTCAATCGAGTCTTGAAACTATTTTTTCTTTTTTACCACGTATAGTATTAGCAAGTCTTGTTGCTTATACCCTAAGCCAGCTACATGATGTATGGGCATTCCATCTCTGGAGAAAAAAATACCCTTCCAGGAAAGCTCTGTGGTTCAGGAATCTGGCCAGCACCTCTGTCAGCCAGTTGATTGATAGTATAATCTTTACCTTTATCGCATTCTACGGTGTATTCAGCAGTGGAGTGTTTATAGAGATTCTGATTACAACCTATGTGCTCAAGCTGCTGGTTGCTCTTGTCGATACGCCAATGGTGTATATTGCTCAGACCTGGCATGCTGATACTCGAATACAGGATGACTGGAAAAAGCGTACAGCTATGCTCGGTATGGCGGAAATCTGCGAAGATTAAGACTGTGTTCATTCTGCAGCCTGCATGATTTCGCAGGCTGCTATTACAGGATCAGTCCTTCCAGGGGAAAATCATATTCCTGAGTGTACGTTTCCCTACCTTTTGCTGGTCTTCATGAAGTACTGCTCTCCATGGAATACGTTTTCTGTTTGCCTCGGGATTTTCTTCAAGGTAGTCGTATTTCTGAAGGCGTAACCTTACTGCTCCCTGAAGAAGCAGAATTACACCGAATATACCCGGGAACAAGTACGCAGTGAATCCTGACAGAATAATGATCGCGCCTAACATAATCACCAGAATGATCGAGAAGAAAACGTTATCAAGTGCTAATATGAGGCTTTTCTTCCATGATTTCAGAAATGGATCCTTCATGGCGCAATATAATGGGAGATTATATTGTGCGGTCATTATCCATAGAATTGCGATCCAGAATAATATTGACGCGGCCGCCAGACCAAAAAGGTTCTCCATGTCGAAGTAGAATGGTAATGCGTTGTACAGGAGTAGCCCCACCGCTATATTCACCAGAACAAAAAACAATGTACGGAGAAACAGAAGCCGTATCCCTTCAAGTAATTCCGGAAATCCCCAGGGTTTATAGGCAGCTGTGAGGTAAGCAACATGTGTTGTAGCGCTGATATATATAATTATCAAAGCGATTCCGAAAGGGAATGACAGAGCAACAACAAATGGCGGCATACCGGCATTAACCAGCCACCCAGGAATTGACAACGGAATTATAATGGCTATTGCTCCCAGAACATTCATAAGAAGTAACTTGAGAACTGCATCCCACATATCAAAGAACCATTTTTTTAATGTAAATAAAAGCATATGAACAGCATGATACCGCATTAGGTGGAAATGGAAAAGGCTTGTGCCTTAGTTCATATTTGCACTCATTGATTCTGCAAGTTTTTCAAGATTTTGAGGAGTATTATCCTCTGGATGTATTACTACATGCAGTAGCATATCGTTCAGAAGTTTTCCAAGCCAGGGGCCGGATCCCCTGTCCAGAAGTTTCATGATTCGTCCACCATCAATCCTCAGATCCTTGATATGCGCTATTACACCGGCATTTTCCTCAGCGATTATACGATTCTGAATGCTGCTGTCCGGAATCCGTGTGCCAAGGATTTTTCTTGCCAGGTACAGATCTGCCCATTTACATGGTGAAACGGCATACAGAAACATTCGTATCGAAGAGGTATTGGCATCTGGCAGTTCTTGTCCTATTGCTGAAATAATTCTCGTTAATGATTTACATTCCTGTTTTGTGTAGCGTCTTTCGAAGAATGACTTTTCTATAAAACAATTATCTTTCAGACTCACTTCCGGCAACATCCTCCAGGCGAGAATGGAAGCACGCCATAACCAGGTATCATGACCGGAGATGCTCTGTGAAAAATCAGAGATTTTCGGAATTACAGTTGTTGAGAGTGTGTTTTCTGGCAAACAGGGGAGGAACAGATGGGTCTGTCCTAATTCTATAAGTTGGGCTATAGGTTGATCGGGTTGAGAGCCAGAGAGTAGCTTTATCCATTCTACTCTGAGTCGTTCTGCAGCGAGCTTATTCATTAGATGTGAACATGATTTCATGGCAGCAGAGGTGTCTGGATCAATACGGAAGCCAAGGCGTGAGGAAAAACGAAGGCCTCGGATAATTCTCAGTGCATCCTCATGAAAACGGATTTTCGCCTCACCGATTGCTCGTATAATTCCCTCTCTTATATCATTAACTCCATCTGTTTCATCAATCAGTCTGCACTCAGGAAGGGATAAAGCAAGAGCATTAATGGTAAAATCCCTTCTCGAGAGATCTTCAGACAAATTGCTGGTAAACAATACCGAGTCGGGTCTGCGTGAATCGGAATAGTTCCCGTCAATTCTGAAAGTGGTTACCTCAATCAATTTGCCGTGAAAAAAGACACTTACTGTACCATGCTGAATGCCAGTGTTGAGGACTTTCGGGAACAGCGTAGCAACCTGTTCCGGTTTGGCAGAACTGGCAAAATCGAAATCATCGGGAATGGTGCCCATAACAATATCGCGAACAGCCCCTCCAACAAGAACGGCCTCGTACCCTGCATCAGTAAACATCCGGGCAAAGTCAAACAGATATGGAGGTATGCGTTTTTTAATTTCCGATGATTTGGTGACAGGATTCACCGCGAGATAATAGCAGTTCTATGAACAAAAAAAAAGGGGCGTATGCCCCTTTTTTGTTTGCGGGTCCTGTTTTACTGAAGCAGCTGCAGTACACCCTGAGTACTCTGATTTGCCTGGGCAAGCATTGCAGTCGAACTCTGAGCAAGAATCTGATTCTTGGTAAATTGTACACTCTGTTCAGCCATGTTCGCATCACGGATCCGTGATTCTGCTGCCTGCAGGTTTTCGGCGCCAACGTTCAAGCCTTGTCGTGCAAAATCCAGTCTGTTCTGGTACGCACCAAGATCTGCCCGTTGTTTGCTTACGATTTGCAGAGCATTATCCAGTATCCCGATTGCGGCATTGGCCTTATCAGGTGTAGACAGGCTAATAAAGCTTGCAGTATGCGGCAGGCCGTCAGTTCCCTGTAATCCCAATCCTTGAGCTGTCATTGTACCTATGTTTACACGGGTACGCTGATCCATGTTAGCGCCTATATGAAACCACATACTGGCTGTAACAGCATTGGTACCGGTTTCACTGGCAAAACGTCCTGTCAGCAGGTTCATTCCGTTAAACTGTGCATGTGAGGCTATTCTGTTAACCTCAGCAATAAGCTGAGATACTTCTACCTGAATCTGCATTCGATCTTCCGTTGTATAAATACCGTTGGATGATTGAACTGCAAGCTCACGAATACGTTGAATCATATCCTGACTCTGCTGGAGATAACCCTCAGTTGTCTGAATAAGGGAAATAGCATTAGCTGCGTTCTTGTCTGCCTGGTTGAGACCACGAACCTGCGCCCGCATCTTTTCAGATACAGCAAGACCAGATGCATCGTCACCAGCACGGTTAATCCGCAGTCCGGATGACAGTTTCTCCATATCCTTTTTGACAGCCTCGGTGTTGAGGTTGTTTTGCCGTTGGGCGAACATTGCGCTCATATTGTGATTGATGATCATTGAAATCCTCCTTGATCGTGCCCAGAGAACATCCTTGTTCTCTTTTTTTGTAGCCTCATTTTAGAGGTACACTCATAATATCGGTAGTTCACAATGGCCCTTTAGACAGAAATGAAAATAACCGAACTATAAATATGTTGTCCTTGATTATTACCGGAGGAGAAAAACCTGAATTTGAACGAGTGTCTGAGCTGATTGCAGAATCCGGTTGGATTGCTGCCGCTGATTCTGGATATGACTGGGCAATCAGTCATAATATAAGCGTTGATCTGCTCATTGGTGATCTGGATTCAATTCAAAACCGAAACACAGATCGGGCAAAGAACATTGTCCAGTTTCCGGAAGATAAAGACTTTTCAGATACCGAGCTTGCTCTGATGGAGGCGGAAAAACAATCACCTGAAAAAATCGGCATTATAGGCGGGGGTGGGGGCAGATTCGATCATCTGCTTGCTATCAGTAGTCTGTTCTGGAGTAAAAATCCGCCTGATTTCTGGATAAGCAGTAATGCGGCTATGTATCACGTGTATAAGGAGCTCAAACTGAAACTGGAAATAAACTCCTGTATATCTGTTTTTTCTACTTCAAATATATTTCTTGAAGCTTACTCATCTGGATTGAAGTGGCCGCTTCAGGATGCAGACTGGCAAAAACAGCCTGTTGGAATTTCCAATCGAAGTGTATCAGAATTAATTCACATCCAGGTAGAGCGGGGCAGTGCTTTGATCATTGTTCCCTTTGATGAGCAGGAATAGCTATGGAAAATGTATTTGATAATTTATCACAATCACTCTCCCGGGATGAGCGTGCAGCACTGCTTGAGCGTATCTCGGTATCTCTGAATCTGGCTGCTGATTCGGATACCTCTATTATTCATAAACCTCTGGATCAGGAGGACAAGAAAAAAAAGATCCGTCAGGATCTCTCCCGGCTCGGTCCAGCACTGCAGCTGCAGTTATGGATTACATCCTTTTTCTCTCCTAAATCGATTGAAGAGCGTTTTATTCGCCTGCGTATTAATCAGATGATTCGCAAGATTCATAAAGTCGATGATTCACTTATAGATGGTGACGGTGAGTACATAGGAGCAGGATTCGCATCTCGTGTTGAAATACTTCAGCAATATGCAAGGAAACTAAAAACCTATTATGCATCAATATGGAACAACCCTGATGTGATACCAGAAATTGCGGCAGGCATCGCTTCGCGTCATATACCTGAGGCGAAAGAGAAGCTGACAGATTTTCTTCCGCGTTCAGAATTGAAGATACTGGTATATAAGCAGGAAAACTCAGGAAAAATCAGAGAACAGTTAGATTCTAAAATGAAGGACTATCTTGATTCTGTGCATATAAAAGTATTCGATATAATCACTGAGGAATTATCACCTTTATATTTCCTTAAATCGGCCGTTGAATTTCCATACGATAAATTTCTTGCCGCTTTCAAAGGAAAGGATGGATATCATGGTGCCCGCTTTCAGTCTATTCGCGATGATCTCGAGCATCTGTATTATTCCGTCTATGTAGCAACTCGTTGGGAAGCTGGTCGTAAAATAGATAGTATTTTGACCCAGGGTAACGAAACCATTGCGCAGCAGATAGTAAATTTCTATCATGCACTTAAAGATTTCTTTTTCGAGGTCCCCCTGGCTGAAATAATCAAGGCAGGTACTCTGGATCCTTACTATAGATTCATGATCTATGTACCTAGGATTGATGTAAAAAGATTCCTTGGAGCATATCTCAGGCTGCATGTTTTTGCTGAGTTTGATGCTGTAATTACAGAATGTAGAATTGAGACCGCGAGTGAAATGCTGAGTGATCTCTTCAGGGCTGAATGGAAGAATCCCCTGCAGCATATTATTGATTTTCAGCGTATGGAAGGAACTGGAAGTGAGCATGTTCACATACATCGCACACATTCTGTCGGGATGATTTATTTATATCTGAAGACAAGGTTCCCGACAGAGCACGAAGGTTTTGCCCTGGCTATTGCAAAAACTCAAACCAGAAGGATAGGGCAGGTCGGCAGTGATATGCTGATGGTTCTGTCAAATCTTGATGACATAATGGATAAGATTGATCGAGTGAATATTTCTCTTTCTTCTGATGCATCGGAAGGAGAAGATCTAAGAAGGCTGCGTCTGTTATCTCAGCGTGATCCTTCGATACAGCGACAATATCGAATGAAACTCGAACAAATAGATAAAAGGGCATACGAGTATAGTACCCGGTTCCTCGATACATTGATTTCATTGAGATCCCAGTTCGTAAGTTACCACGTTCATATTGAAAAAGGCCGCAGCGGATCTGCAGACAAGTTGAAGAAGGAGATTGAATGGCTTCAACATTTTGTTGAAGCATTGAGGCTGGTAATGCAGCTGGAAGATGAGAAACCCCGCGAGATTTACAATGCACTTAACCGTGGTCCGGGCTCAATCAAATAGATTACTATTGACCTGAGGGGCTCAATAAAGCACCCATTCTGCTTAATCTCAGAGGGTCCGTATCTGTCTCTGCCGACAGCTGGAAGTAGTCAAGCAGCAGAGGAAACTCTGTGATTATCTGACCATAGACCCGTAATGCTTCGAGTTGCCGTTCCATAATCAGTTCCTCAAACAGTACTGCTGCATTCGCCTGCTGAATTGCTTCACGTCTTGACTCTACAAGCTCCCTGTACAGCAGTCGGCCTGATTCATAGAGATCAAGATCAGGAAATTTCATATTCTGAACACTCACAGATAAAATCCTGATCTCCGGGATTTTGTCCTGAAGTTCTGAACTGATATTTTCCAGTTGTACAGCCGAGTCGTATATGCTGTCCGAGGAAAAACTCCGTAAACTGGATTCGAATAACTGTTCAAACCAGAATGATAACTTGTCCGAGAGCTCATTATTTATAGTTTCCTGGTTTTCCGGTCGTATATTTCGCTCTGCTGCCAGGTGTGGAATTGTGTGTGGATCAAGCTCCCATTCTACGATTGCGTCAGCTGAAATGCTGAAATCAGGATTGCCTTCAAGGTAAAGCGAGTAATGCTCTGCCGATGGTAACTGGCGTGAGATCGAGATATGGCTGCGTTCAGTCTGAATGTCGAATTTGTATAGATTGACGTTTGTGGGGAGGAGTCTTCCCCAATACCATCTGAACTCACCAGGTGAAATAATATCCGGGTCCCAACCCTGCGTTTTGGAGAATATAACACCGTATTCATGGTCATCAATCTGAAATGAGATCCAGCCAATGTAAAATACGGCTACCGCACAAATAATCAGAATAAACAGAACTACAAGGAACTTACCCACGCTTGACTCCTCATTTCCGGGTGCATGCAATCGATATAATTTCTTACCCGCCTCTTCCCATATTAGGCTGAACACTCTACTATTACAAGCAATGCAGCTAGTATGGATACTGGATAAAACAGAATATCTTCTTTCGAGGTTTATTTTTCCGATTTTCAGCCTCATGGTGTGTTCATGGGTTCTATACATTATCGGGAGTCTGCAAGGGCTAACTCAGGCTTCGATATTTTTTCTTCTTTCTCTTACGGGTTGGTTAGCTGCTGTAGCATTGATCGGGATTATCTGTGATATTTTCTTCCTGTTTTTTTTCATATTGTCCAGACCATCTTTTTTTGGTAGAAGGCTTGTAATCCGTCTGCTGCAGGCATGCGTATCGGTTGCGGTATTTATTTCTCAATCATATATCGTACTGTTAAGTAATATTTAGGGGGAATAGGATGTCTGATTTTTCAGATCAAATCGACGAGAGAACTACAGTTTTTGCAGTAAGAGGCGCTGTCCAGCTTGAAACCGACTCGGTAATTTCAATGCGGGAAGCGGTAACAGAGCTGCTCGGAACACTGTGCCGGCAAAACGATCTACATGAAGATGATATTATCAGTATCCAGTTTACGCAAACCAGTGATCTTGTACAGGCAAATCCTGCCAGAGAGTTGAGGTCTTCCGGATTTGAAAATGTTTCTCTGTTCTGCTCACTGGAACCAGATTATCCTGAGTCACTGGAGCGGACGCTGCGGGTGCTGGTAACATATCGCTCTTCGATTCAGCATAAACCGTCGGCTGTCTATTTAGGTAAAACGCTTGGTTTACGAAGTATTGCACAATGATAAACCATTCTGGCATGGCGTGGAGCGCAGTGCCAGAATACTCAGCCCGCTGTTGAAGGCTCTTAAAGTTCATATGTATCCCGGCCAGAACGCACATGGCATTGAACGCATCTGTCTTGATTATCTTAAAAATAATTACGGCAGCTCGTCGCTGCATGGGTTTCAGAATTTTCAGGGACATATTTGCGTAAACCGAAATGAGATTGCTGCCCATAGCCCACCTGAAGACAAGGTTTTCAAGTCTGGAGATCTGATTACAGTGGATATCGTAATTGATGTTCTCGGCTGGAAGGCTGACCTTGCCTGGACGTATGGAATCGAACCACTTCAATCCGAACACAAAAAACTGCTTAATACTGCCTGGCAGGCATCACTTATTCCTCTGTGTACCCGCAATGACAGCAGCGGAAAATCTGCGGGGATGTTATTGTCAAAGCTCGTGGATCAGAAGCAATTCCAGATATGTGATAGATTTGCTGGTCATGGTATCGGACGAGAAATACATCTTCCGCCTGTAATTGCTTACCAGGCAGAATTATGCCGATTTCCTTGTATTACAGCGGAGCTTCCAGCGTTCTGTTGGGAACCCATAATTACTCAAGGCAATAAATCTGTTGAAATGTTGGACTCTGGGGCATTTCAGACGACCGACGGCCAGTTCACGGCTCAATTCGAGCATATGTACACCATAACACCTGAGGGACAGCTGCTGCTGATCAATCTGGATTATTCAGACATATATATGTCATCTGCACATGATCGACTCTTATCGGCACCTCCCTGGTAAATAATCCTGCAAATGCTCATGTAGATTTTTTTTTCAGGAAGCTCAAAGGCTTATGAAAAGTTTGCCTAAAAAATCATGACTGTGCTTGACTTTTTACTTTGGGTTAAGGTACTATCTGCCTCGTTAACGCCGTCTTAGCTCAGCTGGCCAGAGCACGTGACTTGTAATCTCGGGGTCGTCGGTTCGAATCCGACAGACGGCTAATCACAATAATTAGAGAGTGTTGACACTTTTTATATTTGTGTGTTACGGTATCGAAATACGGGGAGATGCCCGAGCGGCCAAAGGGAGCAGACTGTAAATCTGCCGGCGTAGCCTTCGCAGGTTCGAATCCTGCTCTCCCCAATTTAAGGTTTCCATATTCTACATATGGAAACCTTTTTTTTTAATCTGAATGCGTTATTATTATACTCATAAAGTAATAACTCGGGTGGTATTCCATGACTAACAGGCAGTATGAAAATGGTCTTCATTTTGGGTGTACGCAATGCCATATCTGCTGTAGGGGAGAGCCAGGATATGTTATGCTTTCAATGAAAGATATTCATAAAATGGCAGATTTTCTTTCCATGTCGGTTCGATCATTTGCGGAAAAATACTGCAGACCGGTTAGAAGGCAAGCTGAGACATATGTCAGTCTCATTGAAAAGTCTAATTATGACTGTGTTTTCTGGGATCAGGGTTGTACAATTTATGACTCACGACCGCTGCAGTGCAGTTCGTATCCTTTCTGGAAATCAATACTCGATCAGGATGATGGCTGGGAAAATGAAAAAAGCTACTGCCCGGGGATTGGAAAAGGTAAACTGTTTTCCGTTAAAGAAATAGATGAAATACTTGATAAGCGTTCAGACGAGCCGTATGCTCAATGGAAGGATGTTCTTCCGCGGGATGAAGAATCATGAAAATTCGAGTATGGGGAGCGAGAGGTAGTCATCCCAAAGCGCTGAATCCAAATCAGATACGAAGTAAAATATCCGCTATTATCCAGCGTGCGCGACCTGAGGATCTGGCGTCTGCAGCATCAAAAGAAGCATTTCTGGCTGGGCTGCCTTCATGGTTGTTTGGCAGTTATTCCGGAAATACATCCTGTGTATCCATTGAACTTGAAAAGAAGAAGCATATTGTTTTCGATGCGGGTACTGGAATTATAGAGTACTGGGCGCAAGCAATGGCTTCCGGGCTTTCAGATTTATTGAGCGATCATTACTTGTTTTTTACCCATTACCATTATGATCATATACAGGGTCTGCCGTTTTTTCCTCCAGCCTATATGAAAAATCATCGATTGTTTCTCCATTCGCCTTTGCCGGGTCTTCGAGAAGCACTTGAGCGGCAAATGGCTCCTCCCTTGTTCCCGGTTAAAATGGATGAAGCTATGCTGGCGGAAATTGCCTGGATGCAGCTTGTCGAGGACGAAAGTCTGAAGCTTTACGGGGCGGATATTTCCTGGATCAAATTACAGCATCCTGGTGGAGCATACGGCTATAAAATTTCTTCTTCAGGCAAATCCTGTTTGTATGTCACAGACATTGAGTTGACCAAATATTACTACGAGCGGAATAAAGTAAATACCGATTTTTTTGCTGATGCAGATATCATTTTGCTTGATACTCAGTATACTCTAGATGAGGCTCTGCAGAAGAAAGACTGGGGACATTCCTCATATATTCACGGTGTTGATTTTGCACTGCACTGGAATATAAAAAAGCTTGTTATGTTTCATCATGAACCTAAATATGATGATCGCAAGTTGTTCTCCAACCTCAGTGCCGCCAGGGAATATGCCAGATGCTCACATAGAAAAGCTCTGCATATTGAATTGGCTCAGGAAGGTTTGACAATAGAGGTGTAATATTTTGAAATCAGTATCATATCAGTTGAATGACCGTTACCTGCTGGCGGTATATGTGTTTTTACAACAGAATGAAGATCTGCTTGATGACACACAACAGGCTTTGTATCTAGATTTGCAGAGAGTTTTATTCCAGGAATTGACCCTGGAGGAGGTAGAGAATATTGAAAGCGTATACAACAATGCTTAGAAAGTTGAGTTTTTCCGGAGTATTCCTGGCGATCTGTCTGATTTTGCCAGCAGCGGTGTGGGCTGATTATAATCCGCCGGCCGGTACCAATGATCTTGACAGACTGCTTTCTCCGAGAGCTCTTTCTGTTGGCGATTTCGGATTGATAGATGAATATCCTGCTGCTTCAAGCAGTAATCCTGCTGCTGCGTCTCATGTGCAGAGGTCTCAACTTGATTTATCCTACCTTGCAGCGATTCAATTGGGCGGATCCGGCTGGGCTGGTCATGTTATCAATCTCGGTGCTATGTACCCCTCGCCGGCAGGCGTTTTTGGGGCAAATCTCCAGATGGTCTTCTCAGGACTGGAGGAATCACTGAATACCGGGGCCCTTTTCCGCCTTCAGTCATCATTTGCCAAGCCGTTATATGATACGATCGATTTTGGTTTGGGTTTTGACCTGCTCACAGGTTTTGGTGATCAATTTGATATAGGTGCATCTGCATCCATAGGCTATATCCATCATGTTTCTCATCTGACCGGTCTTGAAAATGCGAGATATGGAATTGCCATGAGCGGAATTGGTAAATGGTACAGGGGTTTCGAGAATCAATTTCCGTATCCTTCTCCTTTTACTCCATCATTCGAGTTTGCGTATTCACCGGTAGTAACTGAAAATCTGAAATGGGATCTGTATTCACGGCTTTCTTTTCCGGCATTTCAGAACGTACGTTTCGGTATTGGAACTGAGCTCGGCATTGGTAACCGTCTTGATTTCTCTGGCGGCATGCAGCTTGATTTACGTTCAATACTTGAGAATCCATCGGATCCAGGATTGTATATTCCCTCGGTTGGTTTCCAGTTAAGATTTCCCGTTTCTTTATCCGGGGAGAATGGTTTAATTGCAGAAAGAGGCTGGCAACAGAACGAGATTCGACTCAGAAGTGGAGTCACCTCATTTCCAGGTAATTCATTAATAGCTGGTATCGGTATAAACGCAGCACTTGGCTCGATTGACATCAACCCACCTGAAATATCACTTTCTGTTGATGATAGAACATATATATCACCCAATAACGATGGGGTTCAGGATTATCTCCAGTTTCCTCTGGAAATAACGGATGAACGTTATGTGATGAGGTATCGCTTTGTCGTTGAAAATGAGGATGGAGATATCATAAGATCTATCGACAATGTTGATCAGCGGCCTGAAAGTGAAGGAGTGAGAAACTTCATTGACCGTTTTCTCAGTGTTACGACTGGTCTGGAAATTCCGGAGTCCATTCGATGGAATGGGCGACTGGATGATGGAAGTGTTGCCCTGGATGGTGAGTACAGGTTTTATGTAGAAGCCTGGGATGATAACGATAACCGGGGTACATCCACAAAATACACAGTTATTGTAGATAATACAGCTCCAGTAGTTGAGCTTCAGGTTCCGGTTGGGGATGAGTTGATCTTTTCTCCAAGTGAAGATAGCTTCCAGAATTTTGTACGTGTA
The DNA here is from genome assembly GCF_054657935.1 of Spirochaeta dissipatitropha. Lineage (NCBI taxonomy): Bacteria > Pseudomonadati > Spirochaetota > Spirochaetia > Spirochaetales > Spirochaetaceae > Spirochaeta > Spirochaeta dissipatitropha. Next base: position 71,784 of record NZ_BAAHXT010000010.1, on the reverse strand, counting down.
GGGCAGAGCGGAAGCATTGAAGATCTCTGGAAAGGGACTGTGTATAATGCTTCTGGCGAAGCTGTGCGTGATTTCAGCTGGCGTAATTCAGAACCCGGGGATATGATCTGGGATGGAATGAACAGTGACGGTGAAGTAGTCAGGGATGGCGTATATTCCTATTCAATCTCTGCTACTGATCGCGCCGGAAATTCTGTTTCTGCTTCAGTGTCAAACATAATTATAAATACAGAGCCGACACCAGTCAGCTTAAATATCAGTCGTTCTATTTTTTCTCCTAATAACAATGGCGTCAATGATACAATCAGGATTTTACCTGAAATCGGGAATACCCGTGGTATACGTGATTGGTCAGTACAGATTAAAAATGCAAGGGGATCAGTGGTTCGAACCTTTGGTGATGTAGGAGTGCCGAGGGACTCTGGTTTATTGTTTGATGGCCGTGGTGATAATGGACAGCGGCTTCCCGAAGGGGCTTATCATGCAGAACTTGTGGTTGTGTACAGAAATGGAAACAGACCCGAAGCTCGTAGTCCCAATTTTACTATAGATGTGACACCACCATCAGCTCGGGTACAGGCAGAGTATCCGGTTTTTTCTCCCAACAACAGTGGAATACGGGATACCCAGATATTCACTCAGGACAGCAGTGTTGAAGAGGTCTGGACTGGTGTCATCAGAAATCAGCAAGGTGAAGTAATCAGGCAGTTCAACTGGGATCAGCGGGCTGCATCAGAATTTCACTGGGATGGAAGGACGAGTACAGGGGCCCTTGCAGCCGACGGGATCTACGCATATTACCTGGAGTCTACTGACCGGGCAGGTAATACAGGTCGATCAAACAGGGTTGATTTTGAACTTAATACAGAAGAAACTCCGGTTCTGATAACCAGTAATCATGATGCATTCAGTCCATCAAGTTATAAGGACACAATATCTATCATTCCGAACTTGAGAAAGAATGATGATATCGAATATTTTGTATTTGAAATCCTCGATTCTGAAGATAATATTGTCCGAACGTCTCGTGGAAGTGATGTGCTCACCAGTCCATTCGTCTGGGACGGCAGAAGCAGTGATGGTTTTGTTCTTCCTGATGGCCGGTATAGATCAAGACTTGAGATTCTGTATCTGAATGGAAACCTGGAGGAGGCATATACAGATTACTTTGTGCTGGATACAGTAGCACCGGCAGCAGAAATAGCTGCCGAATACCTTCTGTTCAGCCCGGACGGAGATGGTAGAAGAGACGTAGTTCCTTTTACACAGTCGAATCTCACTGATGATTACTGGATTGGAAGTATCAGAACAATGGCCGGAGAGGTTATCAGAGAGTATCGATGGGGCAGCAATCTTCGGGATTTCACCTGGGATGGTACTGATAGTGAAGGAAACCTCCTTCCGGATGGAAGCTACTATTATGAGCTAAGGTCAGAAGATGCTGCAGGGAATCGTACTCAGTACAGGATTGATTCGATCGTAATCGATACCCGACCGACGTCATTGTTTGCAACTGTGGATCTGCCGGCAATTGCTCCGGGACAAGGATCGGAGCGTGAAGAGCAGAGAATTAATCTGTTTGTAAATCTCACCGATGGTGCCGATAAATGGACCCTTGATATTTTAGACTCATCACAACGAATAGTTCGAACCTTTCAAGGTAAAGATGTTCAGAGTTCATTTCAGATTGTCTGGGATGGAAAAAATGAAGCCGGCCGAATAATCGAAGGTGAGTTCAGGGCGAGGTTTTCAGTGGATTACGAGAAGGGCAATGCTCCGGTTGCAGTTACCAGAAGTTTCCTTGTGGATGTCAGTCCTCCGGAAGCTACTGTCAGACTTCACCCCTTACCCTTTTCACCTGACAATGATGGAGTGGATGATATTCTCAATATTAATCTGCAGGTCGAAGATGCAAGTGCTATAGGTGAATGGCGTTTTGAAATCCGTGACAGAAATCAGAGGGTTTTTCATGTGATCGAAGGACGCGGACAACCCGGAAGGACACTCACCTGGGACGGCAGATCATCCGTTACTGGTAATCTGGTTATTTCTGCTGAGGATTATCCATATACATTCACTGTGAGTGATGCGCTTGGAAATACAACACAGCTTAGTGGCGTAATTCCTGTCGATATACTGGTGATTCGGGATGGTGACAGGCTGAAGGTGCAGATTCCATCTATCACATTTTCTCCTAATAGTCCTGAGTTGATAATTGATCCCGAGACAGAGATCGGGCAGAAAAATCTGGCAATAATCGAGAGATTGACAGAGATTTTCACACGCTATAATACCTATAGTATTCAGGTGGAAGGTCATGCCGTTAATCTATCCGGAACAGCCAGAGAGGAGCGGGAAGAGTTACAGCCATTGAGTTTTCAGCGTGCTGAATCTGTCAAAGCCGCGCTGGTCAGAAGCGGATTGAGTGCAGGACGTATTACCGCGGTTGGCAGGGGTGGAATGGAGCCTATCGTGCCGCATACAGATGCAGATGAACGTTGGCAAAACCGACGGGTTGAGTTTATATTGATTCGTTGATGTATAAGAGAATACCTCAGCACATTATTGATGAGCTAACAGGGAAGCTGGACATAGTCGATCTTGTCAGTGACTACGTCCAGCTTAAACCTAAAGGGAACAGGCTTTGGGGTCTGTCACCGTTCAAGACGGAGAAGACCCCCAGTTTTTCTGTTGATCCTGATAAGCAGTTGTACTACTGTTTTTCTACTCAGCAGGGAGGCACAGCTATCCAGTTTTTTATGGCAATGGAGGGGCTGACTTTTCCTGAAGCTGTAATTAAATTAGCGGAACGTTCTGGTATTCAGATAGAAGCAAAAGAACTCTCGGAGCAGGAAAAAGCTTATGCAGCTCTTCTTGAATTGTATCAGAGGGTGGCACATAGTTTTCATCACATTTTTATGAAGAGTCCGGGAGCTGATGCAGCAAGGACTTATATGATCAGGAGGGGATTTCAGCAGTCCACGATTGAGGATTTTTTTGTTGGCTATTGCCCCGATGACCCTTTCTGGCTGCATGAGTTCCTTCGAAGCAAGGGATATTCCGATAAGCTATTAGCTGATTCTGGTTTGTTTACCAGGAAAAACCCGAAACGGGCGCTGTTCTGCGGCAGAATTATTTTTCCGATCTGGAATGAAGCAGGAAGAATAGTTGCTTTCGGAGGAAGAAGCCTTTCTGACGACGGGCCCAAATACATCAATTCGCCTGAAACCCAGCTGTACAGCAAAAGCAGGGTTTTATATGGATTCTGGCAGGCTCGCCAGCACATCCGTTCCAGAAAGCAGTATATTCTCGTTGAAGGGTATATGGATTTACTGGCGATGCATCAAGCAGGATTTCCGAATACTGTTGCACCTCTTGGAACTGCTTTTACTATAGATCAACTGGATCTGCTTTCACGTTTTGCGAGAGAGGCTGTTTTATTATTTGACAGTGATTCAGCCGGCTACAACGCAGCATATAAGGCAGCGGTAATGTGTGAACAAAATTCTGTAAGTGTAAAAGCAGTCAAGATGTCTCCGGGGACCGATCCTGCTGAGCTTTTGCAGCAGGGAGGTTTACACAGCTTACAGAATAGTGTATCTTCTCCGGTACATGTACTCGAGTATTTATATTCCCATATCTCATCTCAAAATAGTTCAGGGTCTGTCGGAGCCGTTTCCTCAATAATTCGTGAGTTGTCTCCTTATTTGTCTGCTGTTTCGTCAGCAGTACAGAAAGAGGCAAGTTATGCATTTTTGGGAGAACGTCTGGGAATAGACCCTTCGGCTATTAGAAGTGATATGGGGAAGTCGTCTGTATCCAGTGAAAAGCTGTTGACGAAGCGTAAGGAGATTCAAAAAGAGGACGGAGTTCAGCAGAATAAGCATAAATCTTCACTGGAGATGTTTCTTATGGTATCTGCTGTGGCTAATATAGAGCTGTTTCCGTTTATCCGAAAAAAAATTGAATTGAATGATCTGCTGGATGAAGATGCGCAGGAGCTGTTTGTTGCTCTTGAAGAGGTTTATCGCAGCGGATCCATGACAAGTGCGGCTGTTATAGAGCATATTGAAGATATAGTTTTGAGAAATCATGTTCTTGAAAAAGTATCTGGTTCAGAGTTTGTTTTCGCCGATGATATGCCGATAAAAGAAGCCATGCAACGACTTCGTGAACGGAATGTACGTTCTCGAAAGAATTTTTTGCAGCAGGAGCTGCGAAGTATCCGGGGGACTGATATCGAATCAATCGATCATCAAAAAGAAATTATGGCGGAACTAATGCATCTGGATACCATTTTACGTGATGTAAGGGAAAGTGCTGATGAATGAAGTGCAAAATGATCCTGCATTGGAGAAATTGCTGGAGTACGCCAAGAAAAGGCAAGTCATTAGCTATGATGAAATAACTGATTTTCTTCCTGAGGAGATTGTTAACTCCGATAAAATGGATGATGTTATTGCAATTCTTGGAAAGAATAATATTCGACTGGAAGATGAAGAAGAAGCTAATGATGACTCAGATGATGACAAGGACGAAGCCGAATCTGAACAGGAAGAGGACGAGTCTGAAAGTGATTCGCCTGATCAGTCTCAGAGGCGAATCGTATATAGTGATAAAGAGTCAGCAGTAGATGACCCCATACGTCTGTATCTTCGTGAAATAGGCCGTGAAAATCTGCTCACTGCAGAACAGGAAGTAGAACTTTCCAAGAAAATGGAGGACGGCGAGAATATCATCAAGAATGTGATCAAGCATTCTGGTATGGTTATTCCCGAGCTGGCGCGTCTTGCAGAAAAAGCCTTCTCGAAGCAGGATCCCAAAGAACTTAATCTTTCCAAGAAGGAAATCTCCGAATATCTGGCTGAACGAAGACGATTGACTCAGTTTTATCGCGAAGTACTTCGGGAAATATTGCCTGAACTTCGTGCTTATATTGAGACAAAGGATGCGATGGTTGTTAAGGGGGTTCCTTTTCAGACTGATAAATCCTTGCAGAAAAATCGTGGTGTAATTTTAGCTAAGGTAGAGGAAATTGAATTTCATCAGCAAGAAATACTCCAGTTTTCCGATCGTTTTATTTCCGTATCTTCCAAAATTCGTCAGTTTCAGCGGGAAGAAGAGCGTATACAGAAGAGACTTCGCGTAGCCAATATGAGGGAACTGCGTTCTCTGGGGCGAGGTCTTGCCAATCCTGCGGAGAAAAAACGCATTGAGGAAGACCTGGGCCTTGCGGCAGATTCCATTAAGGATCAGATAAGGCAGTTTCAGATAACAGATAAAAAACTCAAGGCATTTGAGGTTGAATTTGAATCTCCAATAAACGAAATACTTCGAATGTCTGAAGAGATTACTCGTGGCAAGACGATGATGCAATCAGCCAAAGACCGTTTGATCAAAGCTAACCTTCGGCTTGTGGTTAGTATTGCAAAAAAATACACGAACAGAGGTCTGCATTTTTTTGATCTGGTTCAGGAAGGCAATATTGGTCTTATTAAGGCTGTAGAGAAATTCGAATATCGTAAAGGATACAAGTTCTCTACCTATGCCACCTGGTGGATTCGGCAGGCAATTACTAGATCCATCTCTGATCAGGCAAGAACCATTCGTGTTCCTGTTCACATGATCGAGCAGATAAATAAGGTAGTGCGTGAATCCCGTCAGCTTATGCAGATGCTGGGACGCGAGCCTAACGATGATGAGATAGCGGAACGACTTGGCTGGTCTGTAAGCCGTGTTAAATCCGTCAAGAATGTTGCCCGCGAACCTATCTCTCTGGAAACTCCGATAGGAGAGGAAGAGGATAGTCTTCTCGGAGATTTCATTGAAGACAAGGATGTTGAAAATCCAGCACATCAGACAGCATTTACTCTATTGCAGGAACAGTTGAGAGGGGTGCTTTCTACACTTCCTCCTCGTGAGCAGGAAGTTCTGAAAATGAGATTCGGCTTGGTGGATGGTTATAGTCTGACATTGGAAGAGGTTGGCCTCTATTTTAATGTTACAAGGGAACGAATACGACAGATTGAGGCCAAAGCATTGCGTCGTCTCAGGCATCCTAGACGGAGCCGACGACTCAAGGATTATCTTGACAATTAAACCGGGAGGGAGCATTCATGTTGAATGATAATACATTCGAACAATTACGAGAATTACAGGAAATAATTTCCAAGAAATTCGCCTTGCAAGCCGAGATTCAGGACATGCCTAAAGCGCTTTCTACCAAAAGTGATGTACTGAATAGAATGAAGCGTTCTTATATTGAACGGAATGAGAAGTTTGAGACAACCAGAAAGCATTTGGCTGAACTGAAGGTTCGTCTCAGTGAAGCTGAGGCTGCCCGGGAAAAATATGAACAACAGATGGATCTCATCAAGACACAGCGGGAATACGAAGCACTTGATAAAGAGATCAGAGAAGCTTCCGATCGAGAACAGGGACTTCGTCGTGATATACAACGTGAAGACCGTGCCCTTGAAGAGATTCAGGTGGCTTTGACCCGTGAGGAATCTATGATTCAGGACCAGGAGAAAGAGCTCAGTCATGAACTGGAGCGGATTAAGGCAGAGCAAGGTGACAAAGAGAAAGATTTGGCAGAGCTGATTACCATGGAAGAAGCCATTACTCCGCATCTTGATGACGATCTTGTGTTCAAGTTTGAAAGAATTATTAAAAGCAAGGAAGGCGTTGGTATTGTGCAGGTTCGGAAAGGAACCTGTTCAGGTTGTCATATGATGCTTCCGAATCAGCTCGTAAATGATGTCCGTGCAGGGGAGTCTATTCTGAACTGCCCTTACTGCAGTAGAATTCTGTTCTGGCAGGATGGTCCGGATGGTGAAGCCTTCTTTGATGAAACCGGTGGGCTCGTCGACCTTATGGAAGGTGAGTTTGATGATGATACTGAAGGCAGCGACCTGCTTGATGATTCATTGCTGGATGAGGAAGAACTCGATATCATGGATGACGGTGATGATACAATTCTAGCCGATGAAGAAGATGAAGACGATCTTGATGATTCGCTGATTGATGACGATGATGATGAGTCTCTCGATGAAGACGATGATGATTTTGATGATGAAGATGACAGTGATGACCTGGATAACGAGGATGAGGACTTAGGAGAAGACAACTGATATTATATTAGCAGAAAGAAGAATGTCGGGCTGTACCGTCGCTGTATTTTTCGATACAGAGGAAAGTCCGGGCTTCGTAGAGCGCAGCACCGGCTAATTACCGGGCATATGGCAACATATGACAGAGAGTGCCGCAGAAAATATACCGCCGAAAGGTAAGGGTGAAATGGTGAGGTAAGAGCTCACCGGGAAATCCGTAAGGATTTCCGTCCAGGCAAACCTTGCTGGAAGCAAAATCAAGCAGTGGATAGGTTGCTCGCCTGTAATCCACGGGTAGATTGCTGAAGGATTCTGGAGACAGAATCTGCAGATAGATGACGGCAATAACAGAACCCGGCTTACCGGCCCGATTTTCTTCTTTCTGCATTATATTGCAGTTATTTTTATATATTGACTTTTTTATGTTGTTGACATCTAATGAGGCGTGGAATCAATGGGTTTTCTACAGAAACAGTACAGTCGTAAATCAGAGAAATCCAGATTATTTTTGTGGATATTTCTGACACTTTCCATTGCTATCGCGCTATTCATCGTCTGGCTTATTCTTCAGGGAGCTACCTATTCGTTTAGTTCTTTCGGTTTGGGAAGAACCAAGGAAGCGCTTCTTGAACTATGGCATTCCGATGAGTTTGCTGAACTTTCACAAAAATCTTCTGATCTGCTTAATGAGCAGCCAGTTGATCCTGATTTGCTTATTCTGCATGGTTTTTCTTCGTTCTATGCGGGGATTGAAGAACCAGATACTGAAATAAAATATAACCTGTTTCTCGATTCAGTTTTTTCACTCAGAAAGGCATTGATTGTTTCTTCTGAGCAGTATCACCCTGAAATACACTATGTTTTAGGCAAGGCTTATTTTCATCTTGGAAACTTCTATTACGACGCCTCACTATTCAGTCTTAGCCGGGCTTATGAAGCTGGCTACTATAATTCAGATATCTATGAATACATCGGACTGGCTAACCGGCATTTACGAAAGCTTGATGATGCTGTATTCTGGCTTGAGAAAGCATTGAGTAATCGTTTCAGTCCGGTTATCAGTCTGAGTCTTGCTGAGGTTCTTTTTGAAATCGGTGATTATGATGAAGCTCGAAATTATGCGATAGTATCAGCAGAGGAAGCTGGTGATATGGGCCTTGCCAGTGATGCATTACTGCTTGCAGGCCGCTCTCTGATTGAGCAGGAGCAGTTTCTGGCAGCTGAATCTCACTTCAAGGAATTAATTGAAGGAGATAAAGGTACTGCTGATGCCAGATACTGGCTTGGTGAAACGTATTTCAGGAATGGGGATCCTATTCAGGCAAGGGCTGAGTGGAGAGAGGCTGTTCGCATTGACCCGTCTCACGCACTGTCGGTAAGCCGATTACAGCAACCTTGAGAACCTGTAGAACAATATAGCGATTGAAGCGAAATGAGGAAAAAATGAGTGCATTTTCAACAGATATAGGAATAGATTTGGGTACCTGCAACACCCTGATTTATGTAAGAGGAAAAGGAATAATGGCTAACGAGCCATCAGTTGTCGCCGTAGAACGTGGAACCAAGCGGGTCGTTGCCGTAGGTAACGAAGCAAAACGAATGCTGTGGAGGACCCCTGGGGACATTATTGCAATACGTCCATTGAGAGATGGTGTGATTGCTGATCTTGAAACTACGGAAAAAATGATTCGCTATTTCATTTCGAAAGTTATTCCCAGAAGATGGTTTGTGAAACCAAGAATGGTTATTGGAGTTCCTTCCTGCATAACTGAGGTTGAGAGAAGAGCTGTTGAAGAGAGTGCATATAAAGCCGGTGCTCGGGAAGTAAAAGTAATAGAAGAGTCTTTAGCCTCCGCCATTGGTGCTAATATTCCGATTTTCGAACCCGCTGGTCACATGGTTTGTGATATTGGTGGGGGTACAAGTGAAATTTCAGTAATTTCGCTCGGTGGTATGGTTGTCAGTAACTCTATCCGTCTGGGTGGTGATGAGTTTGACGAATCTATTATTAAGTATGTCAGATCCGTGCATAATCTTATCATCGGGGAGCAAACCGCCGAAAATCTTAAAATGACAATCGGTAATGCTACACCTGACAGTAAGCTTGAAAAAATGGAGATAAAAGGAACCGATGCTATTACAGGTCTTCCAAGGAGGCTTGAGGTTGACAGTGTCGAAGTTCGCGAGTCCATACAGGAACCGATTACTGCAATTATTGAGGAAATAAAGCGGACCCTTGGACAAACACCACCTGAGCTTGCTGCTGATATTGTCGAACGGGGCATTGTAATGACCGGTGGCGGTTCATTACTTAAAGGTCTTGATACACTTATTACTCATGAAACAGGAGTTCCTGCATTTAAGGCAGAAGACCCACTGAATTGTGTTGCTATGGGTGCAGGAATGTATTTCAGTTATCTGCGCGGTGCAAATGCGAACAGAAGCATATACAACACACTCAAGTAGAAAAACGCTTATTACAGCTGTAATCCTGCTGTCTGTTGGAATTCTTTCCTTGACATTCAGTAGGGACAATGCTCAAACAGGGCTCCAGTATGGAGCTCTGACTGTATTGGGAAGCTTTCAACGCGGTGCTGCTGGTATCGGTCAGTTCTTCTCCGGGACTGTTACTTCGATCCGGGAGCTAGGTGAACTTCGTGAACAGTATGACCTGCTCGCAGCACGCCTCAATGAAATGGAAGAAAATGTCAGCGATATTGAAGAGCTTTATATTGAAAATCTGCGCCTCAAGGAGGCAATGGAATTCTCTTCAAATACCTCCATGCTTAATATTCCGGCACAGATCATAGCCAAAGACCCCGGTAATTTCTTTGCTACAATTACAGTCAACAAGGGTTCTGTTCATGGAGTCAGACAAGGAGATCCAGTTATTGCGATCCAGGATGGAAACAAGGGTCTTGTCGGCAGAGTAATTCTGGTAGCCAACAGAACATCTATGGTTCAGCCAATGTTTGATTCGCGTTCACATGTCGCCTCCAGGCTTCAAAGCAGCAGGTATGAGGGGCTGGTCAGTGGTACAGGTCGAATTGACAGGTTGCTGGAAATGCAGTTTGTACCACAACGAGCTTTCTCTGATATTCATAAAGGTGATCTCATTATTACATCCGGTATGAGTCAGGCATATCCGCCGGGTATTCAGATCGGTACAGTAAACGAAGTAAGTATAATTCCGTATGAAACAAGCTTGTCGATTACGCTGGAGTCAATAATAGATTTCAGCAGGATCGAATTGGTCTATATTCTCACCAAAGATGTGTCTGTCGAAATTGATAGTGAGGAAGAAAATGGCTAGAATTATTCGGAATATTCTTGGGATTTCTATAATTGTATTTATTAATTCTACATGGTTTGCTGTTTTTCCGGTTAAACCTGATCTGGTTCTGATATTAATAGTTTGGCTTTCACTGAAACAAGGTCCATTTCCCGGAGAAGTTTCAGGTTTTTGTATTGGGTTTGTAGAGGATATTCTGAGTTTATCTCCATTAGGGTTTCATATGACAGCCCGCACAATTATAGGCTTGAGTCTTGGATCTATTCGTGAATATATCGGTGTAGACAGGATAGTGGTTCCTCTTTCTTTTACAGCTGCTGCATATTTACTTCAATCACTTTGGTTGATTATTATAATCAGGATTTTTTCTATTGAAGTGATTCATTCACCACTATTCAGTATGACTGCTGTTTATTCTTTTCTGCTTACGGTAGTTACTGCACCAGTTGTTTTTCTTGCAGCGGACGTGATTTCAATTAAAGTAATGCAGCTTAAGGACAGGATCATATGATCAGCTCGGTAGATCGAGCCAATTCACCTCTTACCAGCAAGACCAGGGTTGTGGTTCTTGCCGTCATTATGACTTTATGCGTATTACTGTACACCTTTCATCTGTTTTCGATGCAGGTAGTGGATCAATATATTTATCTTTCCAGGGCGGAGCTCACAACACGAAGAAGTTCACCCATTCCAGCAAAACGTGGCGAGATATATGACCGACATTATTCAAATCCCGTTGCTGCAAATACTATGGCATTTGCGGTTGATTTTACTCCTGCCGATGCTCCAAACAGAGACATACCGGACATATTGTCCCGTGTTTCAGAAATAATATCCGTGCCGCTTGAACAACTGCAGAGACGTGTACCTATCCGGGCTTATAACTCTTTTTCTTCAATCGAGTTAGCTGGAAATATCGAATATGAGAAAATAGTACATCTTTCTGAAAATCTTAATGAATTACCCGGAGTTAACTTCTACACTCGTCCTGTGCGTTATTATCCGGATGGATCCAATCTGGCCCATATATTGGGATTTGTAGGTGAGATAACACCGGAAGAATTACAGGTGCTTTTTAATCGCGGATATGCTGCTAACTCGTTAATCGGTAAATCAGGGATTGAGAGGCAATATGATAGCTGGATGCAGGGGCAGGACGGCAGAAGATATAGAAGGGTAGATGCACAGGGTCGACAGGTGCAGGATGATAGTATTCAGGATGTTCCGCCAAGACTGGGACATGATCTGGTTCTGTCAATAGACAGTAAAATTCAGGATCTGGTAGTGAAAGCATTAGGTCCACGCGTTGGTGCTGCAGTCGTATTGAGACCTCATAATGGAGAAATCCTTGCGATGGCATCTTATCCTAGTTTTGATCCTAATCTGTTTATTGGACGTGATTCCAACCAGGTGATTGCGCAGCTATCCAGAGATCAGAGGGCACCTTTCATAAACCGCGTCGTGCAAGCCTCCGGGGCTCCTGCGAGTACAGTTAAAATACTTTTAACTGCTGCAGTCATTGAAGAAAATGCGATGCGTCCGGATGAAACGATTAATACCAGGCTTTTCTATGAAATCGGTAATAGACGTGTGGGTGAATGGGGCCTTAGTTACCGCGTAACGGGATTCGGACCGCTTGCACTACATGAAGGATTAGCTAATAGTTCCAATTTCTTTTTTGCTACTGTGGGTCATGATATTCTTGGTACGGATACGGTGATGAAATATTATCGTGATTTTGGCCTGGGAATCCCGACAGGAATTGATCTTCCGGTAGAGACTGCGGGACTTATGCCGAGCAGAGAATGGAAACAACGAGTGGTAGGGGAGCCTTGGGTAGGTGGTGATACAGTGAATCTTTCGCTTGGACAGGGTTTTGTTGAAGCTACACCACTTCAAATTGCCAATGCCGTTTCTCTTATAGTAAATAATGGTACTGTGTATCGACCGCATATTCTAAAGGAAATCAGAGATCAGGAGACCGGAGAAATAATTGAATCGGTTACCCCCAATATTCTTCGTACAGTTAATTACTCCGATGAAACCTTCAGACGTACTCAAGAAGCTATGCGATATGTGATTACTGATGGAACAGCGAACGCTGTTATTACGACCAGAGCAGTCAAGGTAGCCGGCAAAACCGGTACAGCTGAAGTTGGTCGTGAAGAAAACTGGCATTCATGGTTTGCAGCATACGGTCCCTATGAAGCAGAAAATCCTGAAGATCAGGTGGTTGTTGTGGTATGGGTTGATGCAGAAAATGACTGGGAGTGGTGGGCGCCGAAAGCCTCTGATCTGATTTTTCATGGTATATTTTCTGACATGACGTATGAGGAAACAATTCGCGATTTGCGGCCCTGGTATTTATAAGAGGATTTAATGAGACGCTTTTTTTTTGATTCCAGTAATAATTTCTCGGTAGATATTCTGTTGCTGTTATCAACATTATCTTTATGTGTAATCGGTGTAATGTTCATATATTCCAGTAGTGTAACTGCGACAGGAGAATTACGATCACAGGAATATCTAAGGCAGATTATCTGGCTTATACCAGGAATTTTTATGCTGGCTACAGTCATGTTTATAGATTACCGTTATTACCGGGACATCGCTTTATATCTGTTTATCGCCGCTATAATTGCATTATTGGTTACCCGCTTTTTCGGTCAGGTTGTATATGGTGGTCGAAGGTGGTTAGGTATTGGCGGAATAGGATTTCAGCCGTCCGAGTTTACAAAAATCGCATATATAATATTCCTGGCATCTGTAGTTGCCAGAAACAGAATCAATCTAAGTAAACCATTGTTTTTATTTCTTCTGTTGTTGGTAACTATGATACCTGTTGGTTTGATTCTTGTTCAGCCAGATCTTGGAACAGCAATGGTATTTATTCCAATATTCGTTACAGTGATTTTTGTGTCAGGTGGAAATATCTGGTTCATCCTGATTTTTGTCTCCGGTATACTATCGGCCATATTTTTTGCATTACTACCTGCCTGGATGCAGTTTGTTCAGCAACGGGAAATTCCAATAATAATGATGCTGCAGGATAGAAACAGCGTTATTTTCCTGACTACTGGTATTTATCTTGTTGCGGTATTCTCATCAATAGGATGGTTCTGGCTTAAGAAGCGATGGTTTATTGCAGGTAGTCTTGTAGGTATAATTCTTGGAACCGGGATCCTTGGCGGATATGTGGCTGGATATGTCCTGCGAGATTATCAAATGATGCGTCTTGTTGTTTTTATGAATCCTAACATTGATCCACGAGGTGCTGGTTGGAATATTATTCAATCCCTGACAGCCGTTGGATCAGGGGGATTCAGTGGTAAAGGTTTTTTGCTGGGCACACATAGTCATTACCAATACATACCTCAACAAACTACAGACTTCATTTTTTCAATTGTAGCAGAGGAATGGGGATTTGTAGGGTCGGTTTTCATTTTCGGTCTGTATCTCACTATTTTCTTTCGCGGACTCGCTATTATGAGAAAAGCAAAAGATGCATTCGGAGCATACATTTGTGCTGGTGTGACTGGAATGATATTCTTTCATTTTATGATAAACATCGGAATGGCAATTGGCTTGATGCCGATTACCGGATTACCATTGTTCTTTCTTTCGTATGGCGGTAGCTCCCTGTGGACAGGGTTAATAGCAATTGGACTGCTTCAAAGCGTATATAAACATCGATATTCATTTTAAGACATTTCTGATGCGAGGAGGAAATTGCACACAATTTTGCAATTTCCTCTATATTAATCGAATGCCATTCTAGTAGACAGAATATTAATTATAAGAAGTAAAATGAATTGCCGGGAAACCTTGATTTTAGCGTTAACTGTTATCTTGAAACGAGTTATGATGCTTTTTAGTCATCATTGTGCGTGAGTACTCTATTGAATATCCAGAGACTCAGGATTCCGGAAATCAATGGCGGATAGATGTTAACGTTCTGCAGGGATGATAGTGCATCAAAAAACTGTTGAAATGCTGTGTATACTGTACCACCGATAGAAACCGAGATAAGAGAAATCAGGAACACCGGTACTATATGATTGCGCATATGCTTAGGGTTGATAATCGAGACAGCAACCGTAATAAAAAGACTGATAGCCAGATAAATAAGCGTGGCCATTACATATTGGTTCATCATAATTCTTCTCCCGTACTTTACTGGTTTATTATGCGAATGCTTTGCTCAAACAGAGTCTCGGGTGTCTGAGATGGTTCTGCCGGTGGACTGAAAACCGGCTGTATTGGAGGAATCAGACCCCAGGCAACGATCAGGAAACCAAGATGCAGTGTAATTTCATTTCCCTCATGGTTTACTATTTTCTGCCTTACTTCGGATGATATTCTATAGCTATCTATAACTGATCGGTTGATGTCGCTATTCAGAGGAATTACCTGCGTAACCCCGGCCAGATTCTGCTGTTGTCCCAGTCTCAAGGGTTCACCTTCACCTAGTTGATCCAGGCTCCCTGCTCTATAAACGGTAATACGGGACTCGTTGTCAATTCCTGTCTGGAAATAACGGTGCGTATTTAGCTGCCACGTAATACCTGGTTGTTGGCTGGGTGAATCTACCTGACGTGCCGAATAAAAATGTCTGCCGTTCAAATTGCTTCGGCTGACAGGATTGTTCTGAAAATGACTTACATCAGTTGAGAAAGTGTTTTTATTGTCCTCGTGATACCATTTGTAGTACAGCTCGTATCCGAATGAGCCTACCTCCGCCTGCGTCTGGTGTTCATAGGTGAAGATTAAATCCTGGTGTGACTCCCCTTCCAGTATACGACTGGGCGGTATGAGACTTGGCTGATTCTGAGGGAGGCCGCAGGAAATTATACAAAGTCCGAATAACAGCGCAAGTACTTTCAGTTTAATCAAGTACATCGACAAGTTCATAAATCAATACCGGCCTGTTCTTTCCTTTAACCCTGATATTATCGAGTTCGCGGGCAACGACTTTGTCTTTCACAAGACCATAGGTATATTCGCTGATGATAATTTCTGTTTTATACTGCTTGTTGGTTCCTTCGAGTCGGGCGCCAAGATTGACATTGTCACCCATAAGTGTGTAGTTCATACGCCCCAGCGAACCCATATTTCCTACAGTCATGACTCCCGAATTTATACCAATTCCGATACTGATTCTTTTTTCTACGGGCCAACCCTCATTAAGTTCATTTAGTGCATGCATCTGCTTGACTGCACATCGGCAGGCCTGAATTGCATGATCTTCCTGAGGCAGGGGTGCACCCCAAAAACACATAATCTCGTCTCCAACGTACTTATCCAGTGTTCCCTTGAATTCCAGAATAATATCTGTCATGGCAGTCAGGTAGAGGTTGAGATGGTTAACCAGTTCCTGCGGTGTCATCGACTCCGATAAGGTAGTAAAACCACGGATATCTGAGAACATCACTGTGATTTCCTTATCTACACCACCAAGCTCGGGAGGATTTTCCAGGATCTGGTTAACAACCTGTGGACTTACATATCTACCGAACATATCGCGTATCCTGCGCTTGTCTTTTTCTTCGGTCATGACACGGTATACGACAATCGATATAAAGGTCAGAAAAATGCCAATTGCCGGAGCAGCGAAATCAATTATGTAGTGATTCTGGTTGAAAATAAACGTCGTTGCAATAAATAAACCAAAAATCACGAGGACGGTATATAGCAATGCCCATAAGGTTGGCAGACGTGAGCTGATAAATGCTGTTAACAGTATAAAAAATGCAAGCGCCGTCAAATTCAGCCAGAATGGCGCATAATGAATGAAACGGTTCATAAGTATTGTGTTCAAGGCATTTGCATGCATCTCAACACCGTACATCAGTCCCAGTGGGGTGTTTTTTTCGTCATCGGCCATTCCGGAGGCAAAGGCACCGACCATAATAATTTTATTTTCTACAGCCATTGTTCTGGGCCATGTATAGGGATCAGGACTTGTAACACGAGATGCATAACCAGCGTATGAGCGGACAGGAAAAGTCTCTCTGCCGGGTACTGAGCGTCCTCCTGCAAAGTTTACCATCATCTCACCATGGTGGTTAATCGGGATTTGTATGCTTTCCAGGATCTCGTACTCGGCTTCCCTGGTAAGTACACCATTTCGACTATACACGGGCGGCCTGATGAGCGCATTGTAAGGTTCCCACGCTGCGCTGCTGGTATTAAAGACCTGTGGATTATGCAGGGTTATCTGTTTTCCCAGCTCAACTTCTATATCTTCAACTGAAAGATTGAAATACTCCAGAGCCAGAGATAAGGTTATGGAAGGGATAAAATGATCTTTATAGTGTCGTATAAGGTAGGTGTTGTTGCCATCTGCATCTACATGCTGAGGAGCATATCTGTCCAGATCAATTTTGAGTTCGGCTAAAAATTGATCTGTCAACGGATATTCAACTGTATGCTGATTTCCAGCTCTGTCGTGCCACGCAAGTCTTTCAAAATTTGAGATGTCTATGGGTCGGGTAAGCCCTGCTTCCAGTTCCTCAAGCGTGTATGTCGCGATCAGTTCCACCGAACGGGCTATCAGAGGCTGTCTACGAAAAATTGAATCAGGATCTGCAATAAAATTCGCATGCCCGAACCCCTTCACAGAAGCCCCGTATGGCATTAGCGGTGCGTCGACTCCAAGAAATGGCGGCATCTCCAGATGATCACCCTCTATGTTTCTGATTATCCCCTGTCGGTCAATCAGCTGCCGTTGTCTGGCAAAGGCAATCTCACGATCCTGCTCCCGAGGCATTGCATCGGTTAGAATTGATTCAAGGAAAACCCTGTCATTCTGTCTCATGCTGTGAACAAGCATGGCATCATCAGTAGGATTCTGAGCCGGCTCATTGAAGAAAATATCCAGGAACAAGGCTCGTTCCCTTGCATTCTGATCCTGGATTCTGGCGAAGTTGTTCACCAGATTTCCATGGATTCTTCTCGGAAATGGCCAGCTTCCCAATCGATTCAGGGCATTTGTATCAATACCTACAATCAGGATGTCGGGGTGCACGTCATAATTCCGCTGCTGGAAGCTCACACCTTCCTGAAGGGTTCTTTCTCTACTGTACACTTCACGTAATCTGAAGCGGACATCGATTATCACCCTCTCCATGCTCTCAGTAAAAGAAAATACCTGCAGGAGAATGACCAGTAGCATAACCAGTGCCGCAATTATAAAGGCAAAATATCTGGTCGAAAAAATCTTCTGATGAATTCCTTTGACTGCCATTGGCACATCCTCCTGTATCTTGTCGAACTCTGAATCAGTCCGCGTATCTTAGTGCTATGATACGATTATTTGCGAGCTGGTTCCACTCACTTCTCGGGAAATCTTCATTAATTCTTTCATACCACATGAGTGCAGTCTGTATATCTGTGTTTTCATGCAGTCTTCCAAGTGAAAACATTGCTCTTGCACTTTCTGCTGCATCAGATCCGAAGGACTGAACTACATAATTATACATTTCAATTGCTTCATCAGTCTGATTGATCTGCTCATATGCAGCAGCACTGTTCATGGCTGCCACAGGTGCAAGGTGGCTGTTGATTCTATGTGCTGCCTGACTGAAAAGTTCGGCTGCTTCCTGATATTCTTCTTCGGTATATCGAATCTGTGCATAAAGAAATACAGAGAGATCTGCAGCATAGGTCCTGCTGAACGATTCCCTGGCTTCTGAATAATGACCATGAAAAACATCAAATGCACTTTCCTTGTTGTCATCACTGGCCTGCAGCCAATCAAAATAGCTCTGCTCAAGTTGCTCGATCAGTCTGGATGCTGCATCAATCCTGTTCTGCTGTATCGACTGATATGCGAAACCAGCTATGATTAAAAGCAGTAATACGGCGACTGCTCCGACCAGTACATATTTGAATCTGTCTACAAGATTCATGGCTATTTCGGCTGGATTGCGTGATGTTCGTGTCTCACCGGTTGCTGCCTTCCTGAGTGAAGGACCTTTTTTCATCTTCATAATATTCCACCTGTCATCGAGTTATTTCCAGCTCCTTCATGAGCCGGCTTAAATATGTTCTTTGAATTTCAAGTTTCTGTGCTGCTGCAGTCTGATTCCAGCTGCATGAGCGCAGTGTACTCTCAATAAAGTGTTTCTTGAATAGGTTAACTGCCTGTTTCAGGCTTTGGTTCCCGTATTGCGTACCATTATCCATTGGATAGCTGGATAAAAGCAAGTCCTGTGGGAGAATTATTGTTGAATTACTCAATACAACAGCCCGCTCTATTGCATTCTGCAATTCACGTACATTTCCTGGCCAGGTATAGGATAATATCGCATCCATAGCCTCAGAGGAAAAACCTGTAATAGTTTTTTTAATATCCCTATTATACTTTGCAAGGAAAAAATCTGCCAGAGCAGGAATATCTTCTTTCCTGTCCCGGAGAGGTGGTATTTCTATAGGCAGTACGTTCAGTCGATAATATAGATCGGCTCTGAATGTTCCATTCTGGACAGCCGACTCAAGATCCTTGTTTGAAGCAGCTATTATTCTGACATCTACATGTACTGGTTCTACTCCGCCTACTTTTTCAAATACCTTGTGTTGTATAACTCTCAGCATTTTAGCCTGTACAGACAGCGGAATTTCACTTATTTCATCGAGAAAGATGGTTCCTCCATCAGCAAGCTCGAATTTACCTCTTCTATCGGCATGAGCATCTGTATATGCACCTTTGACATGGCCGAATAATTCGCTTTCTACTAATGCATCAGGCATGGCCGCACAATTGAGACGTATAAAAGGAAGTTCTGCCCTGTTGCTCTGAAGATGAATCTGCTCAGCGATAAGTTCTTTACCTACACCGCTTTCTCCAATAATCAGGACAGAAGAATCTGTAGGTGCTATTTTCCGCAGCAGTTCAAGTCTCTGCAGCATGAGGCGGCTTTCTGCGATTAGCTCCTTACCAGCTCCCAGTATTCCATTTGCTCCTTGTGCAGCAAGGTTTTTGGCTTTAATCAGAGATCTCGAATTCTGTATAGCAAGCGCCGCCTGGTTTGCAAATGTCTCGACCCAGAACAGGTCTTCGTTATTGAAATGTGAACCGTCTTTTTTATTAATTATTTCTACTACACCGACACAGGTGTTTTTCATTCGCATGGGCACAGCCAGAATTGACTGCGTACTGAATCCAATCTGTTTACTTATATTTCGGAAAAAACGTGGATCGTCATCTACATCATTAACTATAAGGCTGCGGTTGTTTTCGGCCACCCAACCTGCAATACCTTCCCCGGGGTTCAGAGAGAATCTCTGGACCTCAGGTCCTTTTGAGCCAAGAGCAACTTCAAAGTATAGTTTGCCGTTTTCTGGATGGATGAGAAGTAATGAAGCAGCTTCCCCATCCGCCAGACGATTTGCGGATTCTACAATCCGGTTCAACAGGGCGGATGGGTTGCTGTAGTCTGAATTGATCAGCTGGTTTATCTCCACAAAGGTTTCAAAACGTCCCTGATCAATTTGAGAAAGGCTCATAACCCCTCGATAACGATGATTTTACTCAGGATCTGAATCGCTGCGCTTCAGAAGATCTCCGAGCGTAACGGTTCCTTCGTTGGAATCATCATGGATATATTTCTGCATTTCTTTCTGCTGTCGCTTCTTTTCCAGTTCGCGAATAGAGAGAGAAAGTTTTTGTCGGCCAGCATTCAGCTCGGTAATTACAGCTTCGAGTTTGTCACCAACACTGTATTTTGCAAGAGCGTCTTCGAAGGTTCCCTGACGAGGATCAATCAACTGACTCTTATTTATAAGCCCTTCAATTCCACCTTGTACTCTCACAAACAAACCGAAATCGGTAATGTTCGTTACTTCACCATCGATAATGCTTCCTTCAGGAAATGCTGTCTTAAGGCTCTTCCAGGGATCTTCTTCAAGCTGTTTCAGACCAACCCGAATGTTATGGGTTTCAGGATCAATCTGGGTAATCATACAATCAATTTCCTGGCCTTCAGTTAAAACGGCCCCGGGGTTCTTGTATTTTTTGGTCCATGAAAGATCATCGACATGCAGAAAAGCGTCAATTCCTTCTTCAAGTTCAACAAATGCCCCTGAATTGGTAATTTTCTTGACGGTTTTTGTGAGACGCATACCGGGAGTATATTTCTGGGCCATGTCGTCCCATGGGTTTGCAGTTGCCTGCTTGATTCCAAGAGAAACCTTTCCTTCATTGAGGTCGTAGTCGAGGATCATTACATCAATGTCATCACCGATCTTAAGCATTTCACTTGGATGGCTGATTCTTTTCACCCAGGACATTTCGGAAATATGAGCAAGACCTTCGATCCCGCCTTCAATTTCAATGAAAGCACCAAAATCAGTAAGCTTGGTAACCTTACCTTTTACAACCTGATCAACTTTATATCTATCTTCAAAGGAGTCCCAGGGATTTTCAGTCATGTCCTTGAGACTCAGATTGATTTTCTGATTCTCATGATCAAGACGTACAACCTTGAGTGTGAGTGTCTGGCCTTTTTTCACATAATCCTTAGGTCGTGTTACGTGACCCCAGCTCATATCGTTGATGTGGAGTAGTCCATCGAATCCACCCAGATCAATAAAAGCACCGAAAGAAGTAAAGGACTTCACAGCTCCCTGAACATTGTCTCCGACATGTACATGCAGAAAGAAATCATTTTTCTTTCGCTGTACTTCTTCTTCAAGCCATGCCCTGCGGGAGAGGATAATATTGACTCTGTTATCACTATACAGACGCTCAACATAGAAGCTGGTGTTCATTCCAACATACTCATCCGGATTATCGATACGATGAAGATCCATTTTGGAAATAGGGTTGAAGCCCTTGATTCCGCCTGGCATTCTGATTTCGAATCCGCCTTTCACGCTGCGGGCAACCTTGCCCTCGATAGCAGTGTGGTCGGTGAACGCTTGTTTGATTTTCTTCCAGAAGACGCGTTCTTCTGCTTTACGCTTTGAAACACCGAGTTCCGGCATTCGTGTAATAACAACTTCGACTGTTTCACCAACTTCGGGAAGAGGATCAAACTCATCGACTGGAATCTTTCCTTCGGATTTGTATCCAATATCTATGAAAACGAATTCTGTAGAAACTTGAATAACGTGACCGGTTACCAGCTGCCCTACTTCCAACTCATCCAGGGATTTTAGGTATTTTTCCTGCAATTCCTCCTGTGTTTGCTGCTGCGTGGTAGGCATGGTTTCTCCGTTCGGCTCTTTACTTGGCATATATCCCTGTAACTCCTAATAATTATATGTGTCTTTGGATTAGTTCCAATACTCTTACACAAACTGCTTCTATGGTCAAGTGCGAGGTATCCAAATATACAGCATCCTCGGCTTTTCTCAGAGCGCCTTCACTTTTAGACCGGTCGATAGTATCTCTTCGGGCAATGCTGGCAGTGATCTCTTCAAGTGAAAGACTGCTTGTGCCCTGTTCAAAACGCCTTTGCGCTCTGGCCTCTATGCTGGCATCCAGATAGATTTTTATAGCTGCATCCGGGAAGACGACTGTGCACATGTCACGGCCTTCCACAACTATGTCGGTATGTCCGGCGATTTTCTGCAGAATTTTGTTTACAACTTTTCGTACCGGCGGGATTGAGGATATCTGCGCGACGTTTGCATCAATAATATCTGTTCTTAGAAGGGCTTCAACCGGTTTGGAGTCTATTCTGGTTTCACCGTCGATGTAATCAATATCTGCGGCAGTTGCAATTGCTGCTATTTCCTCGTTATTGCTATCTGGTTTCAAATCGGCTTCAAGAGCAAGCAGTGTTATCGCACGGTACAAACTGCCTGAATTTACATATTGAAACTTTGTGGACTGCGAAATGCGTTTGGCAACAGTGCTTTTGCCTGTACCTGCAGGGCCGTCAATAGCAACTACCATGTTTTCCCCCTGGAAATTTTCAGCAAGGCCTTGATTTCAGAAGGTTTCAGGCTCCTCCAGTGTCCGGGCTGCAGTCCTTTCGACAGTACTGTCCCGATTCTGATTCTATGAACTCTTGATACAGAAATGTTTGCAGCAGCAAAAACATTTCTGATTTCCCTGTTTTTTCCTTCGTTCAGAACCAGATATACGCTCCTGTCATGTTTCATTGTGTAACGCTGCAAGTGGTAACGTGTATCCTCATATGGGATCCCGGAGGTTTTCCATCGCTCGAGCAAATCAACCGGAATCGGCCGTTTCGTCTCTACAAGATATTCTTTTTCAATCATTGATGAGGGATGGCTGACCGTTTTTGCAAATTCCCCATCATTTGTTACCAGAATCAGACCGCTTGAGAGATAATCGAGCCGGCCAACGGTGAATAATCTTTCCGGAAAACTTGCTTTGAGCAGATCCATAAGTAGTGGACGGCCATCCGGATCGTAATTACTGCAGAGCATTGCCCGTGGTTTGTGAACAGCAAGATAGATTTTACGTTCTTCATGCTTTACTACCCTGCTGTCCACTATTATCTTATCCTCAGGGCTTACCTTGACTCCCATCTGGGTTATAACCGTTCCGTTCACACTTACCCTGCCCTGGGCAATTATCTCTTCGCATTTTCGTCGTGAGGCTATTCCCGCTCGCGCCAGGAATACCTGCAGACGGACATTTTTATTATCCATTTAATTCAAACCGTTCCTTGTCTATATCTTCCAGTTTTGGTAATTCCGATAAGCTCGAAATACGGAATAACCTCAGAAAGTCCTTTGTTGTTCCGTAGAGTACCGGTCTGCCAGGAGCTTCCTTTCGTCCGGTTTCCTGAACAAGCTTCCTCTGCATAAGTATTTTGATCATACCATCACAGGAAACTCCACGAATGTTTTCTATCTCTGCTTTTGTAATCGGCTGAGAGTACGCTATTATGGAGAGTGTTTCCATTGCTGCCCTGGAAAGCTTATTGTCATTTTTCTTTCCATAGTGCTCTTTAAGAACATCCCAGTACTGCTGTTTTGGAGCAATGGTATAACCCTCACCTATGTGTACAATCTCCAGTCCGCACTGTTCATCACTGTACTTTTCCTGAAGCTGTTCCAGTGCCGCTCTGAGAACATCTCTGGATAATCCGCCTATCCGTGCCATTTTTTCAATGCTGACCGGCTCTGCTTCCAGATACAGAATTGATTCAATAATTGCTGCTTCGGTACTCAGATTCATGCCTCCGTTTCCTGACTCTCTTCGTAATTAGATTCTTCAATTTCTTCCTGTACCGCTTCCTGTTTACGGATCTGGATATCTCCGAACATCTTGTTCTGGAAAATACAGATCTTCCTGGCTTTAACTGACTCAAGAACAGCCAGGAATGCACAAACAACATCCATAATGGATGATTTTCTGATTAACAGGTCAGTGAACAGAAACTCTGTTCTGGTTTCCAGTATCTCGGATATCAATGTTATTTTCTCATTAATCGATACTTCTTCATACAGGTCAAGAATCCGTTCTGGAGTCAGGTTCGAAATAACATGAGTAAAATTCTGAAGAAGTTCCCAGACATCCAACGGCTCCCAGAGATCATCGCTCTTGTCAAAAGGAAGTGTTGGCTGTCGACGCTTCCTTTCGA
Organism: Spirochaeta dissipatitropha; assembly: GCF_054657935.1. Taxonomy (NCBI): domain Bacteria; kingdom Pseudomonadati; phylum Spirochaetota; class Spirochaetia; order Spirochaetales; family Spirochaetaceae; genus Spirochaeta; species Spirochaeta dissipatitropha. The sequence continues at coordinate 47,815 of NZ_BAAHXT010000010.1, read as the reverse complement.
TAACCCATTCATTCTCCTGCTCCTGAACACTCATAAGCTGTGACAGTTTCTTGAATTTCTGATATTCGATAAGTCGTTCTACCAGCTCTCGCCTCGGGTCTTCGAAATCCTCGTCAAGTTCATCATCTATCGGCAGAAGCATTCTGGATTTAATATAAAGAAGCGTGGCTGCAAGTACATAGAATTCTGTTATGTTTTCAAGATCGATTCTGGTTGCCAGCTCAAGGAACTGGATATACTGCTCGGTGATTACCGATATTGGAATATCATAGATATTCACTTCATTTTTCTTGATCAGAAACAGCAGTAGATCCAGGGGGCCTTCAAAATCCGGCAGTCGGAAACGATGCATCGATTCGGCTTCGTGTGCTTCCATTGAATTTCGCATTATACGGATAGAAACCAAGGGAGTAAATACCCTGTTCATCAAGTTTTAAGAGATATTCCCTGAAAGCTGTGCCGCTGTGTGGATCACAGATATCAGGATGTATTTCTATCAGCGGTTGAAGTACGAAGGCCCGTTGCTTCATACGGGGGTGCGGAACAGTCAGATCAGCAGTGTTGATCAGTGAATCACCGAAAAGAAGAAGGTCTATATCTATAATCCGCGGCCCTTTTTCTATCTCCTGACGGGTTCGCCCAAGCTTTGCTTCTGTGAAATATAGTTCTTCCCATAGTTTCTCGGCAGATAGGTTTGTATATGCACTGAAACACCAGTTCATAAACTCTGGCTGATCAATGTAATCCTGTGGTTCCGTGCAATAAACCGTGGAGTATTTAATGCTGCCGAATTTTCCAGTGAGGGCTTTGCAGAGTTGTTTAAAGGCGGCTGCAGTGCCCGGTAGATTTCCCCCGACACTGCAGCTGAATAATGTAAGATCAGAAGAGCTCATCGTCACTGACTACCAACTCGGTTTCAGCCGTCTGTACACTTTTCCCTGTTTTTTTGCTTTCTTCAGCAGGTTTTTCTGCTTTCTCTTTTTTTTCCGGTTTCGGGAAGATTATTTCACGCAGTTTTATATCTATGGATGAATACAGCTCGGGATTTGCTTCAAGAAATTCTTTTGCGTTATCCCGGCCCTGGCCGATTCTTTCCTCTCCGAATGAATACCAGCTTCCGGATTTCTTGATTATATCGTATTTTACAGCCGCATCCAGCAGACTGCCCGATGCAGAGATACCCTTGCCGAACATAATTTCCATTTCACATTTTCTGAATGGCGGAGCAACCTTGTTTTTTACTACCTTGACTCTGACCTTGTTGCCGATGGCATCATCAGTTCCCTTGGAAATAGTCTCTATTCGCCGTACTTCAAGTCGAACAGAGGAATAGAATTTCAGGGCTTTCCCACCAGTGGTCGTCTCTGGATTTCCGAACATAACACCAATTTTCATACGGATCTGGTTAATGAAAATAATACAGGTACCCGAACGGTTTATTGTTCCGGTCAGTTTCCTCAGGGCCTGACTCATAAGTCTGGCCTGAAGACCGACGTGACTGTCCCCCATTTCTCCTTCTATTTCTGCCTGTGGTGTCAAGGCAGCAACCGAGTCAATTACAATAAGATCCACTGCTCCTGATCGAACCAGTGACTCAGCTATTTCCAGTGCCTGTTCCCCGTTATCCGGTTGGGATACCCAGAGTTCCTCGGTATTCACACCGAGATTCCTGGCATATATCGGATCGAGTGCATGTTCGGCATCTATGAAGGCTGCAATGCCTCCTGTTTTTTGAGCTTCTGCAATCGCATGTAGCGCCAGTGTTGTCTTACCCGAGGATTCAGGGCCGTAAATTTCGACTACGCGTCCTTTAGGATAACCTCCTATTCCGAGGGCTTCATCTAAAAGAATTGATCCGCTTCCAATGCTGCTGATCTGTACATTGCGGCTTTCATCATTAAGCTGCATGAGTGCGCCCTTGCCGTATTGCTTTTCAATCTGCAATCTCGCGGCCTCCAGAGCCTTGTTTTTGTCCTCATTGCTGAACTGGGATCCATCAACAGTTGTTTTTTCTCTTTTTGCCATATATCCACCTTTACCCGGCTTGGTAGCCATCTTCTATCATACTATACATCAACAATTGTGCATTCGGCATTGCTTCAGCTTATAGTAACAAAAAAAAACCTTCGGGAACAGGGATTATTGATTTACATTTACGGAAATACCTTTTGACCCTCAGCTGTGAAATCGGTAAAATGCTCTATATGCGCGGAGATTTATCAGTTGTCGCTACTCGATCAATGCAGGAATACGCAGAACGCGTATGTCATCAATTAGAAACCTTTCCGGACTTTTATGCTCACGGACACAACAGGAATTTTGTTGGAAAAATAAGGGCTCTTAAATTCGCTGATGGTGAAATGGAGGTTGAAGTACATTCGTCGCTTCGTGGGAAGGATGTGTTCCTTTTTGCATCTTCAGGAAGAAATTCGTCGGACATAAGTACGGATGAGGCCAAGATGGAGCTCTATCATGCTGTGGATGCACTCAAGCGCTCACAGGCTGGTCGAATCACGTTGTTTGAGCCGTACTGCAGTTCCAGCCGATCTGACAGAACCACCCGAAGAAATTCGGTCGGTTTCTGGATGCACTACAAAACCCTGGTCAGCCTGGGAATAGATCATATCATCACATATCAATTGCATTCAGATAAGTCAAAGACGGCAGTGGATCCTACTCTTTGTGCCATTGATGATGTTCCGACTATTGTGCTGTTGAAGGAATATATTTCCGACCAGTTTATAAAAACCACGGAAAATCTTAAAAATCATGTGAGGAAGAACTGGATTTTCTGTTCAGTTGATGCTGGCGGTGAAAGCGTTGCCCGCAAATATGCTCAGGCATTCGGGACCCCCTTGATGATCGCTCATAAGCAGCGCAATTACAGCAAGGCAAATACGATCGAATCAATCAATCTGCTCTCCGATACGGAGATTACCGGCAAGGAAGTCTGGATTGTTGATGATATGATAGATACAGGCGGATCTATTTATGCTTTGGTCAAGGAGATGAGAAAGCGCAAGGTCGGCAAGGTCAATATTGCGATTATTCATCCCGTTTTTTCTGATCCCGCTGTTGAACGTTTGACTGAACTGCATAATGAGGGCCTGCTTGATAAGGTCGTCGTCGTGGATACAGTGCAGTGTCAGGACAGCCTCAGAGTGCAGATGCCGTTCCTGCATGTGGTATCGTCCGCACGACTTTCAGCTGAAATCATTATGCGCCTTCATGAAGAGAAGTCACTTTCCCCGTTTTTCGAGCCGTTTGATGCGTGGAATTATCTTTCTTCTCTGAAACTGCTGTTCTAGAGGATTGAGCTGAAACCAGGGCTTACTGTGCCGGCCCGATCTGTCGCCTAAAAGTTTTTTTCGCTATCCAGCAGTATTGTTACTGGCCCGTCATTGCATGATGTAACCTGCATGTGGGCCTGGAACATTCCTGTTTCGGTCTGTATAGAATGCTGCCGGAATGTTTCTTCTATTTTATCTATTGTTATTCTGGCAGCATCCGGCCTGGCAGCCCTGTGATAGCTTGGGCGTCTGCCCTTTCTGGCATCACCGTATAGAGTGAACTGGGAGACCAGCAGTACTGCTCCGTTGACATCCAGCAGGGATCTATTCATTTTCTCATCGTCATCAGGAAAAATACGAAGGTGTATGATTTTCTCTACTATATAATCGATGTCAGCTTGGTTATCATTATCTGCTATACCTATGTAGACAAGCAGGCCGTGATCTATGCTGCCTGTTGTTTCGGAATCGACCTGCACCGATGCATATCTGACACGTTGTACTACTGCGCGCATGAGACTCCCTGTAATGATCAGGTCTATAGCTCGAAAATTCTAACCGAGCTGGCTTCTAATATAAAAGGGCTTCCACTCGGGTGATCATCTGATTGGATTGCCTGAACCCTGCCGATTAATTCAATTCCCATATCCGATCGTACATGAGTAGCAAAAGGTACTATAACAGGAACAGAACCTTCAAGTGTTTCTCCAGTGTGGTATCCCACAAGGAGTGTGAATTGTACACCGTCTTCGGCTCGTATTATATTTGTAGGTCGTCCTTTCCATCGGACATAGACTCCATTGTGCAGCATTAATTCCTGGTGAACGGTTCTATATGAAAAACTTGCATCCATGTTAAGGAAGTCAGGTACAGTAAGGGACTGACGGAGGATTTGAACACGTTCCTTTACGGGAGGTGTGGCTGTTGAAAGAAGAATTCGATTAATTTCTCTACGCACCATATTATCTTGTTCTGTATTAAAGAAATGTGCGATGCGATCGAGAATATTCTGAATCTCGTTTTCACTTAATATATATACATATTCACCTTCCAGTGAGGTCAGAGCCTGTCCTTGGGGGAACTGGATAATCTCAACTCCAGGTCGTGGAGCTCTGGAAGGATTAAATCTGCTCAGGTCAATATCAATTTGAGGAATTACATGCAGAGCAAGTATAACTGAAAGAATAATTATACCTGCTACAAGAACGGGTATCCATGGTAAGCGTATTCTGCGAGGGACCAGTTTCAGCAGTTGTTTTCCTTCAATTTTTTCCTGGAGTTGCTCGCTGGTATTAAGGTTACGGATAAAATTAAGCCCACGTTTGGCGAATTTATTTTTTGGATCACGGTCAAGTACCGATAGCCATTCCAGAATTGATTTGTCAGACTCCCGCCGACGGAGGTGCACTGCGGCCAGAAATAGGCGTGATTCGATATCGTTTTCATCAAGATCAAGGGCGCGCTTTATGTAGCTGTATGAACCACCGTAATCACCGGTAAAAAAACAGCTCCTTCCAAGGAGCTGATAGTATTCAGGGTTGTCCCTGAACAGAAATACCTGGGGTTCAAGATGACTGATAGTACGAGAATACTTCCGCTTGCGGTAAAAGCTGTTAGCTTTTTTCAGGCCTGAAGATTTCATTGATGCCCTTGCAGTTGCCTTGCCTGGGAGTCTATTACTTCTATGTACTGGCGTTCTCGCTGTTCGTAATAGTCAATGGTATAGAGTAGTTCCTGGTGCGATGCTGCAAGCAGATCCAGAAGTATAGCTTCCCTTTCATACAGGTCAATTACAGAAAGCCGATACGCAGCTGCTTCACTCCGGTAACTGGTAGGGTAATCCTTAACCACGATCTGGAAGATTTTTCTGGCTTCAGTCAGCTGCCCCATCTGAAACAATGATTCTGCATTCCAGTAGAATGCGTTGGGGATGAAGGCTGACTCCGGAAATTCATCAGCAAATTGACTGAAGCTCTGTATTGCATTGTTGTAATCCGCCTGGAGGTAAAAAATACGACCGCGCTGATAATATGCTTCTTCAGTGTAATGGTGCTGTGGGAAGTTATATATAAAGTATTCAAGATAACTGGAGGCAGAACCTAATGCTCCGAGAGCCATATAGGTTTTTGATGTCCAGAAATATGCATCTGCTAATCGCATGTGGTGCTGCTCATTACTGATAATTTCCAGAAAAAGATTTTCTGCCACTTCATATCTGCCGGTTTGAAAGGCGTCCATTCCCCGTTGTAGCAGTGCATCTGTATCGGATTGCGAATTACCTGCCAGGAATGCAGACAGCAATAGCTGAAAGAGGATAATAAAAATAACTGTTTTGACTGGTCTGTTCACTAAATACACGATTTCCCCTTTTATATTTTCGGCTGCTTCATGTAATACTCAAGCCATTATCTCCGCTTTTCAATGAATCAACAAATTCAGCTTGATTACTTGCAGCGAAGAAGGCAGATCCGCTGACCAGTACGTCAGCTCCAGCAGCGGCTATTTTCGCAGAATTCTGCAAATGCACACCTCCATCAATAACAATATCAAAATTTACTCCATTGAGCTTTCTGAAATCAGAAAGCTGACGGATTTTTTCCATTGTGTAAGGAATGAAAGTCTGTCCGCCAAAGCCTGGATTCACAGACATGAGTAAAACAATATCTATTTCTTCAAGCAGGGGGGTAATCAGACTGACCGGGCTTGACGGGACAATGCTGATTCCAGCTTTCAGGCCGGCATTTTTGATTATTTGAAGTGTACGGTGTGCGTGGGTACATGCCTCAATATGAAATGTGATATGGTCAGCACCAGCGTCTATGTACAATGGTACAGAAAGCTCTGGTTTTTCGATCATAAGATGAACATCCAGAGGCATTGTGCTTTCTTTTCTGATGTGACTGATCATTTGTGAGCCAAATGTCAGGTTCGGAACAAAGTGACCATCCATAACATCGAGATGGATCCAGTCTGCTCCGCTTTTCTCTATAACAGAAACTGCATGAGCAATTCGGGTAAAGTCGGCGGACAGTATTGACGGTGCGATACGTATTGTGGATACTCCCATATCGATACTGTACATAATTATGCGCATGTTCACAATCCTTTTTTCTCAGTTCTCTCCTATCTGATTTCGGTCTGATACCGGGCTTATAATATTGTGCATCTTGCCGTGCACAACCGGAGGCAGATTGACGAAACTCGTTATCATGATATAATGGTCTCAAAACGATCGAAATATATCGCTCAGGATGTTATGGTGCCAAATGATGACCGGGTTGAAGATCTTCTTTCCCAAACATATGAAGCTCTGCACAGTAAAGAAATTGAAACAGCTATCTCTATACTCGAAGAAGCCCTATCTATAGATTTTGAGCATCATGAAATACTTGCGGCCCTGAAAGTCGCAAATTTCTGGAAAGACCGGTTTGCTGCTTTGTCTGCAATACCCGATCCATATGATTCAGGGGAGTTTCTGCTGGATCAGTGGCGGCTGTTTATGCCCTTTGTTGAACGAATCGGATCGATTCCCGAACGATGTATGTATTCCATACGTTTTTGTGTGTTTGGAGCAGCAGCTGATTTCTATTGGCCCTTATATGAAAAAAGCGGAAAAAAGGATGCTGAGATAGGACAGAAACTTGGACGCTGTTTCAAGGGACAGGGAAATTATGAGAAAGCAGTTGAACTGTATGAGAGCGCAGTCAATGTAAAACCGGATAGTCCGGGAATTCTTGCTGAGCTTGCGGATTCCTATGCATTTGTAAACGAAACTGCATTTGCCAAGGTGATGTTTCGAGAAGCTTTTTTTATTGATCCTCAGGCTATTCAGCTTGAGAATCTGGAATCAGAGCTGATTATTCGGCTCATTGCAGCAGTCAGGGCGGAAGGTTATTCCGGTCGGGCTTTATCCGAATGGCTGCCTGTGTACGGTGTGCTTTTTGGAGTGTTTTCGGTAAAGCGTGAACTCCGGTCAATTGAGTATGGAAAACTCAAGCAGTCGGTTTACGGCCTGGAGCGTGAATTATCACAGATGAACAGCGAAAAAGAAATCCTGATTCCCAGGCTTTTGAACAGGTATTTCTGGCTCGTTGATCATCTGAATAGATCTAAAGATGACAGGGCAAAGTTGGAAGAAGTGCTGCTGAAAATTCAGCAGTTAGATAAATCAGTATATGCAAAGTATATAGAATAGATTTGAAGGCATTCGCAGGAGAACATGATGGCAGAATCGACAATTGGAACCATAGCTGAGCTTCTTAAAGAAGAGACATGGACCAGGGCAGCATTAAATAATTATACCATAGCAAATCTAAAGGAACTTGATGATTTACTTGAAAAAATAGAACAGCTGGAGGAACAGGAAGAAATTCTTGCGCTATGTGATGAACATCTTCAGCATACCAAAAACAGTATTATCGCTCTGTATCTATCTGGAATAATTCAGCTTTCGCGTCAGTCTATGAACGACGGGCATCTGATTATGCTGGTGAATTTGTTCTCTGACAATCATAAATGGAAGATTGTAGAGTACCTTTGTGAACGAATTCTCGAATTCGGAGAGAACAAATATGCCTTGAGAACTCTCGTGGACTGCTATTCCCATGAAAACAAGACAGAAGAAGTATTTCCTGTATACGAACGTCTTATCAAGGTTGATTTTGAGGAAGCTCAAATTGTCCGTGAGCTTGCAGAAAAATATGAGTCCGATGGAAACCTTGATGAAGCGGTAGCCTATTACAAAAAAGCATTGCATAGATATATAAACAAGAAGCTATTCAGCAATGTGAAAGATATCTGGCATAAATTGATTGAGTATTGTCCGCTTGAAATAGAGTTCTTCTATCACGCTGAGAAAAAGATTGCAAAATCTTTGAGTGAAGAGCGTGCCGTTCAGCTCCTTGAAGATTACTACCCCGTTTTTATCGAGAAAAAAGACTGGGATACAACCATCGATCTTCTGAAGAAGATTCTCACTTACGATTCTGATCATCATGAAGCACGGAAAGAAATTGTAAATGCCTATACCCAGAAATATGCAGGACACAGTCATCTCGATGAATACGTCAAGCTCAGCAATCTTGGTGCCAGCTGGAGAAATATTCATGAAGCGATTTCGGATTTTGAGAAGCATATTTCTTTTGATGCTGGTAATTTCGTCTTTCACAGGACATGGGGAGTTGGACGAATCCGCAGCATAGACGATGATGAAATCGTTATTGATTTTGCAAAAAAGCGCAAACATACAATGAGTTTGAAGATGGCAGTAAATGCCTTGCAGATTATGCCCAAAGATCATATTGCAGTACTCCGCTCTGCAGTCCGCAAGGAAAAGCTTCGGGAGAAGGTCAAAAAGAATCCTGTGTGGGCACTCAGAACGGTAATCAAGAGCCTGAATAATGCCGCGGATATGAAGATGGTAAAAGCTGAACTTGTACCGGCAATACTGACACCCAGTGAATGGACCTCCTGGAGTACGAAAGCCCGTGAACTGCTTAAAACTGATGAATCCTTCGGTAATCTCCAGGATAAACTCGACTACTACATGGTACGTGAAAATCCTATTACTCTTGATGAGAAAATATATAACCGTTTCAAGGCTGAAAGTGATTTCTTTGATCGTGTAAAGACCTTGTTTGAATTCCAGAAATATACTGAACGTGATGACAGCTTCGGGCTGGATAATGATTATTTCAGGGAAATGTTTGATTACTTTGTCAGTTTTATTCGTAACCCTGTAAATTTCAACGAAATGGTTGTCGGTTCACATTTGGTAGTACGAAGAATTGCGCAAAGATATTCATTCCTCAACCCCGGGGTAGATCTTGATTTTCATAATCTTTTTTCCCACATAGAGAATGTTGATGAGGTTTTTTCAAACCTCAAGGATAATGATCTGAAGCGTGATTTCCTGACTCTGCTCAGAAAAAATTCGAAAGAATGGCCACAGTATTATGTTCGATTTTTCAATCACTACGTATCCAAGGATATTATCAACGAGCTGTCAAAGCATGAACATTATAATGAACTGAAAGCTGTGTTCTTTTCTGTGTTTGATAATTACCGTGATAGACGTGAGGCGTTTATCTGGCTTGTCAAAAACTGTGCTGACGATGAATGGTTCAAGAAAATCGATATTACATATGAGAAGCTGTTGATAAATATGGTGCATCTGCTCGATATTACCTTTCGCGATATTGATAATAAGAAAGATGCTACCGGAAACCGTCGCTTGAACAAGCAGATTCAGGCATTTCTGTTCAAGGAAAACAAGTTGATCGATTTCCTTATGCAGGCTGAAAAAGAATCAGTTGAACGGATATATACACTTCTTGTGGATGTAAAGGATCTCGATCCGTCACTACGGCTCTCAATCAGACATGAAATTCAGTCTACTTTCCCTGATCTGCAATTTTACGACGATGCTCAGGAGAAGGAAGTATTTACACGAGGCGGATTTATGGTTCTTCAGCAGTCATTTGAAGACAAGCAGAAACGCCTGCAGCACATTCATGAGGTTGAGGTTCCGCAGAACTCCAAGGAAATTGCTGTTGCCCGGGAATATGGTGACCTCAAGGAAAATGCTGAATACAAGGCTGCTAAAGAACGTCAGGATATGCTTAACAGTACCGTTGCGCGTCTGAAGGAAGAAATCGAAAAAGCCTCAGTTGTTGCCCCTCGCGAGTTTGATGACAGCAAGATTTCCTTTGGTACGGTGGTAGAGCTTAAGAATCTTGAAAGTGAAGAGACAGAAATTTATACGGTTCTCGGTCCCTGGGAGTCTGATCCGGACAACGGGGTTATATCATACCTTTCTCCGCTAGGCAGCAAGCTTTACGGAAAAACAGAAGGCGAAGAACTTCATTTTGAAATTAATGAGCGGAATTACTCATATCTTGTCAAAGACGTGAGTAAGGCAAAGGTGTAAACGAAGTACTTGTGGCACGATTGTGCCACAAAGTCAGAAAGGTCTGGAACAGCCGACAGAGGTATTACTACCTTAGCTGTTCCAGACTGCTGGCTGCTTCCCTTCTTAGCGCTGCCGGATGATGTGAAGCGGTAAAGCTTTCGATACGTTCAATTTGTGAAGCAAGCGCATTCCGGCCGATTCCACGCACTCCATACATCTGTATGATGAAATTGCTGTGTTCCAGCATCTTGACATAAAATTGTTCAAGCTCAGGATTATCTCTGGTGCTCATTTTTCTGCAGATGGCATCGAGTAATCTGGAGTTCTCTTTTTCCCATTCTTCCTGCATTATTTTTTTCAGTAGATCTGTACCTGCTCCAGGATTTTTATCAATTATGAGGTTTAGCATGTGAGTTCGCATATCGAAAGCGGTTGTACTCCGGTCTGCCTCGGTAAGTATAAAATCCCATGCTTCAGGAGTATCAAGGGTTGCTAGTGTGGAGACTGCCTTTCTGCGGATTCTTGCTTCAGGATCCTGTCTCGCCATGTACCGCAAAGCAGGAACTGCTGTTGTTATGCGGGCATTTTCTATGCCGTCAATTGCTACTTCTCTTGTTCTCCAGTAGGAATCCCGCAAGGCTTGCTGAAGAATTGCAGAATTATCATATTCAGGAAAATTTCCTAAAGCAGATATTGCATATGCTCGAAGCAGGTTGTCTTCTGAATCAAGTGTAGCTATAAGGCTGGGTATTGCTGATTGATCACCAATTTTTCCCAATGAATCAGCGGCATACTGGCGTACAGTAGCAGATTCAGCGTCATCTTCCAGAAGTTCAATGAGGTACTCTACAGCAAGCTTATTCCTGATAGTTCCAAATGCCAGAAGTATTGATTCTCTGATTGATTGAGAAATTATGTTTTGGTCTTTGAGAATATCAATAAAAAACAGCACGTCGTCATCTCTGGCAATTTGAGCAAGTGTATTTACTGCCGTATTGGAATAGGTTGTGTTTTCTTCGAGAATCAAGTCCCGAAGCAGATCAGCAGCTTCATCAGCTGCTTGTACCTCAATGGCCCCTATATACTGGGTTGCAGATCGAATAAGGGTGTTGCTGAACTCATAGAAATAAGTGAGGATGTCGAGAGCCTCATCTTCAAGACCCGGGTATTTCATCTCACGAAAAAAATCAAACACTTCACGTTTGAGAGCGGGATTGTTGCTCAGCTGGAAGCGCTCAATCAGATCAGCGTGCATGCTGGTTTCACGCCTTTCCTTGAGTGTGCTGATTAGTTCAATAACTTTGGAGTCTATGCCAAAAGCAAGTGTTTCCTGCCAGTCCTGTCGTTGACTTACCAGCTCTTCAGAGACGTCGTCTTCGCTTTCCGGGGTTTCATCTGAAATTACCGGATGTGCGATGTACATGGAAATAATGATAAGTGCTGCAAGAGTGTGTCTTTTATTTCTGTTATTTCTGTATACTGATTTTTTGGTCATGGGCTTTTTTTCTCCGGGTAGAATGTTTCAAGAAATTTCTTCTTGAATTCCAGATAAGTGCCATTCTTGATTGCCTTGCGTACATCATACATGAATCGGGACATAAAATACAGGTTGTGGCGGCTCGCAATCATTGGTCCAAGCATTTCCCGGGCATTAAAGAGATGGTGAAGGTAGCCACGGGTATATGGCTGAAGTTCAGGAGCTGTACCTCCTGCGATATCTATAGCTTCATCGGAACCCCTGTGAATTGACCGCTTGAGACTTACCAGTCCATTCTGGGTGAAAATAGTACCATTTCTGGCAATTCTGGTTGGCAGGACACAGTCAAACATATCAACTCCATGTTCCACTGCAGAGAGGATAAAGTCCGGAGTTCCGATACCCATGACGTATCTCGGTCTGTCACCGGGTATGAATTGCATTGTGTGAGCCAGAATATCGTCGAACTTCTGAAATGATTCTCCAACTGAAAGTCCCCCGACAGCAATTCCAGGAGTTCCCATTTCACTTACTGTTTCAGCATGCTGACGTCTCAATTCAGGGAAAAAATTACCCTGCACTATTCCGAATAATTTACCGCTATATTCAGGCTGAATCGATTTCCATTCTGAAATAGCTCGCTTCAGCCATCTGCTTGTCATATCCATAGCTTCCTTAGCGCTTTGCTGAGAAATTTCGGGTGGTGTGCATACATCGAGTGCCATCTGAATGTCACTGCCGAAATCAGCCTGGGCGCGCACTACAGATTCAGGCGTTAGTGTGTGTTTACTTCCGTCTATATGACTTCTGAAGAAGACCCCTTCTTCCTTGATTTTTCTCAATTGAGAAAGAGAAAAAACCTGGTAGCCGCCGGAATCAGTTAAAATATTGTAATTCCAGTTGGAGAATTGCCGTATGCCACCGAGTTTTTTTACTGTATCAACTCCTGGCCGCAAGAGAAGATGATAGGTATTTGCAAGAATCAGTCTGTATCCCAGTTCTTCAGTCTGTCCAGGATATACACCTTTAATTGTTGCCGCGGTTCCGACAGGCATGAAAGCTGGTGTTTCCACATCTGAATGTGGCAGATGCAGTATCCCTGCCCGCGCGTTTGTTCTGGGGTCCTGGCTTGTAATAGTTATCATCTATGTTGTCCTCTACTCTTTATGTTATCGATCAGGTTTTGGCATTCAATAAGAGAATGATCCCTATTCCGAAGAATAAGGTCACACCACTGAACGCACCAATAACAGGATCAAGACCGCCGAAGCTTGCTAGTAAGGATAAAACCATCTGAATCACGTAGTAAGTTACAGAAATGATTAAACTTATCAGCAGACTCATCAGCAATATGTTTTTTTTCAGCTTGCCGCCGATTGCGCAGCTGATCAATGTTACAATAAAAGGAGTTATGGAAAATGCATATCGTTCATAGTACTGTGTCAGTGCAGCCCTGTACGGCAGTCCGGATTGCTGCAGATTCTGTACAAGCTCAGCTGATTCACTGCGCGTCAGATCATCATAGTTTTGAACCTGCCGTCTGAATGAGCCTGGACTGGTGTTAAGCATTTCTGAAGTGAATGAACTATCTTGCTGTTTTTCCAGAAACTCGTTCCTGTCAAATGAAAATACTGTAGCATCAGGAATTGACCATGTATTTCCATTCCATCGTGCCGTTCTTCCTTCGATTCGTCTGTCAAAGTCACCATTTTCATGACGGGTAATAATAAGTACATTGGTTAATGTCTTAGCAGCATCGTTATAATAATCCGCGAAATATACTACTCTTCCCTGAGCTCCAATGAGGGTGATATCTGCATTACTGAAACTCTGGGAAATACCCAGCAACTCACGTGACTGCTGATTTTTTTGACGCGTAGCGGGTATAACGATAGAATCTTCAAACTGGAGACTGAAAAAACTCAGTAGTACACCAAGTATCAGAATGGGGCTGACAAGCCTGTAAAGTGGAATGCCAGCACCGAGTATGGCCACGAGTTCATTATTACTGTACAGGGTGCCCATCGTGAATGATATTGCAAAGAGTAATGCAATCGGCAGTGCGAAGCTTATGCTCTGCGGAAGAAAGTAAATCTGAACCAGCAGGACCTGAAAAAACGGCACATCCTGGTTTATGTATCGGGTGAGGTTGGCAAACAGGTCAATGACCTGAATTATGACAATGAAGAAAACGAGAGATATTACAAAAATCGTAAAGACATTTTTTAACAACATTTTACTGACGAGTCTCATTGTCACCTCCTGGAACGAAACAGCAGCAGGAGAGATCCAATTACTATCAGCAGTATATTAGGGAACCACATAGTAAGAAATGGCGGGATAGCATGATTCTGGGTACCGAGAGTCTGACCACCTAACAGGAAAAACCAATAGAGTACACAGATTATCAGTCCGATGCCAAAGTTAACGGTTCTACCTGATCGGCGTGAAAAAACACCGACCGGGAACGCAAACAGAACAAAGGCAAGAGAAGCAAATGGTATAGAGAATTTTTTATGAAATTCAATCTCATATATCTGAAGCATAGTATCCCTGACAGGTCGGGAAATTTTTTGATTTATATCCGCCTGCAGATCTTTGACTTTTCGTATTTCTGATGAAGAATAGCTCTGGGTTCTATTATGATTATTCACCATATTCCAGTATTCAGTTGCAGCTTCTGCCATCGTAGTTTCGATTGAAGAAGTATGGTTGTAACTGCGGGTTTCAAAATCTGTTCTTCTTGCCTGGATATCTTTCCACACATCAACAGAACTCTTCTCCCGTGCTCCCGGACGGATGACCATATCTGTGAGATCCTGAAGGGGGATTCTGTACTGCATTCGTTCACCTGTTACATAGTCCCAGCTCTGCGGTGATCTATTGGAGTAACTATGTGAAAAGAAATCGCTGATAGAAAAGGACAACTCTGCCAGTTTATCATCCTCAACAATAAGTTCAGCTGACTTTCCCATAATGATCCGTCTGTTTCCTTCTGAATCATTATCGATTATCAATAGATTGTTTATAATATTTTCCTGAACTGAGCCGGTGACCATGACCCTGTTTCTGTGGCTTTGTATCGAGTATGGCTGAAGTTCCAGCTCAGGGTTTGATAATATAAGGCTGCGGTAAAGTCGGCCGTAGTTAATTGTACCTATTGGGAGGAGAATGTCGTTCATTACAAATGATCCCGTTGAGAATACGATACCGAGTATCATCATCGGGAGAAAGAGCTTACTTAACGGTATGCCGGACGCTTGAAATGCAACAATTTCATTATCTGAAGAGAATTTCCCGACTGTAAGCAGTGCTCCTACCAATGTTGCAAAGGGGATACTCAGGGCAATAAACGATGGCATTGCATAGACCATCAGCAACAGAACCTCACCAAGTGGCGCTCTTTTCTGCAGGATTTCTTCAGCCAGGTATAAAAGCTGGTTGACGAAAAAAATAGCAAAGAAGAACAGGAAACACACTATGAAAGTCAGTGTGAATTCCTTGCTGATGTACCACGAAATAGTTAAGTAAGATCTGTGTTTATTGAATGCCGGTAGAGCCAAAACCGCCGGATCCTCTATCTGTATCTGTTAATTCTTCAGTTCTTGAGAGCTGAAAACTTGCCTGAATAAATGGCGCAATAACCATCTGAGCGATTCTATCACCGGGAGAGATAATAACTTCCTCCGAACTCAGATTTACAACGGGCACTGAAATTTCACCCCGGTAATCGGGATCTATAGTTCCTGGTGCATTGATAACAGTAATGCCGCTCCTCGCCGCCAGACCGGAACGCGGCCTGACCTGAGCCTCAACTGAATGCGGAAGGGCTATTCGTATTCCCGTCGGAATCAACTGACGCTGCAGGGGCTGCAGTGTCAGCTGATCAGGAATATCAGCTCTTAAATCCGCCCCGGCAGCAGAAATGCTGTGATACTCGGGGGTATATGCAGCGATATATTTAGGATCAGAGCTGATACGTATATTCACAATTCTATCTTCGTTCAGGTCTTGGCGGTGCACTATCCCGTCTCTGAGGTGGAGCATCATCTGCGCCTTCGTAGATCAGACTCAGGTTTACACGGCCCATTTTATCAATTTCAATGATCTTGACCGGGACTTCCTGTCCTAGTTCCAGAACATCCTTAACATCGTTAATTCGTTGGCTGGACATTTTGCTTATATGGCACAAACCTTCTTTTCCAGGTAGAAATTCAATAAATGCACCAAAATCAACGATTCGTCGAACCACACCATCGTATTTCTTACCGATTTCTGGTTCTTCCATCAGACCAATGAATGCTGCTTTTGCCATTTCTGCATTCTTGCTGTCTCTGCAGTAAATGGTGATCTGGCCGTCATTCTCGATGTTGGTTTCAACTGAAAATTTTTCATTGATTCCCTTGATGGTTTTACCTCCGGGACCGATCAGTAGACCGATTTTTTCCGGATCAACCCTGAAATTAATAATTCTTGGGGCGTATTCGCTCAGGGACTCACGTGGCTTCTCGATTACCTTGTCCATAACACCAAGGATGTGCATCCGGCCTCGTTTAGCCTGTTCCAATGCTGTACGCATTACAGCTGGTTGAATACGCTTTACCTTGATATCCATCTGGAAGGCAGTTATACCTACACTTGTTCCTGATACCTTGAAATCCATGTCTCCGAGATGATCTTCTTCACCGAGAATGTCAGAAAGAACAACAGCATCGGTTCCATCGGTTATTAGTCCCATAGCTATACCAGCAACAGGTCTTTTCATAGGTACACCGGCATTCAGCAGTGCAAGTGATCCTCCACAGACGGTAGCCATTGAACTGGAGCCGTTTGACTCAAGTACTTCAGAAACTACACGGATTGTGTACGGGAAGGCTTCCTTGCCAGGCAGCATAGGACTGATAGATCTATGGGCAAGGTGCCCATGACCGATTTCACGACGGCCTGTCCCCATGCGCCCGGTTTCCCCTACTGAAAAAGGAGGAAAATTGTAATGCAGCATGAAATTTTCGCGTCGATCTCCGTCTATATCGTCCATGATCTGTTCATCATAGACAGTTCCCAGTGTAGTAATAGCAAGTGCCTGGGTTTCTCCACGAGTGAACAAGGCTGCACCATGGGTTCTTGGCAGCACATCAATTTCACAGGTAATCGGGCGAATATCATCCGGTCCCCGTCCATCGGTTCGCTTCTTGTTTTTCAGAATGCTTTCGCGGACGATTTCCTGTTCAAGTTTTTCCATTATACCGGAGAACTTCTTTTCGTCTTCTTCGGCAATACTTTCTCTGAAATGTTCGAGAGTCTCGGTTTTTACAGCTTTTACTGCAGCGCCTCTGATAAATTTGCCAATTACAAAACAGGCTTCATTCATTTTAGGGCGTGCAAAATCAAGTATTTCCTGTTCATTTGCAAGTGGTGCCGGCGATGGTGCAAGCGGCAGTTTTTCCTTACCTGCGAGTTCTCGAAGTTCGAGCTGCGCATCGCATATTCTTATAATTGACTCGTGAGCAAGTTCGATAGCTTCAAGGAGAACATCCTCAGAAACTTCCTGCCCTCCGCCCTCAACCATAGTAATTCCATCTTTGGTTCCAGCTACAATAATATCGAGGTCACCCTCTTCTATTTCCGGGTATGTAGGATTAATAAGATACTCGCCGTTGAGGTGGCCTACACGAACTGCAGCAACCGGTCCATCAAAGGGAATGTCGGAAATTGTTACTGCGGCAGAAGCTGCACACATTGCGGTAACATCAGGTGGATTGATCTGGTCAGTAGAAATTACGGTTGGAACTACCTGGAGATCACGCTTGAATTCTTTTGAGAACAGCGGCCTTATAGGTCGGTCGATCAGACGGCAGACAAGAACTTCCTTGTCCTTCGGACGGCCTTCTCTCTTCAGGAACCCACCAGGAATCTTACCCGCAGCGTAATACTTTTCGTTATATTCTACTGACAGTGGGACAAAATCAAGATCATCCCTAATAGAGGAACCACAACAGGCAGTTGCGATAACTGCAGTTCCTTCCAGTTTTGCGAAAACGGCACCATTGGCCTGTTTCGCCATCCGGCCTGTTTCGAAAATCAGCTCTGATTTTCCGACTTTTACTCTTACTTCTTTCACATCAAACATACATTCTTTTCCTTATTCGTACTGGAATTGTACGAAAACAAGAAAGCGGAGTTACATAGAACTCCGCTCTTCACTATTTTCTCAGTCCTAGTTTCTTAATTAATTCACGGTATCTATTAATATCATTCTTCTGTAGATATTTCAGTAATCGGCGTCGGCTCCCTACGAGTTTCAGAAGACCTCTTCTGGTGCTATGATCCTTCTTCTGTATCTTCAGGTGTTCTGTCAGCTCATTAATTCGTGCTGTTAGCAGTGCAACCTGTACATCGGTGTTCCCTGTGTCCTGAGCATTTGCTCCGTGTTCTTCAACAATTGCTGCTTTTGCATCTTTATTCAGCGCCATGCAGTATTTCTCCTTCATTATTCCTTGTGATGTAACTGTAGTGTAATTATAGAGTCATTACTACTCCCTGTTGAAACCTTTTGATTTTTGACAAGGACAGTTTTATTCCCCCAAATTACATTCCTATTTGAATCAAGCGCAGTAGCATTATACCTGCCATCAGGTGGGATGAGCACATGAACAGCATCATTACCTTGCAGTAAATCCAGCTCTATTTCATATGTTCTACCCGTCAGCTTTGTATATTCCAGAAGTCCTCCGGAGACTACAGCTTCGCGCAATCTGCTGCTGCTGATTCGTTTTCCCTCATGTTGAATTTCCGGGGTAATAAGGACAGCTGGCGAAGGCTGTTGCTGCTGAAAAAAATGAACTATTTTCTCAGCGTTAAAACTTCCTTTGTACCCCATCTTGAAATCATGTCCCACAGCAATGAAGCGGACCGCTATCTGCTGAGTAAGCATTTTCCAAAATAATTCACCTTTTATTTTACTGAATTCCGGCGTAAAGTCAATCAGTATAACATAGTCGATTCCGTATTGACTGATGGCATGCAGGCGCTGTTGAAGTGTTTGCACATTCTTTGTGTGAATATGCCTTGTCATCTTTTTCGGGGTATCAGTAAAAGTAAATACTATTGATGCACATCCGTGTGACCTGGAGAATGAATGTATTGCGGTAAATAATTCGGCGTGTCCGATATGTACACCATCGAAGACTCCTATGGTCACTGCTGCTTCGGTATGTCCAGGAAGCTCGGAATTCAAAAACTCAGGCCAGGTATAGCATATCATTATTTTCTCTCCTGGATATGAGGAGAAACAAATCGATAACTGAGAGAACCTATGTCATTGCTTACTATTTGACCACAGAAAACATGGGCATCGGTGAAAACACCGTAATTACTGGTAGCAGGCTTGAGTTTCTCATAAAACCAGCTATGTTTTGCCGGTTTCCCGTCGGCAAAAGCGTCTATGTAGTCAGGTTTCAGGCGTATGACTGGATTTCCCGTAAGCATAGAGTATGCATGCTCATCCTGCTGTATTTTTTTTCTGATTGTGTCCGCATATGAAGAGTTTTCTACAGCACTCGTGTCTGGATCAATCAGTAAGGCGTCATCAAGATTGAATTCGCCTACACGCGATCTAAGCAGAGATGTCAGGTGACCGCAGGTCCCTAATTTATCAGCAATATCCCGGGCCAGAGATCTTATGTAGGTGCCCGATCCGCATGTTACTTCAATGCGAAGACTGTTTTCATAAAAATCAAGAAGTTTGATTTCCTGTATTTCTATCTTTCTTGGAGGAAGATCGAATAGCTCACCATTTCTTGCTTTATTATATGCACGCTCTCCATTCACATGGATAGCGCTATACAAAGGAGGTATTTGATTCTGAATGCCGGTAAACACTGAGAGTGTCTGTGCGATTTTTTCCGGAGTGAGTTCCGGCACAGTCATGCTCTTGATAATGTTGCCTGTATTATCAAGAGTATCTGTTTCTTTTCCGAGACAGATTTCTGCTACATAGGTTTTATTGGAAGCAAGGACTTGACTATTCAATCGAGTGAAAGAGCCGATCAGTACCAGCATGAGTCCTTCAGCGAATGGGTCAAGGGTGCCTGTATGTCCCACCTTGGTCTTTCTGTCTAATGCTTTTTTTACCGGAGATAAAGCCTTGAAGGATGAAATTCCAACAGGCTTATGTAAAACAAGTAATCCCTGCATGTGCTAATCACTGATCGTTCAGCTTCTGCATTACTTCAAAGCCTTCTGCTAATGATGTATCTGCAAAAAAAGTGAGTCTGGGAGTCATTCTGGTGTTAAGGACACTTGCAAGTTTCATCTGCACAAAGCCAGAGGCAGAGTTTAGTCCCTCTACTGTTTTTTTGAGACTTTCTTCCTTGAGGAAGCCGCTGATGTAAACTCTGGCAAAAGCAAAATCCTTCGATACACTAACCCGGCTTACCGAGGCTAGTGTATCGACGCGAGGATCCTTGATCTGTCTACTGACAATCAATTTTCCGATCGTTTCAGTGATCTGCTGTTCAATTCGTTCTCTACGATGCATGTCTTATTCCGAATCGGAAAGTTTTTTGGCAACTTCCTTGATAATGTACGGCTCAAGAATATCTCCTACCTTGAGATCCGTGTAATTTTCGATTGCTATACCACATTCGAATCCGGTTTCAACGGCTTTAACATCATCCTTGAAACGTTTGAGAGACGAAATTTTTCCCTTGTGTATTTCAACATCATCCCGGAAAACACGTAAATGGCAACCGCGTGTTATGCGGCCTTCTGTCACATAACAACCAGCTATAGTACCGATTTTTGGTACCTTGAAGGTTTCTCTGACTTCGATAGAGCCGATTGATTCTTCCAGAAGATCAGGTGTCAGGAGCCCTTCCATGGCAGACCTGATATCTTCTACAGCGTCATAAATGATGCTGTATTTCTTGATCTCTACTTTTTCCTGCTCGGCAAGAAGTGCTGCTCTCGGCGTTGGTCGTACATGGAAGCCGATGACAATTGCATTTGATGCAGCTGCCAGCATGACGTCCTTCTCGTTGATAGCTCCAGCAGATGAATGAATTGCTACAAGTCGAATAACTTTGGTGCTGAGTTTTTCAAGACTCTGTTTCAATGCCTCGACCGAGCCGTGAACGTCGCCCTTAATGACAACCTTCAGCTCCTGAATTTCGCCTTCCTGAATCGAATCATACAGATTATCCAGTGTAACTTTCTTAACATTCCTGGCCTCTTCAACCTTGCGAAGCTCCTGCCGCTTGCTACCGATTTGTCTTGCAAACTTTTCAGTGTCAGTGGCGTGGAAGGGATCTCCAGCATTTGGTATCCCTGTGAATCCCAGTATTTCTACAGGCATTGAAGGCGTAGCTTCTTTAACTTTTTCACCGAGATCATTAAACATGGCCCGTACTTTTCCATGAAACACACCGGCAACAAAACTGTCACCTATAGATAATGTTCCCCGTTCTATAAGAACAGTAGAAACAGTACCCCGGCCTGGATCAACCTTCGATTCAATAACATGGCCTTCCGCATTGGTGGTGAAGTTCGCTTTAAGTTCAAGGACTTCTGCCTGCAGGAATACTGTGTCCAGAAGAGCTTCAATACCCTCGCCCTTTAGTGCAGATATCTCTGCATACAGTGTTGAACCGCCCCATTCTTCCGGCATCAGATCAAGATCTGACAACTGCTGTTTGACGCGGTCGGGGTTTGCCTCCGGAAGGTCAATTTTATTGATTGCAACAATTATCGGGACACCAGCTGCTTTTGCGTGATCAATAGCCTCACGTGTCTGAGGCATGACACCGTCGTTAGCAGCGACTACGAGAATAACAATGTCAGTGACCTGCGCTCCACGAGCACGCATAAGTGTAAATGCTTCGTGACCAGGCGTATCAAGAAAGGTAATATTGCCCTGTTTGGTCTGGACCTGATAGGCACCGATATGCTGGGTAATTCCTCCAAACTCGCCACTGGCAACATTCGTGGTACGAATAGCGTCAAGAAGTTTGGTTTTACCATGGTCTACATGACCCATAACCGTAATTATCGGAGGTCGTTTCTGCAGGTCATCTTCGGTGTCTTTTTCAGTTTCTATAATAGTCTCATCATAAAGCGAAACTATTTTTACTTTACAGCCATATTCTGATGCGAGTATTTCTGCTGTTTCAGCATCGATCTGCTGATTGATCGTGACCATCATGCCCATGCCCATGAGCTTGCCGATAAGGTCTGAAGCCTTGAGGTTCATTTTTCTTGCAAGCTCGGAAACGGTAACTACTTCCATGATATCGATTTCTTTCGGAACCGACTGAACCTTAGGTCCTTTATTTTTCTTGTAGTTTATTACTTTTTCTTCATGCCGCTCACGTCGATAGTTTTCTTTTTTCTTTGACTTAAAGAATCGTTTCTGTTGTGTTTTTCCGGTATCCGACTCTGGTCTGTTAGTGCCGGAAGGAGGTGCTCCACCTGGGCCACCGGTTCTTGGACCCCGTGGTCCTCCAGGAGGACCCTGACCTGGTCTACCCGGAAATCTTCCGGCTCCAGCTGGTGCGACAGGCGGTCGTGAATCGCGATTTCTGGGAACTGCACCCGGTCCACCCGGAGCGCCAGTGCTACGGCTGCCAGGACGCCCTGGTGGTCGTCCTGCCCCTACAGGCCGACTGCTGTCGCCTGTGGAGCGTGCTGCAGGTCGGCTTGCCGAGGTATCACGTGCCGGGCGTTTCGGTCGATAGACCTCAACCCCACTGCGCTTCTGAGGTGTCCGCTCTTTTGCCAGAGGCTTGCCGTCAGCAGTCCAGACCGAATCGGGTTTATCTTTGGAGCCTTTCGGTTTGTCCTGTGGTTGTGTTGTTTTCTTTATTTCTTCTGATGCAGTTTGCTCGGGTTTTGGCTTCTGAGCAGGCTCGGCTTCTTTTTTCTCTGCTTCAGGTTTTGATTTCACCTGGCTCGAGGGGCTTGAAGCTTTTGCTGAAGGATCAGTTTTTTCCTTGTCAGTCGCTTTTGGAGTGTTCCGAGCTTCTTCCTTCGCATGTCCCGTATCGACAGATCTGGATTCCTGGGGTTTCTGGCTCTTCGTTGCAGCAGCTGGTTCAGCTTCAGTTTTTTCCTGAACTGAATCCTGCTTTGTGACAGGTTTTGATGTTTTGCGAATAACAACCCGTTTTTTCTTTTTTGGCTGCTCATTTTTCTCTGTGGATTGGACAGAAGGCTCCTTCTTGTGTTTGATTAACGTGGCCTTCGGTTTCTTATCCATTTCCTGGTCTGTAGACATACTACCCCTTTATTCCTCTCTGTACAGTCAACGCTGGAGCTATTACATCATATGCGCCCCATTTGGCACGTGCAGGAAACCTGCACGGCTGCTTGACCTTTGTATACTATCATTCTCTATGAGCTTCTTCAATGCCCTGATAGAGTCAATCTTCATCTGATTCGTCGTCAGTTTCTTCGTCTATAATTTCAACACTATCGTCGATAATTGCACTGAGTACCTGAATATCATCTTCATTAAGACCTTCAATATCTTTAAGAGCCTCAGGTCTGGTGGTAATCAGGTCAATCAGGTCTACTATATCGACAATTTCTGCAGCAGCTAATGCTTCTACTATTCCGTCAGTCAGTCCGGGGAGTTCTGATACGTACTGGATTTCTTCATCCTCAGCATCATCTTCATTAGAATCAGCATCATCAGCGCCTGATTCTTCTGATTCGTCTATCTGCTCTGCATCTTCGGAGTCTTCGTAGTCATCTTCATATTCATCTTCTTCATATCGGTCATCAACGATTTCGACGTTTTCAGCAACGATATGCATGAGATTATCGACATTCGCCTCAGTAAGTCCCTTGATATTTCCAAGATCTTCTCTTGAGAGTGTGACGAGATCTTCTATGTAGATATGTCCATTTTCTTCCAGTATATCAACAAGATGAGGCTCGATACCGGGCAATTCACGAATCTGGGTGATTTCTTCATCTTCATAATCACCAAAAAGCTCGGATACCGCTCGTTTGGAATCAGCACTGATGTCCATCTCTGCAAACTGTTCAGGGGTTTTTACATCAACATTCCAGTCGACAAGCCGGTTAGCCAGGCGCACATTCAAGCCTTGTTTTCCGATAGCAACCGAGAGCTGATTATCCGGCACAATTGCCAGTGCCTGCCGCTTCGATTCACTCAGAATAACAACCTGTTCTACTTCCGCAGGAGATAGTGCATTCTGGATATATTCTCTCGGATCAGGTGAATATTTCAGAATATCGATTTTTTCACCTTCAAGTTCACGGACAATTGCCTGAATCCTGACACCTTTAACACCAACACAGGCGCCTACTGGATCTACATCCTCTCTGTGGCTGTATACGGCAATTTTGGTTCTATATCCTGGTTCACGGACAACCTTCATAATTTCGACTGTTTTATCGTATACTTCCGGTACTTCAAGCTCGAAAATTCTTTTAACAAATTCAGGATGAGTGCGCGAAAGTACGATCTGCAGACCATGTGGTGCTTTGACTACTTCATAGATCAAGGCTTTTATACGATCATTCTGCCTATAGGCTTCTCTTGGACTCTGATAGCGCTTCGGCATTATACCTTCGGTTTTACCAAGATCAACGAATATGGTTCCATTTCGTTCACGCTGATAGTATCCGATGATCATCTCACCCTCTTTCTCATGGAATTCAGAGTAAAGAGTATCTTTCTGGATGTCCCTCATGGTTTGTCTGGCGCGTTGTTTTGCACTTTGTATTGCACTTCGGTCAAATTCCTGGGGATTGATTTCGATTAGCAGTTCATCGCCAAGCTCACAATCCTCATTGAACTTCAATGCGTCTTCAATATCAATTTCAGTAACCGGATCAAATACATCATCGACGATTTTTTTCTGGGCAAATAATGAAACCTCGCTACCGTCATCCGAGAATTTTACTACAGCATTTTCAACGGTGTCAAAAGTGCGCTTGTACGCAGCATAGAGGAACTCTTCGATAATATGGCGAACCAATTCTTCAGATATGCCTTTGTCCTGAACTATAAGCCGTATAGCGTCGGCTAATCCTGCTGCCATAATTACCTCCTGTCCTGCAAGTAGTCAAGTTTTGCTTTACGAATAGATGCAATAGCAATTGATCGCTTCTGCCCATCTGTTTCTGAAATTTCTATTGATGAATCATCAGTGTTTTCCAGAACTCCATAGATCCAGTCGGAATTATCTTCAGTCAAAATCCTGATTCCTTTTCCTGTGAATATTTTATACTCCCATTGATTTTTAATCACCCTGTCAATGCCTGGAGTAGAGAGTTCTATACTAAGATCATAGCCATGAGGATCAAGTGCCTGCATTCTGGCCTGTATCGTCTTGTGAGCTTTTCCGAGTTCGTCGTGTCCCACACCGTCATTGCTGAAAACAACAACTACGAGATGGCGGCGTCCATTTGTAATGGCTGAAGATAAGTCAACAAGCTGTAGATTCATACCTTCAAGAACCGGTGAGAGCAGATCGATCAGCTCCTGTTCTTTTGGGGTCATATGGTCTCCAATAATTATTTACGATAATCGGTCAAAAAAAAAGAGCCGCTGAACGACTCTTTTTTTCCTTGAAATAAATTGTCTGTTTCAAGATTAAGTAATATGCAGTCTTTTGTCAATCCTGTGCAATCGTAAAACAATACATCTTCCCGACTCCCTGCTCGCTCAGTTTTTGAGCTGCATGTTTTATGCTTGCACCGGTAGTTGTTATATCATCGATCAGAATGAGTCTGTCCGGAATATCTACATCTGATATGCCGAACATGTATTCTGCATTCTTTTTCCGTTGATCGACATCAAGATTTTTCTGTATCCTGGATTTTTTGAATCTTACGAGAGCATGCAGACACTCTCCTCCTGTTATGTCTGCGAGTAGACTTGCTGTCACCTGCATCGGATCCCAGCCACGAAATCGAATATTTTTGGGATGACCCGGTATATAAACAATCGGCCAGCCCCAGGCTTCAGCCGGTATGGTATAAGCCAGGAGTTCTGCGAAATGACCGCACATAAGCCGGCAATTCTGTTTTTTCCATAGTAGGATTGCCTGCCTGAGTCTGCCGGAGTATTTACCTGAAGAATAAGGTGAGAAATCTGCAAGTTCAGATGTATGAAGAAGGTGTAGGCTGCTGCTGCATTCTGCGAGTATTTTTGCAAAACAACATTGGCAGAGTGCTTCAGAAGATGCTGTTTCTTTGCCACACCAGGCGCAATGTGAAGGAAAAATCCAGTTGAATAGAGACCTGTACATGCTTTTTTATACAGCATGAATTTGTATTTTCCTTTAATTAAGTTGTTCTTTGAGGGTATAGATCAGCTCAAGAGCCAATTTGGGACTCAAACTGTCGGGATCGGTGTTTCTGAGAATATCAGCGATTTCTGTTTCTACAGAAAAGAGCTGAGGAGACTTTTGTACACTGGATACAGGTTTATTCTGTGGTAGTGCTATTTCCTGTTCAGGCTCAATTAATTCGAGTATCTTTTCGGCATGTGCAATTATCTGTTCCGGAACGCCTGCAAGTCTGGCTGCTTGTATGCCATAGCTGTGACTGCTCGGCCCTTGTTGAATTTCTCTAAGAAAAACAATATCCCGTCCATTTTCCAGAACAGCTAATGATTGATTCTGGAAATTCTCGTGTTCAATCTGGGAGAGCTGGTGATAATGCGTTGCAAACAGGGTTCTGGAATCAAGTGTATCAAGAATATATTCACAGACGGCGTGAGCGATTGCTTGTCCATCGGTTGAACTGGTCCCACGGCCGACCTCATCCATGATTATGAGGCTGTTCGGTCCGGATGTCCGAAGTATGTGGGCTGTTTCACTCATTTCAACCAGAAATGTTGATTCTCCTCTAGCGAGGTTATCCCGGGCACCTACTCTGCAGTAAATTTTATCGGCGATGCCGATATGTGCAGATTCTGCAGGAACGAATGAGCCGATCTGGCTGAGGAGTACGATCAAAGCTGTCTGACGGAGATATGTAGATTTACCAGCCATATTTGGACCGGTTATAAGTGAGAAAGATCGTGTGCTGAGGTCCACAGAATTAGGAATGAAATCACCGCCGGGCATGAACTGTTCGACTACCGGGTGCCTTCCTTTTTCAATTTCCAGCCGCCTGGTTGTATCGAGGACGGGTTTGACATAACCGTGAATGGTCGCTGCCTGAGCAAGCGATTGCAGTGAATCAAGTTCACCGAGTTTTCCTGCAATCCTCAGTATTTCGGCAATACGGGATTCGACATCTGTACGAATCTGCTGAAAGACTTCCAGCTCACGGTCTATTAGATTCTGCTGAGCATCGTTGAGTTCGGTTTCAATTTCATTCAGAGTTTTGGTAGTAAACCGGTCACATTGAGTCAGTGATTGACGAGGAATGAAATAGTCTGGAATTTGGTCTCTTTTTGATTTTCCCAGTTCCAGAAAATATCCGAGAACCCGGTTGTATTTAACCTTCAGGGTGCTCAGTCCGGTGTCTGATTGAAGCTGCTGCACATACTGCTGCAGTACCGCATCGCTGTTTCGGTGTAAATTTCTCAGACTGTCTACTTTTTCATCATAGCCATCACGGATTATTCCACCTTCCAGGGGTGATAAGGGAGGATTATCTGAAATAGCTTCATTTAACAGTCTGCTGAGATCCTGTGCTGCTTGCTTTTCTTCTGCTCCCAGCAGGAATACATCGTTAAGAGCGGGATTGGCTTCAACATAGCGGTGCAGTTCTATTACAACGTTGAGGCTTGCTCCGATCGACTCGTATTCTCTTGGATTACTTCTTCCTGTGCCTATTTTTGCGGCCAGTCTTTCCAGATCACGTGCTGAGGCTATGATGGAACGAATTTCGTTAAGTTCAATTTGATGATGATATAACAGTCCGACAGTTCCCTGTCTTTCTATGATTGTTTCGAGTTTCCGCAAGGGCTGCAGCAGCCATCTTGAGAGCGTTCTGGCCCCCATTGCTGTTTGAGTAAAATCAAGCACCTGAAAAACCGTGAATTCTGTTCCGCCATCTTCAAGATTTTCTACGAGCTCGAGGTTCTTCTGGGTAGCTTCATCCAGGGGAACATAGTCGCTATCCTGAACTTTTTGAATTCCTGACAGATGACCTAGTTTTGCCCCTACATTCTCAACGGCATAGTCAAGAAGCGGTCCCGCAGCAGCAAGGGCCGGCTCGTCTTTTTCGATGCCAAATCCCCGCAGGTGAACAGTAGAGAAGTACTCTGTTAGTCTGCGCCAGCTTTCCTGCTGGGAAAAGACCCAGTCAGGATAACGGTTAATAGTTCGATTACGGGAACTTCCCAATACAGACCCGAGTTCTGACTCGTACAGGCTTTCCTGGACTATCAACTCTTTTGGAGAAAGACGGGCAATCTCCCGTTGAAGGCCAGAGACAGCCTGCTGCCAAGGATAACTGTGGATTTCGAAGCGGCCAGTAGAGACATCCAGCCATGCCAGACATAAATCAGATTTAGTTCTACAAACCGAAAGCAGATAATTATCGCGCCGCGAATCGAGAAAGTTTCCTTCCACAATTGTTCCGGGGGATATAACTTCAATGACCTTGCGGTCAACAATTTTTTTTCCGGCTGACGGAGGCTCAGTCTGCTCACAGATAGCTATTTTCTTACCGGCTTTCAGCAGCCGCGGTATATAGCTGTCTGCAGCATGAAACGGAATACCGCACATTGGTATTCCGTTTCGCTGGGTAAGCGTCAGCCCAAGGATTCCTGATGCCTCCTTCGCATCCTGGAAGAACATTTCATAAAAATCTCCCAGGCGAAAGAACAAAATGGCATCACGCTGTTTGTCCTTGATATGCCGATACTGCTGCATCATTGGCGTATCAGCTGACATCCTTATCTCCTGGTTTGACGCAGGCGCTGTATTACATTATCGGTAATATCTACTTCACTGGCCCACCATTGCAGATATGGGTCTGAGGCATTGAGAACAATGGTATAACCCTGTGATTCACTCACAAATCGAACAGCCTGCTGAATCTCCTGCAGAAAAGCGTCGGATGCCATGAGATCCCGCTCCTGGCGCTCAAGCTGTGAGGACCTGACTCTTCGCAGTTCATCAATGAACTGCTGTTTTTGCTGGATCTGGCTGTCCAGCTGCAGGCTTAGTTGATCGTTTTCATTGTTTACTGCTTCGATTCTACGCTCTCGCAGTGTCAGCAATTCAGTCTCATGGCGATGTATTTCGTTCCTGGCATCTTCAACTGCCTGTTCAAGATTGCGGACTGCCTGGGACTCCCGCAGGAATGAACTGTAGACTCTGCTGACGTCAAGAACAGCAACGGTTGTCAGCTGTTCGGAAAATACGGGCGCAGCCGCAAACAGCAGCAGAACAAATGCTGATAGTATAAATCTTTTTATTCTCATTTTTTATTCCTCTCCTAGAAAAAGCTTGAGCTGAATGAAAGTACAAAACGCAAGCCTTTTCCTGCCTCGTTTTCAGGATTAAAGAAGTTTCCGGTTTCCCATTGTATACTGTTATTTTCATCGATAGTAAACAGCCGTGCAAAATAAAGACTTATAGGCAGCTGCGGTATGGAAAACCTGAGTCCCGCTCCGAGTCCATAGAGGCCATCCTGCGGGCTTGTGTTCGGCACTGCGCTTAGTTCAGCGTATGGAAATGTGGCGTCGAAAAAAGTATCAAACCAAAGCAGTTGTTCAGCTATAGGCATTCGGATTTCCAGCGTGTTCTCCCAGAGACCATGAAGTCCTGGCTGAAAAGACCAGCCCCTGGCATTTGTAACACCATTGACTGCGAGTAACTGGCTGTCAGGTACATTCTGAAGCGCTTCTTCACCGCTCATGCCATGTACCCAGAACTGTGGAAGGATTGCTGAAAAACCTGCTTTCGCTTTCAGTACCATTTTCCAGTTCCAGTTTTCACCTACTGGAATATCGAACAAGGTCAGATAGCCCTCCGCTGCCGATTCACTTAATATGAAGTGTCGGTTACCGAAGAGGAATCCACCAGTAAAGGTGAGATTCTGCCCCAGGTAATATCCGCTGCTTGGACTGATCAGAATATCCCTGCTATCGAGATTAGTTCCAAGTCTCCAGCGATTAATGAGTTCCCAGCTGCTGTTGCTGGACTTCAGATTTTCGTATGCTCCTCCATGGGGAGGGAAATACAGTTCATCATTATAGCTGGTCAGATTAATTCCTGTGCTCAGATTGGTAGAAAGGTTCAGTCTCCCTGCTGGAGTAATAAATCGATACCCGGTATTCCCTCCGAGAATAAAATCCCAGTCCTGCAGTTGCATCCTGAAATCATTTGGTATTTCATTTTCTTTTTGACCCGGGAGCTGACCAAGAATTCCACCGGTCAGAGGATCGGTCTGCAGTATATTATTCTGCAGGGTACGCTTGACGGTCAGATTCATCCCCGCAGACCATCGGTATCCCAGAAGCCAGGGTTCTCTGAAGTTGAAGGAAAGGCTCTGCTCAACCGGTGATGCTACTACTTCAGCACCAATTGTCTGGCCCAGTCCCCTGAAGTTACCGTCCTGCCAGGCGATTCGTCCGGAAACAGGGAAGTCACCTCCTCCGCCTATATCAACACCAAGCCGGATATCAGCTGTCTGACCTTCCTCGACATCAATGATCAGATCCATGAGACCTTCGACACTGCCGTATGGCGTTTCGGGGACGACCGCAGTGAAAAAGCCGGTGTTCATGAGATTAAAGAGCCCGGTCCGGATCTGACTTGAGCTGAAAATATCGCCCTTTTCAAACGGGAGTTCACGGAAAATAACATGGTCTTTCGTTTTTGTATTTCCACGGACGATTATATTTTCAATATGAGCGCGGTTAAACTCCTGAATTGTTACTGTGTAGTGAATAGTGAGATTTTCATTATTTCTGCTTTCATCAACCGATATATTGTTGAAGATATAACCATTGCTGTAATATAGATCAGAAATTCTTTCGAAATCCTGTTCAATTCTGAGGAGATTTATAACCGTATTTTGTCTGTGACGTACAAGCGCCTGAAGTTCGGTATCGGAAAAAACACTATTGCCGACAAAGGAAATACCTTCAAAACTATATTGTTCACCTTCTTCGAGGTACACGGTTATAGTCAGGAAATTTCTGGTATCATCAGTATCTTCAACCTGGGTCTGGACTTCACTGATTTCTGCATCAATGTATCCGCGCTGCCTGTAGTAGTCCAGAATCCGTCGTTTGTCCTGCTCGAGCACTGCTTCCTGGAAAACCCCGGAATTGAACAGTGATTGCTGCTTGCTTTCCATTGCGCCTCTGAGCGCACCGTCTGATGCGAAAGCGTTGCCAACGAACTGAATCTGCCTGATAGTTGTTTGAGATCCTTCGTCAACCACAAATACTATACGCTGTTTTCCAGGGACATCGGTGTCTTCAATCCGGCTGCTGATACTTGCCTGGGTATATCCATTTTCTCTGTAGAGTCTGCGGATTTCTGTTTCATCCATTCGGATTCTGGAGCGTGAAATAATATCTCCGCTGCTTACAACTATCACATCACTCAAGCGTGAATCCCGAAGCCGTCGGTTGCCTTCAAATACAACAGTATCCACAATCGGACGTTCCTGAACCTCGAAATTTATTATTACTTCGCTGCCTTCCTCGTCCGCCCGAACCGCATTCGGGATTATCTGGGTGAAAAAATCAAGAGCATAAAGCCGTTGCTGAAGTTCCAGGAAACGCCGGTCAGTGAACTCTTTGCCAATATAATCATTGATTATACCGCTCAGATCACCTACATCGACGTGTTGTATTCCGGAAAAAGTAATATCAGCGATAGGCTTGTTCTGATACCAGTCAGCGTTCTGATTCTGTGCGCTAAGCGACAGAGGCAGCAGTAAGAGGAAAATCCAGGCGTAGCGTTTGTGCATGCAAAACTCCTTAATCAATATGAGAATCCCCAGCTGAATGAGAACTGGTTATCTGGAATAAGCAGTTTATCCCAGTTCTGGGGAGCGAAACTCCATTCAAAGTCAAAATACGGTGTACTGAAATCGAGACGCAATTCAGCATCTATGTCTATATCACCAAGTGTACGTAATTCGGAAGAATAAATATCCCTGGCATTTAATTGAATTAACAACTCACCGAATATATCGTTACCGATGTATCTGCCTAAAAATATGGAAGTATTGTCCAGATACTGTCCAAGAGAAGGCGTTGCTGTGTCAAGCGGTGATCCAATGTTCTGTAATAATGGTGTTCTAACAGAGAACATGTCAAGCTGTAAAGCCTCCCTGACCCGTGATTCAATCGTCCGTGATACCGCAAGCTGTCCGACTGTATCCAGTACATTCAAAGTAAAAGTTCCTGCAGTGGTCTGATCTGTCTCCAGTCCGCTTCCCCGGTACCCTATCACGTTCTGCCCCAGGAGTGTAAGAATCTCTGTTTCTGACATCGTCGGGCTCGATGTGAAGCGCGGAGCAAATTGAGACAGGGGGTTCTGATCAGCAACAAGAGAAATAGTTACCGGTCCGGTATCGGATACTTCTCTGATCTGAGCGGTAATAGACAGTCGCGGATCAAAGCTATCCATTGATTCATCAAAAATAATAGCACCTTCGCGCAAATAGAAGCTTCTCTGAAAATAGAAGAGCTCCCCACCTTGAATATTAATGCTGCCTACGAGTGAGACAAAGGAGTCGATTGATTCACTTTGCAGCCTTATACTTTCTCCGGTTCTGGCAAAAGTTCGAAGAATCGGAACCTGTTGGCTTGGCCAGAAGAATTCCACACCTCTGGCGGTAGTAAATGTCAGATCGGTAATTATGTTGGTTGTACTTTCAATATCTGCGGATGCAGTAAAATCGGGAACTATAACGATGGCTGTATTAGCTGCTGTTATGTTGCCGCTCAGACTGATTTGGTTCTGGGTCCCACTGATGAGAATATTGGCCAGGCCTGATCCTCTTACTGAAATTGGACCAAAGTCATAATCTACCAGAATCCATTGATCCGGCTGCGACTGAAAATGGAATTGATATTCCTCAACTGTGAACCGGGATATCTGCAGTCCTCCGGATGCCTCGATTCTTGATGATCCCAGCGTAAGAATACTCGGCGGAAGCCGTATAGAGCGCTCCTCAAATACCAGATTAGCCCTGGGAATAAAAATTTCATCCGGGAATAAGTCGACGACACCTGTCAGATTATTCAGCTGAAGAGTGCCGTACATATCAGGATCCCGTGGGGATCCTGTCAAACGGATACTTCCCTGAATAGTACCGGATCTGACTGCAAATTCCTGGTATTCAAGATGCTGTCGCACATCCGATAAATCAATAAAAAGCTGAGGTATATCCAGATTTAGTTGGCCCCCGCTTATAGAACCGAATCCCTGTGCCTGCAGAGGGATCGGGTTGAAAAGGTCAAACTCAAAGCTGCCGTCAGATTCTGCAATCAGGTAGATTCCTTCACCGTTTATACCAGCCTGCAGGATGAACTGTTCTGCCTCCGTCCCGCCTGCCCTGAATCGATATCTCGATCCAGCAGGATCATTTTCTGTTATCAGGTTAAGACTGCCGCTGATAGAAAAATCCGGGTGTAAAAGTGCAGCCGGCTGAATACCGAGATCACTGAAGCTTCCTTCGGCATCTGTCTCGAATGAAATCGGTTGTGTACCCCAGTTGGTAATGCGCCCTCTGGATTCCAGCGAGATTGTTCTTGATGGTATAGACAGGACGCCTTCAAGTGCATCGATAAAAATGCCCTCGAACTCCATATTCAGTTGATTAATTGCTATCTGTTCCCGACTGACCGAAAAGGAGGCTGATCCAATGAGTGGCTCTGATTGGTATCGAAGTTCGTTGAGTATGAGATCCATGTGTAGAATTGGGTCACGTATTGTGCCTTCAATATAACCGCTTGCTGAGGCAGTTCCAATGAGTTCTTCATCAACAAATTTATGAAAGGGAAACTGCTGTACGGAATAATTACCGGAAATATCACCACTATTGTACTCTGCATCCAGTTCGTATGCTTCGTTGCCATCCGAATGCCTCAGAGAAGCACGGATATCAGCTATTATTGCAGATGCGATATCCCTGTTGTCTGGATCGAATGTGTAATCAGCCTGTGCAGATCCGCTGTAATCTCCGAAATCACTGGTGAAATTCAGCCTCGAAATCTGAAGGTGCTCGTTTGTAAGTCGAAATCCTGTTGAAAATTCCTGGATTGGACTATTGTGAATATCCTTGATTTGCAGCAAGTCGGTTCGAATAAAATATTCCTGCTGATTCACATAATAACCAAGCGCTGACAGACTGATTGATGATATTCCATCCGCCTGAGGCATCGGAAAATCCTCTGCGCCTAACTGAAAATAGCTTCCATGATCCATAAAACTTATTGCTGCGGTCAGGCCATGATTGCCTTGAATGTACAGGCTGTTATTCCGGAAATCAGCACGTAGCCTGTATTCGGTTTCTCTGTAATTGAGGTCTGTGGTTATTTCCACACCCCGATCTCCAAGTTGAATTCCAGCTGTTCCTCTTACTTGAAAATCATCCATGGAAAGATGCAGATTACGGATTTCAAAATCACTGTTGCTGGCATGCAGTTCCAGTGCAGCAAACGAATTAATATTTTTCGTATCTTCTATTCTGATTTTTGGTGCGAAGAGACGGTAATTTTCATTTTCCAGAAATACGATGCCGCTGCTTTGCAGCTGGTATTGGCCAAGAGCACTGTGTATGAATTCCGGAACAGGCAGTGAATGTATATCCAGAACCTGCTGAACCCGGTCAAGAGGCAGATTCTTGATGCTGTAACGGAGCGGAGTGCGGCTCATTTCTCCGCTGGATGGTATCATGCCCTGCATTGAGATCTGCTGCTGTAGATCTTCATCCAGAAACAGCTCGGCACGAGCCAGGAAATTCCAGTTGCTGTCAGGTGACAGTTCAACAGAGAAACGGCCAAGTCTACCGTAAGGGGTTTGGGGCGCAGGGTCTATCAGTTGAATGCGCCGATTTCTTGTACTGACGGCAAAAGAAAGCCGCTGGAATTCCAGATCATTGTACTTGATATTCCGTAACAGCAGACGCCCTGAAAAATCAAGTTCCGGATACAGTGATGCACGGCCTTCGTACTGTATTGTCCCGAAGGGGCTGACTATATTGGCAAACTGCACCATGATGTCCGCGTCCGTGCCGCTTGCCACGAGATTGTTCAACAGCGGTCCAGGAAGGAAAATATCACTGTGATCAGTGCGCATGTTGACATCATAATGTATCCTGTCATTGGCTATATCGAGCCTGGCAGATGCATCTCCGGAAAAGCTTCCCTGAAGGATAAAATTCAGCCAGTTATACGATCCATGGAAATGTACCAGGGGAGCAAAGCGATATTCTTCCGCGGAAATTGTGACCTGGAGCTGAGGATCATTAAAGCCTATGTAAGCCTGTATCTCCACCGGATCACGGAAGGATCTTCTCCTGATTGAAATGTCATCCGGAGAGAGCTGAATACCAAAATCCTGATTGTGAATGGAAAAAATCTCGGTATCGAGGTGCACTACATGCAGATTGGCATCAAGATCGGTAAATAGATTGCTTATTCTTCCGCTGGCATTTATTCTTCCTGAAATACTTCCGAGATCGGGAACTATGTTCTGATCACCGCTGACTTCAGCCGAGATAACAAATTCAGGATTGCTGCTCAGATTACGCAGCAGAATTCGTCTCCCGCTTATCCTGCCGTTGAAGTTATCTGTTTCAATCGACATTTCTAGTGTTCGTATTGATATACTGCTTCCGGCAGCTATGCTGAACCGGCTGTCCCCGACTGGTTCTTCCTCAGGGATTCGGGATTGAAGATTTACATACAGTTCTCCAATCGAGTCGATCGTATTCTGATCAACCTCGATTGTAATTGCGCCTGCCGTCAGATTATCCAGTGTGAATACACCCCGAAAAAGACTCGGGAGATCAAAACCTATCCGTAGTTTGTCGATGTGGATAAGCTGGATTTCTCTACTTTCGTCAGAGTATATGCTGAGATCCTTGATCACAATGCCGCGGATAATCCCCGGTTGTATAGAACCATAGGAAAATGGATGCTGAATTGTTTTTTCAATAAATGAGAGACTGGATTCATAAAGCTCTTCAGAAATCATTCCGAGACGCTTATGTAATGCTGGAACAGCCTGGATTGAGATAATTAGTGTTATCAGGCAGATTGCAGCCAGGACAAGCCGAGTTCTGAGAGATGGTTTGATTTTTGTACCGCGATTGGTTGACTGCATTGCTCTACTCACGACTCTGTACTAATGTATCATAGTGTTAAGAAGGAAAAAAGGTGACCCAATGAAAAGATACAACAGTTGCGAAGGTGATATCTATGAACAGTTCATTGTGCTTGAAGGAATAGACGGCGCCGGTACAACCACGCAGAGAGATCTGCTCGTACAAGCCCTGAAAACAGCTGGAAAAAATGTTCATTCTACCTGTGAACCCACTGAAGGAAACATCGGCAGACTGATCAGAGGTATACTTGATTCGGATGATATGCTGGAGCCAAGGTCGATGGCGATGTTGTTTGCTGCTGACAGATTCGAACATGCATGCTCTTCCAGGCACGGTTTCCTGAAGCACCTGGAAGCTGGCACATGGGTTGTATGCGATCGCTATGTTTTTTCCAGTCTTGCGTATCAAGGCCCTGAGGTCGGATTTGAAGAGGTGAAGCTGCTGAACAGTGGAATCCCCCTGCCTCACTGGGTATTTCATCTACAGCTTGATAGTTCAGTAGCCATGAGCCGTCTTGAAGCACGGGAAAAACTTGATTTATATGAAAATCATGAATTTCAGTCTGCAGTGGCGCGTGCGTACTCCGATTCCTACAATCAGTATAAAAACGAGCATTCTCAGTGGATGGAAATAGACGCATCCTTGTCTGTTACGGAGATTCACAAAATCATCTGTAATCATCTCGGGATTCTGCCGATACTTGTGGAATGAGAGCCTTTTCTTCAAGTAAGCGCAGATTTGCAGCCTTCTTTCTGCTTTTCATTCTTGCTGTGCCTGGAACAGTTCATGCGTATCGAATTATATACAAGGAACAGCTCTACAGGCTGTATCATCAGCATTTATATCAGTATCCCGAGCGCATTGCCGAGAATATCCACTGGCTGGAACAGGCACTACGGGCAGATTTTGTAAATCCTCTGAATGCCCTGGCCAGAATATCAAATGAGACTGAATGGGAGCGATATAGACATCTGTTTACGCTGCACATCAATCTGAAACTCATTGAGCAATATCTTGCATGGGGAAATCGCTTTAATAAGCGTGAAGCCTACTTCTTTAATGCTCCATTCAGGCGACAGAACCTTGAAAGCCTTGAGACTGCTGAAACATTGTTCAGATATGCCCTGGTCTACTGGGATGAGGCACTTGAACAGGTGGATATACTCGAAGGACTACCGCGCTGGATTCATCTTCCAGAAGTACAGCGTTGGGAAGATGATTTTTTTCGCATATCCCGCGGAGAACTGGATTACGGGAGAATTATAGCCGGCCACCTTGATCGACTGGAAGAGGTTCGTGCCGCCTTTGAAGCTATGGACTGGAATACCTATTGATCAGCATAGCATCTCCATAGGAGAAGAAACGGTAGCGTTGTTCAACGGCTTCTCTATACGCAGAGAATATGGTTTCTTTATCTGCAAAGGCGGAAACCAGCATCAGCAGCGTGGATTCTGGTGTGTGGAAATTGGTTAGCAGCATATTGACAGCCTTGAATTGATATCCCGGATAGATAAAAATATCAGTGCTCTGATTTCCCGCCTGAATAACTCCATTGCGGCAGGAGCTTTCCAGGGTTCTCATACTCGTTGTCCCGACTGCCAGCACCGGCCTTTTTTCTTTGAGTGCAAGATTAATCCTGTCAGCACTATCTTTACTGATACTGTATTCTTCACTGTGCATTTTATGATCTAGAATTGATTCACTGCGTACCGGGAGAAAGGTGCCAAGTCCGACGTGCAGAGTGATTTCCACAATATCTACCCCACGTTTCCTGATGGCATCCAGTAATTCCGCAGTGAAGTGCAGGCCAGCCGTAGGTGCGGCTACTGATCCTTCAGCTGCAGCGAAGACGGTTTGATAGCGTTCTGCGTCCATCTCCTCTTCCATTCTGCGGATATAGGGAGGAAGCGGAATATGTCCGAAATTTTCAAGATACTCAGTATCGATAATTTTTCGGGATTCAGCACGCCATGTTCCATCCGGAAGGCGCTCACAGAGACGGATCTGTATTCCCCCATCCAGGGTCAGTATTTCATCGGGTTTGCGACGCTTGTTTTTACTCAGCATGCATTCCCATTCCAGGTCGCTGATTTTATGAAGCAGCAGCACCTCAACCAGACCCCCATTCCTGCTCGTGGCCTTGATTCTGGCCCTTCGTACCTTGCTGTTATTAACGACCATAACTGCATTCTTTGGTATATATCTACAGATATCATCTATCCTGCTATGCTCAAGTTTGAGAGCTTCAGTCTGATCAGGTGCATCAATAACAAGCAAGCGGCTTTTTCCCCGTTCGGGACTTGGGTGTTGAGCAATCAGTTCTTCAGGCAGGTCAAAATAAAAATCTCTGGTCAGCATTAGTATCTCTCTCTATGTGTAGATGTGTGTATGCGAGGTCTGTAACGGTTCTTCCCCGCGGGGTTCTCTGGATGAACCCCCGTTGTATGAGGTATGGTTCGTAGAAATCTTCAAGCGTATCAACCGATTCACCGATTGATATGGCGAGGGTTTCTGCTCCTACCGGGCCTCCGTTATAATTTTTGATAATTGTTTTAAGTATGAGTCGATCATGACTCTCGAGACCCTGAGAATCTAT
This sequence comes from Spirochaeta dissipatitropha, assembly GCF_054657935.1. Classification (NCBI taxonomy): domain Bacteria; kingdom Pseudomonadati; phylum Spirochaetota; class Spirochaetia; order Spirochaetales; family Spirochaetaceae; genus Spirochaeta; species Spirochaeta dissipatitropha. The sequence continues at coordinate 9,248 of NZ_BAAHXT010000010.1, read as the reverse complement.
CTCAAGTCGTTTCATACCCTGAAAGACAATTTCTCTGCTTATGGTCCCATTCCCGATGATTTCGGCAAAGTCACGCATTCTTCTGAGAATTCTGTTAGCTACGCGAGGGGTACCCCTGGCACATTGAGCAAGCAGAGGGAATGCCTCAGGGTCAACCTGAATATTCAGCAAAGCCGCCGAGCGGCGGAGGATACGTATGATATCCTCCTGTGAATAAAGCTGCAGTCTTACGGAGATGCCAAAACGGCTATGCATAGGGGCCGATACCGAACCTGCTTTTGTAGTAGCTCCGACAAGAGTGAATCTGGAAACCGGAATCCTGACTGAGCGCGCTGATGGTCCCTGTCCGATTACCCAATCAAGTTCGAAGTCTTCCATTGCGGTATACAGCATTTCTTCGAGTACAGGTCGGAGGCGATGAATTTCATCAATAAAAAAAACACTGTTTGGTTGAAGGGTGGTCAGTATTCCAGCCAGATCCTTGGGCTTTTCCAGGGCCGGTGCACTGGTGACCTTGAAATCTGTGTTCATTTCATTGGCCATAATCGCTGCAAGAGTGGTTTTTCCGAGGCCTGGAGGCCCATTGAGGAATACATGATCAAGTGCTTCCTCACGCTGTCTGGCTGCCTGAATAAAAACAGAAAGGTTTGAGGTGACGTTTTCCTGCCCCATGAAATCAGAAAGGCTTGATGGGCGCAGTTGCAGTTCCTGTTCGTCCTGTTCTGAATAATCAGGTCTTAGCTCTGAATCCATATCATCCACCTGCTTCCATGGCTGAGAGTTCCATCAATGCAGTACGGAATATTTCCTGTTCTCTTTCGCGAATTGTTTTGTCACTGCTGTTTTCATTATCCGAAGCCTTCTGAAGGGCTTTTCTGACTGCCGTTTTATCAAAACCCATGCTGCACAGCGATTCTGTAAGTTCTTCTAATGCATCTTTTTCGGGTCCTGAGGGTGTCTCGGTAACCAGTTCTCCCTGCAGACTGAGGATGATTTTCTGGGCAGTTTTCTTTCCGATTCCGGGAAGACGTGAAAGTGCATCTACATCTGCGCTCTCAATGTTGGCAGCGAGTTCTCCGGGAGGGACAGCACTGAGAATTTTAACAGCCTGCTTTGCTCCGACACCGCTGACGGAAAGCAATGACTGGAATATGGTTCTCTCTCTCTGCTCGGCAAAACCGTACATTTTGATATCATCTTCACGTATTATCATATGAATCAATATTATGATTTCTGAACCCTGATTCCGTGAAAGATCGCGTATTGTTTTACTGCTGGCGTTGATTTGCCATGTGACCGGGCCTGTCCGCAGTAGAAGTCCTCCGGGATTGGTAGAAACCACTGTACCGGTAAGTGAGTCAATCATTTTTGCCTCCCCTGCTGACGGCTTCAGAAAATGCGCTCATATTAGCATGACAAATCGCAACTGCCAGTGCATCTGCAGCATGATCAGGTTTTGGAACAGCATCCAGTTTGAGCAGGATTCTGATCATGTTCTGAACCTGCTGCTTGTCTGCTTTTCCATAACCAACAATTGCCTGCTTGACTGCAGGTGGTGAATATTCTGCAGCTTCTATGTTGTATTGATGTAGGGCCAGTAGTACAACCCCTTTTGCCTGGGCTACCGGTAAAGCGCTGCTGGTATTTCTGGTAAAAAAAAGATCTTCAATACCTGCAGTTCTGGGTTTGAATCTGGTGAGGACTTCACACAATTCACTGTAAATCCTGTGAAGCCGCTCTCCGGTTTTCATTTTCGATGTTGTACGTATAACACCATGATATATATGTGAATACCCGCTGCCGGAAACAGCTACTATTCCGATACCGGTCTCTGCCAGGCCAGGGTCGATACCCAGAATATGGTTCATACAGCTGTGCGGCTCCTTATGCGGCTACTCATCAAACTGGAAATCATCAGGGATGTCCAGGTTCGTTGAAACATTCTGGACATCGTCATGATCGTCCAGGGTGTCGATCATTTTCAGTACTTTTCGTATTGAATCATGTTCGAGGCTGATTGTTGTGTCTGCGACAAGGCTGACTTCGGCATTGAGGTGTTCGAATCCTGCCGCCTCCATGGTTTCAAGGACGTTGTCAAAATCTTCAGGGGCAGTGATTACATCAATACTTTCCACTTCTACCGAGACATCCAATGCACCCGCCTCCAGTGCCGGTTCAAGAATCTGGTCCTCGCTGTATGATTCAGAGCTGTAGCTCAGAATGCCTTTCTTGTTGAAGAGGTAGGAAACACAGCCGTTTTCCCCGAGGTTCCCGCCGCTCTTGCTGAAGATACTGCGTACATCAGCTGCGGTTCGATTCTTGTTATCGGTCAGGCATTCCACGAGAACCGCAACTCCGCCTGGACCGTAGCCCTCATAGATCAATTCTGTATAGTCGACACCGTCCAGATCCCCAGTACCTTTCTTGATTGCCCTTTCAACATTATCTTTGGGCATGTTCTCTGCTCTGGCTTTGTTAACCGCAGTTCGCAACCTCGGGTTTGCATCCTGATCCCCACCTCCCAGGCGGGCTGCAACAGTAATTTCCTTGATCAATTTAGAGAATATCTTTCCACGCTTCGCGTCAGCGGCACCTTTTTTGTGCCGTATTGTTGCCCATTTACTATGGCCGGACATGCGTTCTCCTTATCTTTTTGAGTGCTGAAAAGGTATCATAGCGCGTTTCCCGGTGTCAATCGACCAAATCGATGCAGAGGCCATATCCTGAAGAAAGCCCGGCCGGTGAGATCATTGGTATTGACTGCTCCCGTATGGCGGGAATCAATATGACCGGAGCCGCTGTGTGCCAGAAGAAGCACCTGGTTTTCTTCCATTGATGAGAAATCGGATGCATGCAGTGGGAAGCCTTCAGGAACATTCTCGAAAAATACTTGTGAGATATCGGTTTCAGAATGGTCGTTGTGCAGAATTTCCCTGATAACCGGGCGGTGCAGATAGTTCGGATACTCGGGCAGTAAGCTGCCGGGAAGATAGCTGAGTGCTCTTCGGATCAGAGTAAATACTGTGTGCTGCCTGGTGTATGGCGGGTAATACAGGGTGAGGTCTCCATGATTGTAGGTTTTTACCTGAAGGCTTACAAGAAGAATATCTCCGGGCTGTATACCCGGACTCATTGATTGATCAAGTACAATGAAGCTTCTCAGGAAGAACAAATGACATATGACAGTACTGATCAATATGATAGTTACAGGGATGCTGTATTTTCTGGCAGCCTTGCGCACATATGATTCTCTGTAGGCATGAAAGCCTCCGCGTCTGAACATATTATTCAATACCTCCCCAGCGTTGCGGGGGCCAGTATATAAAAAGAGCCTTTCCGAGAATATCATTTTTGCTTACAAAACCGTAACTGCGGCCGTCAAGCGAATTATCTCTATTGTCACCAACTGTAAGAATTGAATCCGGAGGAAGGTACCATCCGAGTTCATTTCTTTTCCGCATTGTCGTATATCTGAAATCGGCTGGGTTGATGGCTGAACGATGCTCCATACGAAGTTGATCTCTGGTATAGATATCAGGAGGGAAAAGACGTGAGTAGTCCGAAACTAATTGTCGCTCTTCTGTGCTTATAGCTAAACCGGCTTCAGATCTGGATATAATGGCAGCAAGTTGGGGCATTAACTCATACGCATCATCGGGAACCAGGCGTTTAACCGGATGATCAGTATTATTCCAGATCAGTTCCGTATCCGCTATCCATTGTGATGCACCAGCTGGTTTGATATAGAGATTTCCATCCAGAGATTTTATGCGGTCTCCTCCCATTCCAATGGCACGTTTGATCAGCAGACTGGCTCGAGGCTCTCCACGTTCATCTCGGTCGATGTCTATCATGGAGAGTGTGAACATATAGATTATCCTGTGCAGGATTGTAAATGCTGGCCCACGGGAATGCTGATCCGGATTTTCCAGAATAATCACTTCTCCACGCTGAGGTTGAGCTATTCCGGGCATTTTCCCCAATCCTGGAAGCAGCTGTGGACCGAAGATCATCTTGTTAACAAAAATACGGTCGCCTTCAAGCAGTGTATTTCTCATGGATGCTGAGGGAATCTGGTATGCCTGTATGAAATACTGATTTATAACCAGAACGATGAGCGCAGCTTGCAGGAATGCCTCCAGCCAGTCTCTGACCGGATGTTTACGGGCATGCTTCTGTTTCTGGGTGAGTTTACGTTTTTTTCGCCAGGTGAGAAAATCTTCGGTTTTTGCAACAATACTGCTCTTGCTCATAATTAGAGACAGTAGCACACAGATCATTTGATTGACAAGTAAAGCATAATTTTCCTATTCTCTATACATGTCCAAAAAAGAGCAGACGGAGCCCGATTCTATTGACCGGGTGACGCTTCCCGTCATAATTGGATTCCGGCCGGATGTATATCTACCGGGATTACTTGCGGTACTTGTATCAACATTGCTACTTGCCGGTCTTATAGTTCCTGGTTTTACCTCATACGGAAGTAAGGTCTCAATCAGCAGTTCGCCTCATGGTGCAGCCGTCTATATCGATGGTACATACGCAGTGCAAACACCGGCAGAGCTGTTTATACCTGCTGGGGAGGTGGAAATTCGAATTGAAGCGCCGTTTCATACTGATGTTATCCTCAGCCCTGTGATCGATGGTCGAAGGTTTGCTTCCGTACTCTTTCCGCTCAGAACTGTGCTGCATGCTGATCTTGATCTTGATGATCCCGTGGCATACAGCCGGAGTGCCGTCAAGGAATTTGCTGACTGGAGTCTGGCGGGTCCTGAGCAGGCGCGTTTCAGAATTCCGGAAGTATTATCACCGGCAGTTCATCACCTCGTACTGGCTGGTGAGAATGCAGCCGCAGAGGCTGTTTTACAGAACAGTTTCGCCCAGATCCAGAACCCGGTGCAGGCACGTGATTTTCTGAATGCCCTGCTTCTGGCAGAAGGACCATTGGTGTCTGCGTCTTCATTACTGGGAGGAATAAGGAGGATCAGCGCGGCGGCTGAAAGCTCAGCCAGCGCTTTGTTATGGTTGGACATGGTCGCCCCTTCCCCTATTCAGAATAAACTCGGACAACGGGGATATTTTATTGATCAGAATGAAGCTGCAGCCACTTCCTTGATAACCGGAACAGCCCCTCATGGTTTTGGCCCGGAGGGACTTGAATTCGAGCCGCTTACCGATCCTCAGCAGCTTGAGTTTATTCTGAATTCTGTGCCTTTTGTGTTCCGTGCAGTACCGGAAACGAGCTTTCTCTACGGTGCAAGTACGGGACAGGAGCAGTCCAGCAGATTTCCATTTCAGGTTCATGTGGATCAGTTTTATCTGCTGGAAACACCGATAACCAGAGATCAGTATGCTGTAGTAATTGACAGTCAGGATGTCAGTTTAGATGCTTCCGGCCGGGTTCCCCGGACTGGAGTCAACTATAAGGATATTGTCGACTATGTTGAGCACCTGAATAATCGACTTGCATCCGAAGGTCAGGACAGAATGTCTGTCAGACTGGTGACTTCTGTAGAATGGGAAGCTGCTGCACGTTGGAACGGTGATCCTCTTGATGATGCTGTGTTCTGGACACAGGGACGTAGCGGTCCGGAAGTCAGCGGAAACTCTGTTGGTAATATCGGGCTCTCCGATCTGGTTGGAAATGTCTGGGAATGGACTTCTTCCTGGTATTACAGTGCTGAGGGATATCAGATTGATTTTGGATATCGAACAGATCAGCAGCATGAGTATTATGATCAATCAGAAAGAATTGTGCGTGGCGCATCATGGACAAACCGACGTTCGGGTGTTAGCATCGAGCAGATTGGAATACAGCCCCCCGAATGGAGAACAGATTATCTGGGATTCCGTATTGTGCTGGAAATGAGATAATTATGCCTGCAGACAGAAAATTGTTGATCAAGAACAAAAGAGCCCTCCATGAATATCTGGTTGAGGATACTTATGAGTGCGGTATAGTGCTGCAAGGCACTGAAGTAAAATCGATTAAAGCCAATAAATTCTCTTTTTCCGATGCTCATGCCCGGGTTGTCAGGGGTGAACTCATGCTGTTTGGCCTGCATGTAACCCAATACAGTCATGGAAATATCAACAACCACGATCCGGATCGACCTCGAAAACTTCTTGCACATAAGCAGGAAATTGACAAAATGCGTAAACGTGTGGAAGAAAAAGGATATACGCTGATACCAGTCGGGCTTTACCTTTCCGGAGGATTGATCAAAGTCGATATCGGGGTTTGCAAAGGCAAGAAGCTCCATGACAAGCGTAACACGATCAAGGACAGGGATCAGAAGCGCGATGCGATGCGTGAGATGAAATACTGATGAAATGGGATGATATCGAAATTCAGAACAGGAAAACGCTCTGGCGTTTTGCTGAAGAGCTGGCTTTGGCTGCTGCTGAAAAAACGCTTGAGTATTTCGGCAAGGAGATCAGTGTCGAGTGGAAGGAAGATGAAAGCCCGGTAACACAGGCTGACAGAGAGACCGAACTTCTTATGCGTGATTTAATCCGGTCGGAATACCCTGATCATGCTGTGCATGGTGAAGAGTTCGGTTCCGATGAGTACAGGGATTTCACCTGGGTGCTTGATCCAATCGATGGTACCAAATCATTTATTAATGGAGTTCCGCTCTACTGTACCCTTGTTTCCCTGATGTACAAAGGTGAGCCAGTCATCGGAGTTGTTGTGAATCCCCCCAGTGGTGAGCTGGTTTCAGGATGTATAGGAATCGGTGCTCGTGATGAAACAGGTGGTCCTCTTGGGGTGGCAGAACCTCGCAGCCCTCTTCGAATTTATGTTTCAGATTTTACATCGCTGCAATTCGAAGCTCCGCCCTGGTACCCGAAACTATTTGAGCATGGACAGGTCATTGCCCGAACCTGGGGAGACGGGTACGGGTATCTGCTGCTTGTCAGCGGGCGTGGTGATATAATGATAGACTTTGGTCTGGAAGTCTGGGATGTCGCGCCACTCTACCCGATTTTACATGAAGCTGGTGCAGTTCTCTGCAATCACTCAGGACTCGAAGAGAAACTGCCCTCATATGCAGCTGCCATGTCGCGCACTCTTTATGAGCGCTTGTTTGACTTGACAGTTTAGACATACAGAGGTAAGTTGAATATCCCAATGCGTATTGGGGGTGTACCGGATTCGACTGTGACAGGTATACGTTATCGGCTGCAAGCGGAGAGCTGACTCCTTAAACCGGCACTAAAAGTTATCTGCCAAAAAACAAGATAACATCGTCGAAGTTGCTTTCAGCAATGACGACACAATGCTCGCTGCAGCGTAAGCTCAGTAGCTCGGGTACCGTAGACGCCGCCTAGAGGCTGCGGATACTTGTAATAAATCAAGGCTTGCTGTGTGCCGTGGCTGATCGGTGCATGGGACTTTTATTCAGTCTACAGAACACCTGGCGGGTTATGCAGCCAAGGATTCTGGAATAACAAGGCGTAACTAAGCTTGTAGACGTCGTTAGCGGCCGTTGCAGGACGCGGGTTCGACTCCCGCCACCTCCATTTTTTATTCCTTGCTAAATAAGCTTCTGGAATATTGCTGCTATCAGAGAAAAAAGCAGTATTGATCGCAGTTCCCTCTTCGCGTTGTTTATAAAATAATAAGAATTGATCATACTCATGCTATATCGAGCTGTTATGTAATAACCTAAGAAGCTGATTCCTGTTCTGGCATTCCAGCTTCCGGAAAATATTCCTCATATGAGTTTTTACAGTATTTACTGATACATTGACTTCATCTGCAATATCTGAATATTTCATACCTTGAGCGATATATGGTAAAATCTGGTATTCACGGTCAGTCAGCGAATCAAAAATAGGTTTTTTCTTTTTTATTTTATGAGTTTCAGTAGCAGATTTTTGCATTAAATGTGCTCTATCGGTATACAATTCCCAGATCTCGATCAGAAAATGGAGATCTTCATTGCTTATGTTCATAACCGGAATAGAAGTAATATACCATTGCTGAGAATTAACAGTCGTCACTTTGCTGTTACGGTACAGATAATTTTTTGCAATGTAGGTAGGATGATCCTTTGGATACATATCCATATTTAATAAGGTATATATAGGTTTTCCATGTGTTGTTTCCTGGGAACCTAAGAGCTCATATCCAGCTCTGTTCATGGAAATCACTTTTAAATCAGGCTTCAGTACAATCACTATCGAATCGAGGGAATCAAGTACAAGATTCTGATATGTACATCTTGATTTATTATTATTGGCCTGGATTTCCATGTGTCGCAATCTTGATTCTGAGTGCCACAGTTTCAATGCAAGCAAAAAAACCAGCTTAATAGAGCCGAATTCAAAATCATGATAAAAAACTCCATGGATATCTTTTCTGCTGGATGAAAACTGGTGTAAGGCTGAATGTTCTTGTTCTGAATACAGTATGATTGGCTTTTCATGGATGGTATTAATTAAATTAATCATTGGCATAGGCACTATAAAAACACAAATGTTTTGATCATCCATGCATAAACCTGAAGCCTCTTCAAAGGAGTCCACGAAATATAGTGTGAGTTCAAGCAGATACAAATTCCTTATGAAAGCTCTGCTGAAAGTACGCAGGTCACCAAGCAGAATCAGTTTGTATTCTTCTGGCTTAAGCGTAAAACCTGGGAAATCTTCATTACCTGCCATATATACTTAGATAGCCCGTGATATCGGTTAATTTCACTGGTTTCTGGAATACATGATTAAAGCCGGAATTCCTGCACTCTTGTAATAGGTTGGTAGATTCCTTCCCGGTCAATGCAATCAGTAGGCAGTTCATTCGAGATTCGTAATCAATATTACTGCTTTCTATTCTGCGAATCATCTGTGCAGCTTCCAGGCCACCCATGATTTTCATCGATAAGTCCATAAATATTATATCAGGATGATGCTGATGCCACAAAGACACAGCATCTATTCCATCTGTAGCCTCAAAAATACTGCATGAAGGGAACATATGTTCAATCATTTTTCGGTGTACTTTTCTGCCTATCCGGTCATCATCTGCAATAAGGGTAGATCCTGGTTCTTTTTTTTGGTAATGCTGTGCTTTTTGTTGAACACATCTATCTGAAGTATCTGATTCCGACACTTGTACTTGTGTACACCGGTCCAAAACGGACACCCATTCCGGAGGAAAGCGGACAGTGATTCCGCTGGAAACCGGACAGTGATTCCGCTGGAAACCGGACAGTGATTCCGCTGGAAACCGGACACCTGTTCCG
>NZ_BAAHXT010000009.1:0-161664 GCF_054657935.1 Spirochaeta dissipatitropha | reverse complement strand
GATGGCGATGGCGATGGCGATGGCGACGAAGTCCATGTGCTGACGCTCGGGGAATGGTTTGAAGCTGATCCTGAGGGTGCTGAACATGAGTGGTTTCAGTTTGTCGCTGAACCTGGAATCAGATACAGAATCTATACCCAGGATAGTGAATTTGATCATCCCGACAATCCTGGTCCCGCCAGCTATGATAACGAGCTTGGGGCATATCAAACTGATATGGAAACTTCCTACATCTATATATATCCATCCGGGGAAAGCGGTCAGGTCGATATTTATGATGATATTACACATATCGAGTTCGAAGCAGAGGAAGACCTTGTATATGTAAAAGCAACACAGTGGAATGGAGGTGCTGGTAGTGGTACTCACTGGATCAAGGTCGTGCCTGTAGCTGAGACTTTTGCCCTGAATATCAGCATAACGGGAAATGGATATGTCGAGCGCCGGGTTGGAGGCGTCTTTAACAATGGTCCGTATGTTGCCGGTACCGAGGTTGAACTGACGGCTGTTGCCAATGATCCAGACAGCTTTAACAGTTGGTCGGGAGATATTGTCAGTACGGATAATCCTGTTAGTGTTACCATAGCCTCATCCCTCGAAGTGACTGCTGATTTTACGGGAGAAACCATTCATCAGGCTGTGGTGCCAGTATATTTCGGATCGACAGATACTTCCCGGATAGTACATTTGAATCAGTTGGAAGGAAAATCGGTATTCCTGGTCAAGGCAAACTACTCGCAAGCATCAGCCAGTGAGTCAACAGGGGTGTTGAGTAATAAAGTTCGTTCCAGAACTGAACCGACAGATTCCCGGGTTTATAGCAGTGCAGGTCTGGATCCTGTGCTTTCCAGTTATGGCATAAGTTCGCGGGATATTGAGTCTGGTGAACTACGCCATATTTCGGATGATGGTTATTATATTCTCGACCGCCGTGACGTGCAGGATTTCAATGCACAGGCTACTCCTGCCGGACTGACGGCTTCCCGCAGTTCGACTATGCTACCTGGTCTTGAACGCAACCTGAGCTATTCTGCTGGTGATACACGGTATTTCTGGGTGGATGACGGTCCCAACGGTCAGAAGGAGGTGTTCGAGGAGATTCCGGCGACCCTGCGGGCTGTCGGGGATAACAGCTATATCTGGATTCACGATGCAAACTGGGATCCTGATTCTATCCAGGGTGATGATAACATGCTCAACCAGGCACAAGCCGATGAAATGCGCGATGCCTTCGAATTGCTGTACCCGAAGGTGACGAATCTTTTTGGCTATGAGGTCGGAGGCGGTCCGGATGGTGACGGAGGACTGGACGGTGACAAGCGAATCAGCATTCTTTTCTACGATATAAGTAATGATTACCAGTCTGGCCAGACAGGTGGGGTTTTAGGCTACTTCTGGGGTAAGGATGGCTATACCCAGGATCAGCTTGATTCATGGGGATGGAATCTGAAATCCAATGAAATGGAAATTTTCTATATAGACGCGCATTTCACCGGTACCTGGCCGGATGGCATAAAGAGTACCCTGGCCCATGAATATCAGCACATGATTCATTTTGCGCAGAAGTCAATGAATGGCATTGCCACTACGACCTGGTTCAATGAAATGCTGTCGATGCTGGCTGAGGATTATCTTTCGGAGACCCTTGAAACTACTCTGTATGACTCGCATCCCAGCGGGCGTATAAATGCTTTCAATAATGGGGGGTATATTCTATCGGGAGTAGTCGATTGGTTAGCCCCTGAATATGTACTCAACAGCTATGCTAGCGCATACATTTTCGGTGCTTTTCTTGCTCGGAACTACGGCGGCGCTGAATTGCTCTACGAACTCTCGACGAATAGTTATGCTGGGATAAACTCAATTAATGAGGCACTGCAGGAGCTGGGTTACAGTGTGGACTTCAATGGGGTGGTCGAGGAGTATGCAAAGACTCTTGTTTTCCCTACTGGTCATGAGGCAGTCGAGCATGACTTCAGCGGGCTGTCGGATTCCTGGAATGGTCTGAACTATACAATACCTACATTCGATCTGTTCGAGGTAGAAGATGGCCCTGATGTTCTGGATATTGTGAATCATAATTTTCCTGCAATTAGGCCCTACGGATTCCAGGTCTGGTCACAGGACAGCTGGCAGGATCTCGGGATGGATTCGATGGCAATCGAGCTTGCAAAGCCGGACAGCGACAGTGTGCAGCTCTACCTCATGATCAGATAGGACTGTGTCAATTGAAAGGATGTATACATGAAATTTGAACGAATAATTCCGGCTTTCTGCATCCTGTGTATAGCATTCGCAGCGTCCTGTGTAACAGCGGGACCTGCGGAATATACAGAGGAGAAGAAGATCACTGATAATTCCGGAGCACTGGAAGCAGGTGAAACCATGAAGAAAGACAAAGCTGGACAGGAGTCAATGACCATTACCGGTATTCCCACCATGTACGGCAATGAGCCCCGCAGCTATGTCGTTATTGTGGTCAGGAATGGGATGGATGAAACCCGGTATTTTGTTCATCCGGACTACCAGGAGAAACTCAGGGGAATGACCGGAACGCGCTATCACTTCTCCGGTCATATCTATGAAGGCGGGGAGCAGTTTTTTGAGGCTCGCCTGCACGACTATGTCTTTGTTCCGAAAAACTGGGAGTCTGCGGCAGGAAAATAGGCTGCCGCGACACTTTTCTGACAATGCCGTCCTGTAGTCTGTGCGGCATTGTCAGCTGTTTTATCCCATTTGAAAGCAAACGATCACAATAAATCATAGATATCTGTTCGATTAATTGTGGCAGACTACAGGATTGCCATGCTATACTTTCGTAAATGTTTGCGATTGAACGTATCCGGATAATCAAGGAATATATACTCGAGCATGAGAAGGTAGAGGTTCCGGCCTTGAGCTCGCTTTTATCTGTCTCGGAGGTTACCGTACGCAGGGATCTCATGAAGCTCGAGAATGACGGCTTTCTGACCCGAACCCATGGCGGGGCGGTCCTGAATCAAATCAGTAAGGCACCTCTTGTTAACACTCCTTCACAGGGATCTGATGCCGATGAAATATCTGAACTGGCCTTGATTGGCTGCAGAATGATTAGCGACCGAAGCATAGTCATGCTGCTTGACGGAGAGGTTAATAAAAGGATTGCTGAAAAGCTGTCTGCACGCCAGTCAGTTACAGTTCTGACGAATGACCTTCGGATTGCAGGTATTGTGGGTCAGCAGATCCAGAACAAGGCAGTACTGCTTGGAGGTGATGTTGAAGGTAGTTCTGTATATGGCAGCATTACACTCGAGCATCTGCAGCGTTATTACGTCCAGCAGTTGTTTTATCAGGTCGATGGAATAAATACAGCCCTGCAGTTTTCGGTCGATTCCCAGCAGAAAGCCGATCTGATCAGAGCGGCTTCTGAGCATGCCGATTCCTCTACGGTGGTCTGCACGCGTGCAGCGTTTGGCAGCAATGCTTTTTACCGTTTCGGAGATATCAACTCAGCAACATCCCTCATTGCCCACCCGGGTATAGATGATGATTTTAAATCCAGAATCTTTAATTCCAGTGCTGCACTGTACACTGCTATAGATGTCTTTGAGGGGCGTGAAACTGTGTCCCATCGGGGGGAAGAATCGACATGAATCCTTGTCTGGAGCTGGAAAACATTTCGTGGAGGGGGCCTTCAGGATTTTCACTTCATGATATCAATATGAATCTGTTTCCAGGCGAGGTTCACATTCTGGTTGGCGAAAATGGATCGGGTAAATCATCTCTGATGAAGTTGATTGCCGGATATCATCGACCTGATTCCGGCAGCATCAAGGTGAATGGATCACCAGTGGATTTTTCCGGTTTTCATCAGGCGACACAAAGCGGTATTGTGTACCAGCATCAGGATATTCAGCTGTTTGATAATCTGACAGTTGCTGAGAATGTATGTCTGCCAATCCAGCATCGATGGTATTCTGTGTCACGTACCTATTTGTATTGTATAGAATTATTTCAACGGATCGGAGTCGATCTTGATCCCGATTCTCTGGTTGGTGATCTGGGTTATGCCGAGCGGCAGTTGACAGCTATGGCCAGAACCATCGCCGCCGATCCGCAGATAGTGATTTTCGATGAGCCTTCTTCTGCTATGTCAGACACTGAACGGGAGGTGCTTTTCGATGCGGTCAAAACCCTTCGATCACAGGAAATCGGGATTATGTATATTTCACATCGTCTGGATGAGGTACAGACAATCGGTGATCGCGTATCTGTAATGCATCAGGGGCGCCTGGTTACAACGTGCAGTGCACACAAGGTAGCCCGAGAGGAATTCATCGGATTGATGACCGGTGGACAGGTAAAGCATATGTATCCACGGACCTGTCCTGAACCAGGTGGAGAGGTGCTGCGGGTACAGGATTTGTGTAGTAAACCGGCTCTCGAGAATATTTCCTTTTCATTACGGCGTGGGGAGATTCTGGGAATTACCGGTCTAATGGGCTCTGGCAGAACGCGTCTTGCTCACTGTCTGGTTGGCGCACAGCCGGTGGATACCGGGACTGTAACGGTTAACTCAAAGCTGCTCCGTCTTACAGATCCCGGTGAAGCGCTTGCACATGGACTGGTGCTTGTACCGGAGGACAGAATTACGGAAGCTATTTTTCCGCATGCTGATCTTTCATTGAATATGACCATCGCAAGCCTCAAACGCTTTGTTGACCGTTGGGGAATTGATACCAACAGCCTTCGGGAAATGACCTCTGAATATTCCCGCCGAATGGCTATCCGGCCCGGCATGCCGGATGATCTTGTGGGATCCTATTCCGGCGGGAATCAGCAGAAATCCGTATTGGCAAGGGCTTTTATGAGACGTGGGTTGATCTATCTGCTCGATGAACCCACCCGCGGAGTGGATGCTGCTGCCAAAATAGATATATACAATGCAATGAATGATCTGGTCGCCAAAGGCGCTTCCATTATTCTGTTCAGTTCCGAGATTGATGAGATAATCGGCATGGCTGACAGAATACTGGTGCTTTCCGGTGGACAGATTGCTGGAGAGTTTTCAAAAGCTGAGGCCAGCAAAGAAGCCATTCTGAGTCTTGCTACCAACGAATAAGCTATATCTCTATAAAAAAAAGTTGACGGCTGAAAGAAGTAGTGCTACGGTATAATCACAAACGAAAGCAAATGATCATGAATGCGCGCAAAAATGCTTTCGTTTTAATCTTTATCGAAGGGGAGTGGTATGAAAAGAATTATTTCTATTCTTTGCGTTCTGGTTCTGTCTGTCGCCTTAACAGGTGGGGTATTTGCAGCTGGTCAAAGAGATGATGGAACTCCATTAGTTGGCATAGCTATGCCTACACAGTCTTCACAGCGCTGGATTGGTGATGGAAATTACATGAAGGAAGTGCTCGAAGAGCGAGGCTACCGAGTAGATTTACAGTATGCAGAGGACAGCATTGATGCCCAGGTGGCGCAGCTCGAGAATATGATTACCAGAGGTGCATCCGTATTGGTAATTGCCAGTATTGATGGTGAAGCTCTGAGCAACGTGCTTGATCTTGCTGCAGAGAATAATATTCCTGTAATTGCATATGACCGACTGATCCGGAACAGTCCGCATGTCAGTTATTATGCAACATTTGACAATTACCTCGTTGGTGTTCAACAGGGACGTTACATCGTCGAAGCTCTGGAACTTGAATCAGGAGCTGGACCTTTTAACATCGAGATTTTTGCCGGTAGTCCGGATGACAACAATGCGTATTTTTTCTTTGACGGCGCAATGGATCAGCTGAATCCCTTTATTGAAAGCGGGCAACTCGTGGTTCGAAGCGGCCAGACCAATTTCGAACGTGTTGCCACCCTTCGTTGGGATGGCGCAACTGCTCAGCAGCGGATGGATAATATTATTACTGCCCATTATACAGATAATCTGGTGCATGCAGTGCTTTCACCTTATGACGGAATTTCGATTGGAATTCTTTCAGCTCTAAAAGGTGTTGGATATGGTGATAGAGCATCCAGACCGATGCCGGTTGTAACCGGCCAGGATGCAGAACTTCCTTCCGTAAAGTCTATACTAGCCGGAGAGCAGGCTCAGACCGTTTTCAAGGATACCAGGGTTCTGGCACTGCGGGCATCTGATATGGTTGATGCAGTACTTCAGGGGACGGATGCTGAAGTCAATGATACAAGTACCTATGATAATGGTATTAAAGTGGTTCCGTCATTCCTGGAAATTCCTGTTTCGGTGGACATCAATAACTGGGAAGAGGTTCTGGTTGGCTCCGGGTATTATACTCGTGCAGAGATTGTCGGTAACTGATCACATTAAAAATGAGCAGCCTGATGGGCTGCTCATTTATTTTGCGGCATGCATTGGGATGCAAAAGGAATTGAGGCATGGAACACGCACTTCTTGAAATGAGAAAAATCAGCAAAAGCTTTTCCGGTGTTCTCGCAGTATCAAATGTAGACTTATCCGTACAGCAAGGGGAAATACGAGCGTTGGTTGGTGAGAACGGAGCCGGAAAATCTACACTCATGAATGTCCTCAGTGGAGTGTACCCTCATGGCTCGTATGAAGGAGATATATTATTTGACAACGCTTCTTGTGAATTCAAGGATCTGAAAGATAGTGAGCGTCTTGGTATTGTAATCATCCATCAGGAGCTGGCACTGATCCCCTCGCTTTCGATAGCCGAAAACATTTTCATCGGCAATGAACAGAACGCCTGTGGCGTTATAGACTGGCATAAAACCAGTGAAAAGGCTCGAGTTCTTCTGGAAAAGGTAGGCTTGCATGATAACCCGGAGACACTGGTCGGTGACATTGGCGTAGGTAAGCAGCAGCTGGTTGAGATTGCCAAGGCCTTGTCCAAGGATGTAAAACTTCTGATTCTTGATGAACCTACTGCAGCCTTGAATGATGATGATAGTGCCAAGCTGCTGAAACTTCTTGAGGGACTCAGGGCTCATGGAATTACGTGTATCCTGATTTCACATAAGTTAAATGAGGTCTCGGAAATTGCAGATGCAATTACCATTATCCGTGACGGGAAGGTGATTGAGACAATAGACCGACATCATGAGGATTTTCATGAGGATCGGGTCATCAAAAGTATGGTTGGCCGGGAAATGACTGATCGATATCCCGGGCGTGATGTTCGTACAGGCGAAGAACTGCTGAGAGTTGAGGACTGGTCGGTATATCATCCCTTGCATCAGGATCGACACAGTCTGCGTTCAATCAATCTTAATATCCATGAAGGTGAGGTTGTTGGACTCGCTGGTCTCATGGGAGCTGGACGGACAGAGTTCGCCATGAGCCTGTTCGGCAGATCATGGGGACAGAAACACAGTGGTAAGGTATTTCTTCGGGATCGGGAAATCTGGCCCTATACCGTCAGTGAAGCAATAGATAATGGGCTGGCATATGTAACCGAGGACAGAAAATCACTAGGTCTTGTTCTGATTGATTCCATCTGCAGGAATATAACGCTGCCAAATCTACCAAAAGTCAGTAGAAATTCCGTAATCAACGGCAGCGAGGAAATACTTCAAGCTGAGAATTACCGCAGAACACTGGCAATCCGCAGTACAGGTGTGGCGCAGGTAGTTGAGAATCTATCCGGAGGAAATCAGCAGAAGGTTGTGTTGGCAAAATGGCTTATGTCTGAACCGGATGTGCTGATCCTCGATGAGCCGACACGGGGTATAGATGTTGGAGCCAAGTATGAGGTGTATACTATGATCAACGATCTGGCAGCACAGGGAAAAGGTCTGTTGATGATCTCATCTGAAATGCCGGAACTTCTGGGCATGTGTGACAGAATATATGTCATGAATGAAGGAGAGATTGTTGGCGTGCTCACCCGCTCCGAAGCTAGTCAGGAGAACATAATGAAATGTATAATGAGTCATCAAAAGAACAGAAGGAAGGTACAAAGCGCATGAATTCTATAAAATCCTATTTCAAGGGAAATGTCCGTCAGAACGGTATGTTGGTGGCCTTGATTTCCATTATGCTCCTGTTCCAGGTGCTTACAGGCGGAATACTTTTTCGTCCGATGAATATTACCAACCTGATTCTGCAGAACAGCTATGTATTGATTCTGGCTATTGGTATGCTTCTGTGTATACTGACGGGGAATATTGATTTATCCGTCGGATCTGTAGTGGCCTTTATTGGGGCGATTGCTGCCGTCATGATGGTTGATTTCGGTTTGCCGGTCTGGCTGGTCATTGTTCTGTCTCTGGCTGCGGGTCTGGCAGTAGGCGCTTTTCATGGTCTGTTTATTGCTTATTTCAGAATACCGGCATTTATTGTTACTCTTGGTGGAATGCTCATTTTCCGTGGACTTACTATGGTCATTCTGCGAGGACAGACCAAGGGGCCTTTCGGACGTTCATTTCAATCGCTTGCAGCAGGATACCTTCCGGGAAGGGATCTGGAAGTTGCTGGCTTGAATATTGTGGCCCTGGTAGTAGGAGTGCTGGTCTCCATAGTGCTGGTGTATCTGCTGCTTCGTTCCAGAAAAATAAAGAAAAATTACGGATTTGCAGTAATGCCCTTCGGTGCAGAGATCGCAAGGGCTGCCTTTCTGGTTGCTGGTGTGAATCTTTTTACGTATACCCTTGCTCAACATAACGGAATTCCGATGGTTCTGGTGCTCCTGACAGCGTTGATGGTTATTTATACTTTTATTACCAACAAGACAGTATTCGGTCGCCATATCTATGCCCTTGGCGGAAACGAAAAGGCCGCCCGTTTGAGCGGAGTTAAAACCAAACGGATTATGTTTCTGGTATATGCCAATATGGGTATGCTGGCAGCATTAGCTGGTCTGGTAGTTGCAGGGAGGCTGAATGCAGCCACACCGAAAGCCGGAACCATGTTTGAGCTTGATGCAATTGCTGCTGTTTTTATCGGGGGAGCTTCCGCGTCCGGTGGAATCGGTACGGTAGTAGGAGCTGTTATAGGCGGCCTGGTAATGGGTGTATTGAATAATGGAATGTCCATCATGGGAGTCAGCGTGGATTGGCAGCAGGCGATCAAGGGTTTTGTTCTGCTTGCCGCAGTTTGTTTTGATGTATATACCAAGAAGAAATCCCGCCCGGCTTGATTTCCGGTGCCGGATTCTCACAAAAGGTGAGGGAATTGCAGAGCTTACTGCAATTCCCTTGTTTGCCTGTTTAATGGATGTCTTTACTGATTCTTTTCGAATATCCGGACATAATCAATATAGAATTTCTGTGGGAAGGTCGTGGTTTCGTCTGGTGGTTTTGGCCATTCTCCACCGACTGCAAGGTTGATCCGCAGGTAGAAGGGTTGGTCGAAGGGAGCCGGGAAGGGATATTCCTCACCCCGTAGCACGTTCGTGCTGAACCATCTGTTCTGGGTCTGAATCAGTTTATCATCAATGTACCAGCGGAATTCCTCGGGCTCCCATTCAATGGCAAACACGTGATAATTGTCACTGAAATCACCTTCCGGCAATGTATATGATGTGCCGGTGTGCCGCCATGGCTCTCCATAATGCAGATATCCATGCGCAACATTCGGTTCGTGCCCGACCAGTTCAAGAATGTCTATTTCTCCGCTCACCGGCCAGGTGCCGTACTTGTCTGGATCTTCGGGAAGCATCCATATTGCTGGCCAGATACCCTGACCATAGGGAAGTTTCGCGCGAAACTCGAAGCGGCCGTACTGCCATGCGGCTTTGTTCTGGGTGGTGACCATGCCGGATGTATAGGCGTGACCTCGGTAGAATCCGCGTTCCGCAGTAATGACAAGATTTCCGTTACGTACTTCAAGGTTATCCGGGCTGTAGAACTGCAGTTCTCTGTTGCCGAAACCGCCTCCGCCCAGGAATGCGTTCCATTTACTTTCATCCAGCCTGCGTCCAGTGAACTCATCGTTCCAGACCAGGGTATATCCTTCAGGAGTCTCGATATTCCGGGTAGCGCAACCAGCGAGAAAAAGGGTAACTAAACAGCCTGCTATCAGCAGTTTTATTGTTGATACTTTCATATTGCGTATTCTTGCATAGTTGGTTTTAGATTGCAACTATCCCGCGAGCTGCTCATATTATGGGAAGGTGAGCAAGCAGACTGAACAATGTGGGAATCCTGGTATATGAATAAAAACCTCGGTAGCCGGTAGATAGAATTGGAGGGCAAGTATGTTTGGAATAGTAATAGCATTGAAGATTGGTTTTATTCCGATTCTAATAATATCAATTATTATGATATATCTGACTGCCCGCCGGACATACCGTCCTGGAAAACTGGAATCAAGAGTTTATCGGCTGGCAGCCGAGCATAATGGACGTCTCACTGTCTCTCTGGCGGTAATCGGTCTTGATATCAGCGCTGCCGAGGCAGAGTATCTGCTTCAGTCTCTGGTGGATAACCAGCGAGTCCGCATGGAGGTCGAGAACAGCGGTCAGGTGGTCTATGAGTTCCTTGAGCTTTCCAGGTAAGCTTCCAGGTGATATCAGCGACCGTCAAACATAACCTGTAATCCACCGCCGGCACTCATATACCAGCCATCGTCAGGATGTTGCCGCAACAAGCCTGCCGCACTCAGAACCAGGCTTGTTTCCGGGATCTGCCAGTGAATCTCTGCAGCAGATGACAGCGGCCAGCTAATAATATCGCCTTCTGCCCAACCGGCTCCAAATGGAGTGGTTCTGACTGCAGTAGAAATCGCTGCAGTTATGCTGCCGGCATCCGCAAGTAGGGCCGCTCTGCCGTAGGCCCAGAAAGAATTTGCATTAAACCCATTCATTGCAATTTCCGGAGTCAATCCAAGAGTGAAAGCACCGAAGCTGAATGAGACAGGAAGTGCCAGTCCTGCCCCGCTGTCGGCGACGAAGAAGTCTGCTCCATGCTCGTGACGATAACTGGCCCTGAGCTGCAGCGCAGTGGAGAGGGGCTGATTGGCAGCTCCTGTGAGTAGCTGAGACAGCACAATGGAGGCCGATGGCTGAAACTGTGCGTCTTCACCAGTCGGTCTGAAGGAAACCCCACTGAGGGCAGCACTTATCTCCTGACCACTTGATGGCGAGAAGCGGAATGAACCTGAACTCGGAGTAATACTGCCTGCTGATTCACGGTGGCTGAGTACAAGAAATCCAGCCTGTACCGAGAATGCTGGAAGATGGCCTGGCAGCGGTGAGAGAAGGGTTCCTGCTGCAGTGCTGAACATACTTCGGTAGCGCATGCTTACTGAGCTGTCAATGTGGATCGGCTGCTCGAAACGACTGCCGTCCTCCGCTTCGAAGCTCATAAAATAACTGCCGTCCGGAAGCCGTCTCCCGGACCTGTCCAGACCTGTCCATGAAAAACTGCTTTGCCGCTGGTTGAAATTTATGCTTTGAGGCCCATGGACTCGCCGGCCGGAGCTGTCGAGTATTTCATAAACAGCCGATCCAGGAGCACTGACTTCGACTCTGGCGGTCATCCGGCTGTAGATCCCGGAATCCATCGGAGAGAAGGATCTTCTCGGAACCTCAATAGAAATAACGCGAAAGGGGACCGGCGTCATTTCCAGTTCCAGCCTGGTTGTCTGTTTTTCCAGAATTTCCACCGCGAAGGACTCGGTTTCATATCCGAAGGCCCGTGCCTCAATCGTGTATCTTCCAATGGGCAGCTCCACTTCCTGGTTCAGCGAAAAAACATGACCGGTGGTTCTCAGTCTGGCGTTGTGAACATTGCCGGTAACTATAAGGGTTCCGGTGATCTGTTCCAGGTGCAGCTTGATTTCATGTACATCACCTGGTGAATAGCGTAGTGATATAGTGCTTGAGTAATACCCTGATTTCTCTGCCCGGATCTGGTAGGTTCCCCTTCGCGGCTCTATGTGCAGCGGGGATAGTCCAAGTGGAAAACCATTCAGAAAAATCTGCGATCCGCTGGGACTGGTGTGAATATGTATGCCGGGAGAAAGGGTTTCGGCTTCTCCGTTTTCCTTATCTTCATTCTCATTATCTGTACTCGAGGCCTGGTTCTGATCATCTGAAGATTCAGCTGATGCGCTGCTCCTGGATGCGGATCTGCTGCTGGAGTTCAATTCTGCCTCGAACAGACTTCCGGAGCCAGTAGCGCATGATCCGAAGAGGATTAGAATTAAGACTCCCAGAATTGTTCCTGATTTCAAATCAGCCTCCAATACACAGGTATTCACTATCATTATAAAGGTGCCACAGATATTGCGCAAATACTTGTTTGTTTCTGCAGAAATCAACCCGTATTGTCGATAAAATAGCAGGTTGTGTTTATGAATAGAACAAGTATGCAGTCAGGAAGGTACAGTGCTCACCGGAATTACCGCGAACAGCACCATGTGAATCTGGCTTTTATATATATCGGGGTCTCCATGTTGATCCCGATTTCTTTTGCTGTAGCAGACCGGGTCAAGGGTCGGTCGGATCTGTATTGGTCCTATATCTTCTCATTTGTTCTTATGGTTGCCCTCGCTGTATTTGTGTACAGGACACGGGAGGAAGGCAAGTGGAAAAAAGTGATCCTTCTGGGTTTCCTTTTCGGCTACCCCTTTGCACTGGTTCTTGATTATACAAGAAATATAGAAGTACTTACAGCTGTGGTTTATATAATTACTGCCTTTCAGCTCATGGGACCTCGCAGAGGACTGTTCTGGGCTGGAGCGTTGATAGTGGAATCGCTCATCCTGTGGATCCTTGCGCTTTCTGCCCTGCTGCCCTACTGGCCTGAAAAATACAGCACCTCCATGCTTGCTGTTCTGGCTGCCAGCCTGGCGGTAGTATATGTAGTTTCCTGGAGCGGGAGCATGGTTTACAGCAGGGCATACAGAGCCCTGCTTGTCCAGACACTTCATGATCCTGAGACCGGTCATCCGATAAGTGAGCATCTCTGCAAGGAACTGGATGAATCGGGGAGAGATATAATTCTATTTGTGCTTGCCAGGATTACGAACTACCATACCATGAATCAGATATATGGCAGTGACTGGATGCAGGATCTGCAGCGGCTGAGCAGGGTGACGCTTACCGGTTTGGGGGCTTTCGGCTTGTTCCGAATCCATGCCGATACCTTTGCTATACCATTCTCTGATACACAACCGTCCCAGAGCCAGATTCTGGATGCACTTGAGCAGCATGAATTCTCGCTGGAAAACGGTCAGTATTTTCGGCCGGTTGTGAGACTTGGGGCAGCAATACACAGGAGCTCAACGTGCAGCAGGACATCAATTGCTGCCGCGATGGAAGCACTGCAACGTGCAGAGACCATGTACTCCACATGGGAGTTCAATTCTGACTCGGTTCCTGTAAATCGGCATGCACTCATTAACCGGGATATTCATGGGCTTATCTGCAGAAATCTCGATGAAATGAGGATCATACTCAGGTATCAGCCAGTGTATTATGCCGAACATATTGATGCAGCTCCTGCATGGTATGAGGGACTTGCCCGGATATTTGATGAAAATGGGGCGAGTGGATCGATATATCCATTCCTGCCGCTGATAGAATCAGCGGGATTGCTGGGAGATTTTACTTCACGGGTAATCATGCTTGCAGGTGAATTTGTTCTGGATACAGGGAATACAGTATCAGTAAATGTTCAACTACGTGATCTGCAGGACCCCAGGATTCTTGATCAGCTATTCGATTTATCAGCAAGGATTCCGAATGGATCTATGATAATCGAGCTGCTGGAGAGGGATCCCTTCTGGAAATCTCCACAGATCATACATACCTTGAGAAAGCTTCGTGCAAGAGGCTACAGAATTGCACTGGATGATTTTGGGGCAGGCTACTCCAATCTTGGTGCTCTCTGGCAGCTTGAACTGGACATTGTCAAAATTGACGGAGAGCTGGCCAAGCGGGCTCTGACCAATTCAGCTGCCAAAAAGCTGGTTGAATCACTGCTGGTATTCTGCAGTTCAATCCAGGCTGAGACAGTAATTGAGCATATCGAAACAGAAGAAGCCGTACAACATTATGCAGGTTCAGGGGCACAGTACCTCCAGGGCTTTCATCTCGGGAAGCCCATAGAGTTCCCTGTTCAGCTGAATATAAACTGATACCCGGTTTTCTTCTTTACCATTCCGCTGTCCCGGGCATACAATAACAGAGTACTGTTAATGGAGAGTCCCGGAATGAAAGAAATATTAATTACAGATGTTGAAGTCTTTGTTGTCGACGCAGATCAGAATTATGTGATTGTTCGCATCTGCACCAATATAGATGGTCTGTTCGGGCTTGGCGATGCTACCCTGAACGGACGCGAGCCGGCAGTTGCTGAATATATCCGGCAGTCATTTCTCCCGCTGCTCATTGGCAAGGAAGTAAGAAACCACAATGCGATCTGGGAGCTTCTGTACAAGTCGGCATACTGGATACCCGGGAGTGTCGCCATGACTGCCCTGTCAGGTATAGATATGGCTCTCTGGGATCTCCGGGGAAAAATTGCCGGTCAGCCGGTCTGGCAGCTTATCGGAGGTAAGTTCAGGGACCGGGCAGAGGTGTATGTCCATGTTTCGGGGTCAACCGAGGAAGAGCTTGTTGCGGGAGCACAGGCCAGGGTTGAGGAAGGATATACTGCCATCCGGGTGCAGGCATCTCTGAGCGATGACAACAGCAATGTGACCTATGGCACGACCGAAATCCTGCCGGTGGGCCATCCTTTGGTGGAAGTCTGGGACGCGGAGATGTATATAGACCGGGTGCCGGCCATGCTGTCGAGTGTACGTTCGGCTGTTGGACCTCGAATAAAGCTGTTGCATGACAGTCATGAGCGCCTGACTGTGTCAGAAGCAATACGTTTTTCCAGGAAGATTGAGGATGCCGATCTCTATTTCTGGGAGGACCCCTTCAGGCCTGAGTCCGCAGTGGCGAATCTTACCAGAATCCGCTCCGGCTACTGTGTTCAGCCGATCGCCTTTGGTGAGCTGCTGAACCGTTATGATGAGGTTATGCCTTATTTAAGCGGGAAATTGATTGATTTTATACGAGTCGATCTGTCACACGTTGGCGGAATAACGGCTGCACTCAAAATTGCCCACCTCGCCCAGATGTTTGATGTAATGACAGCCTGGCATGGTCCCCCGGATCTGTCCCCGATCGGACACCTGGCAAATATTCATGTTGATCTTGCGGTTCAGAATTTTGGTATTCAGGAATGGTGTCCGAAGGAGAACGGAAAGAGCGAAGCGCTGTTCGGCAGGCTTCCGGTGCCAGAGCATGGGGCCGTTGCACTGCCTGATCCTGAGCAGCCCGGCCTTGGCTGTAGTTTCAGCACCGAGGCTGCTGGGGATTACCCCTATCAGCAACGTTTTCTGCCGATTGCGGTTCGAACGGATGGGACAATAATCGACTGGTAATAATCAGCTGGTAAAATTCAACAAGTGATTATCTGGGACTGATTCCCTGCTCAGCCAGGAATGTGAGCACCAGATCGCTCGTAATTTCCTGCTGTTCTTCGCGGCTGATCAGAGCCTGACCGTCGTTTCTCTGGACTCCGTAGTTCCCGTATTGGGCATGATTGGCTCCGGGAATAATCTCGAAGATTGTCTCGGGTGGAAGGTTGCCACGGACCGCATCAGCCTTTTCCTGGCTGTCCGGCAGACCGAGCTCTTCCCGGATGGAAAGGACCGGAATCGCCATCTCCGACAGATCCGTGGATGAACCTGGATAGCTTCCAATCAGCACAAGAGCATCGAAATTCTGCCAGTTCTTTTTAAGATGTTCAGCAGCCATCGCCCCGCCAAGACTGTGACCGGAAATAATCCAGTTACGGATATCCGGGTATTGCTGCTGAATATCTGCAGCTGCATTGATGCGGAGAAAAGCGAAATCCAGGGGCATGTCGGCAATGAACACTGTGTAGCCTTCCCGGCTGAATCTTTCCCACAACGGTAGGTAGGCGAGGGGGGCTACCTTTGCTCCGGGGTAAAAGATAATGCCGTATGAGTGACTGGTTCCGGATCCTTGCGCAGTTGCTGGAGCAGGATCCAGACGGAGATATTTCTTCTCGATTGTAAGCTGATCCTGCTGTTCCAGTTCTTCAGCCATCGACAGCGCATAGCTATCCGGCTGGTAGGATTGCGAAAAGATCGCGCAGGAGTTGAGTGAAACGAATACAAGGAGCATAAGACCGGGTAAAACCGTGAACCGTGTTGCTTTCATTCAGTAAAGATACCTAAATGATCCGGAAGAGGCTAATGCAGGTGCTCGCTCGGCTGGAGCACCTGCGAAGCTAGATCAGTAGTTGTAGTCTATCGAAACAGTAATGTCTTCTTCAAGAAAACTGATTGCTGCTTCACTGGACATTCGTACGGTATCGCCTTCGTCATACTCTCCGTTTTCATTCAGGTCATGAAAAACGAAAGCTGTATAATTCGATTGTGATGGTACCTCAAATGCGACGCTCTGTTCGGTTTCGCTGGGAGTAATCTGTGTAACTTCCAGTACTTCGAGATCATCCAGTGTGGTTTTTGATAGAGCATAGCCTTTGGCTATACCGACATACACATCGGCACCTCCTCCATAATCAGTACCGGTCACATTCACGGTTACCACAACGGTGGAACCAAACAGCCCGCATGAACCCAGGGCCAGGACAAGCAGTAATGCTGCAGATACTGCTAAAATTGTTCTTACATTTTTTTTCATATCCTTCTCCTCTTGCCGAGCAAGTTATTTGAGATAAATTATAATACAAAATAAAAAATATTCAATTATTCACCCGAGCTTTGTGCAAAATTGCATTTTGCATTAGCATTCGCAAGATTATAAATACTCAAGTTGTTTACATAAAACAACTTGAGTATTCGCTACTTATGCGAGGAGGAAATTGCACTTAATTTTGTAATTTCCTCACCCTTAAATATCTCCTCTTACCATCCCGGACGATTATTCCTTGCTCGGGAATGAGGTCTGCAGTTATTTCAAAAAAGGGATCTGCTATGCGATCTCCATTAATGCTGACGCCTGGAAAGAGGTCAAGATCGCGGTACATGGTGTATACTTTCAGCTATGAGCACAACAAGCAAAACAATAAACCGTGGCTGGCTGTATACTGCTGATTTTCGGGATGAGTATATTCATGTTGATTTTCGCCCTGCGGACTGGACTCCGGTCTGCTTGCCCCATACAAATCTTGAACTTCCCGCGAATGGTTTTGATGAGAACTGCTATCAGTTTGTGAGTTCGTACTGGTATGAACTTGATCTCCCTGATGGAAGTCCCCGGCAGTTTATTGATTTTGAAGCTGTTATGTGCGCCGCCGATGTCTGGGTGAACGGCATTCTTGCTGGTAGTCATCGTGGAGGGTACACTCCATTCAGCATAGAAATCAGCAGGTATTCTGAACCGGGAAGCACAGCGCGGATTCTGGTCCGGGTCGATTCGACCGAGCGGCCCGATATTCCTCCATTCGGACATGTAGTTGATTATCTGACCTATGGCGGCATGTATCGCGAAGTTCAGCACCGCTGCTGTCCTCATATATTTATAGATGATGCTTTTGTGCGTACAGAGAATGTACTCAGTGAATCCAGGAGCCTGAATGTAGAAGTGAAACTGGATCCGGTGCCCTCCTTCGATCTGATGCTACAATGCAGACTGACAGATTCAGCTGGTCGTCTATGTGCACAAGAGAGCTATACTGTTAAGTCCGGGGAGGAGGTGAGCCGGATCAGAATTGAGGGCCTTCATGATATCGATCTCTGGAGTAATGAGAACCCGAACTTGTACTTTGTATCCCTGGAACTCATGCAGGGGAATGACATGCTTGACAGCGCTACACGCAGGATCGGATTCAGGCATGTCGAGTTCCGGGCGGATGGCTTCTACCTGAACGGCAGCCGACTCCCGCTGATCGGTTTGAATCGACATCAATCATTTCCGTATACCGGATATGCCATGCCCTGGCGTGCCCAGCAGCGTGATGCCTGGATTCTGAAAAACGAGCTGCATCTGAATCTGGTGCGCTGCAGTCATTACCCCCAGTCCCGGCATTTTCTGGATGCCTGTGACGAGCTTGGTCTTCTGGTTTTCGAGGAACTCCCCGGCTGGCAGCACATCGGTGACGCCAGCTGGCAGGATGTGGCCTGTCAGGAACTTGAGGAAATGATTATGCGCGACCGGAATCGCCCATCAATAATTATCTGGGGGGTGAGGATCAATGAATCCGCAGATAATCATGATTTTTACGAGCGCACGAACAGAATTGCACGTGAACTGGATCCGGATCGGCAGACGGGGGGCGTCAGGGTAATCGAGAGAAGTGAGTTTCTTGAAGATGTCTATACATTCAACGATTTCACGCATGATGGTGGTACGCGGATTCTCAAGAAACCACGGGCCGTGACTGCCGCAGGGAAGTCTGTTCCTTATATGGTTACCGAGCATAACGGCCACATGTTTCCTTCTAAATCCTTTGATAACGAAGAGCGGCTGCGTGAACATGCCTTACGGCATGCCAGGGTGCTGGACAAGGCGCTTGGAATGAAGGACTGTAGCGGAGTGATTGGCTGGTGTGCCTTTGATTACAATACGCACAAGGATTTTGGATCCGGTGACCGGATCTGTTATCATGGTGTCAGTGACATGTTTCGTCAGCCCAAGTATGCCGCCGCTGTATATGCAAGCCAGGTTTCTCCAGAGAAGAAGATTGTGCTGGAGGCGGCCAGTCTGTTCACCAAGGGTGAGCGCAGTGCTGCCCGACCCTTGCCCATAGAAATATATACCAATTGCGATTCAATAGTTCTCTACCGAGGAGATTCAAGGATAGGTGAATTCTTCCCGGACAGAAAAACCTTCGCTTCACTTCCCCATCCTCCGGTAGTAATTCGTGATCTGATCGGGGATCAGCTGCAGGAATCCGGATTCACAGCCCGTGATCAAGGCTGCTTGAGACGGATTGTCGGCAAGGCACTCAGCAGCGGCCCTGATAGCCTTGGAATTCCCGATCTCCTGCAGATTGCCTGGATAATGCTGCGTTACCGAAAAAGCAGAGCCGAAATATATGAGCTTGTTACCCGTTTTGCCCTGGGCTGGGGCAGTCGTGACGAGCGTTTCGAGATTGCCGGGATCCTGAACGGTACTGAGGTTTTTCGCAGAAGTTACGGGGGAGATGCCCGCGCAGATCAATTGCAGATTCACGCAGACGACCTGCAGCTGGAAAGTGGTGACTGGGACTGCACACGAATCAGCATACAGGCCCTGGATCAGTACGGAAACCTTCATCCATATACCATGGATGCAATAGAGCTGACAGTCAGCGGACCCGGTAGTGTAATGGGGCCATCTTTGTTGCCGCTGACCGCCGGTTGGGCGGTATTCTGGCTTCGCAGTCATGGAGAAGCTGGTAAAATCAATCTGAGCATAAGAAGCGGGCGCTTCGGAAATCAGGAATTGCTGATTACTGTTTGTGCTGCTGCTGATTGATTGATAGGCATTGATAGCCCCGGAAGGAAAAAATCCGTATTTTATAGCGATGGATTTTCTTCAGGAAGAATTGTCTCAGTCAAGTATCGCTGCACTGGTATTTGAAGTTGCAGAAGGCCGTGCAGACTTGAATGATCTTATACAGATTCTCCTCCCGATGATTCGAGGTGAAGAAAAACTGCCGGAGGATGTTGCACTGCTGCTCAGCACTGCACTTATCGAGATTGAGCAGAATTCTGTCAGGGATGATCAGCTGTTCGCGCTGGTAAATGAACAAGGTGCTGCTTCATTGGCCCTGAGTGAATCCGGGCAGATAATTTCGTTGAACCCGGCTGCAGAAGCACTCCTGCAGGTTGTTAATGGTGACGGGATTTCTGCCCTCGGCATCACCCGAAGTGAGTTCGAGGAATTTGAGAAGCGATTGAATGAGGAATCCGGACCGAGTCTGATCAGGCTGCGTCAACGTAATCGGGGATCACAGACTCAGTCACTGCTTTTTTCCGGCAGCTATTATCCCTGGTACCGGGCCTTTATTCTGACAGGTCTGCAGCAGCATTGGCCGCCGTCGATTAACCGGGCTCTGCGAGATATATATAATCTTTCCAGGAGTGAACTCGATATTCTGGGGCTCTTGTCCAGGGGGCTCGGCAGTGATGCAATTGCAGGATTGCGGAGCCGTGCACCAGGAACTGTCCGTCAGCAAATCAAGAGTATCCTCCAAAAACTTGGAACTGCAAGCCAGTTGTCAGCGGCCAGCCTGGCAGCTGCAGCCGCAGCTACCGCTGCTTCATCTACGATTTCGGTTTCCTTTTCATCTGCAGTAAACCTGACTCAACCCTCACAAACAGTCAGTGGATATTTTCCTTTGCAGGATAAAGAAACAACCCTGAAATCATCGCTTTTTGTCCGGGAGCACCGTCGGGTTGGCTGGCGTCACTTCGGAGATATTTCCGGCGCTCCAGTGCTGTATCTCCACGGTCCATCCTTCGGAGCAGGAGAGTATATTCATGATCGACGACTTGCACACAGGCATGGTCTGAGTATCTATGCAATCGAACGTCCCGGATATGGCCGGACGGATGCGCCTTCCAGAAAGGAAACGATTCTTGACTGCTGCTGTCGTGATATGTTGTCACTGCTGGATCAGGAGGGCTTAAGCCAGGTCACACTGTATGCTCACGAGGTTGCTCTAATACCTGCGCTTGCATTTGCGCGCTGCTGCCCGGACAGGGTAAAAGGGATACTTTCTGTTTCTGCTGCACCTCCTTTCCGCGAACTCGAGCAGATTCAGAGCATACCTGAGCATCAGGGTGTATTCATTCAGGCTGCAAGGCATGCTCCCTGGCTTGCACATCTACTCATCCGCTTATTGGTTGTCCAGATGCGAAAACTCGGCCCGCAGCAATGGACAGATGTCATTTTCAGAAATCTTGAACCTGATACCTCGGTTATGCAGCGACCGGAGCTGCTCAGCGGTATCATTGGAAGTTACAGTTTTTATCTGAATCAGTCCGGAGCGGGCTTTGAGCAGGATCTCCAGTTGATGCTGAATGACTGGGCTCCGCTTCTTGAGGTTTACAATGTGCCCCTTTTGCTGCTACATGGCACTGAGAATTCCACTACCCTGCCTGAACATCTCGGTGTGTTTCGGGAGATCCGCCCTGATATCCAGATAGAGCTGGTGCAGGAAGCCGGGTTGTCACTTGCTGTAGCCCAACCACGACTTGTATATGAGCATCTTGCCCGTATGTGCAGGTAGCTGATCACAGTTTTCTGTGGCAGGTTTTCACCCTGTTCACGAGCCGGCTTCCGTTGACGGGAGATCAATAATCAGAATAGAATATAGCTATGTATATAATGATATGAAATCCACAGGTTTTTCTGTAAGTTCTCTCCTCACTTCATGAATTTATAAATCAAACAAAAATTACTGGAAAAATGGCCAGAAAAATTGAGGAGAAATCAATGAATTTTATAGGAAAACAATATGAGTCAAGCTCAAATCTTGTCCTGCTGATCCATGGACAGGAAGCTTCCAGCGCTGACTGGATTGAAAAAGATGGATTTACCAAAGGCGGTAATCTGACAGAAGGTCTCGATTCCCGTTCTATTTCCTGGCTTGCGCCCGATCTATATGGTCATGGGAGCTTCACAGCGCTGGAGGCAGGTTTTGATTCTGCGGATATATCGGATGATCTCTGGCCGCTCTTTCTGTCACGTTCGGCAGATGCTGCTGCTACCCTGATCGAAGGACTGGTGAAGAAACATCGATACAGGGAATTGACTGTTATCAGCTATTCGGCTGGATGTCATGTTGCGGTAAAATTGCTTCAGCGGAATCTTCCTTTGCCTGTTAATAAGGTGTTCATGGCAGCTCCCTGTCCGGAGCGTGAATATAATGATGAGTATTCACTGCATAACAATCTGGATTGTTTTTTCGGACGCGCAAGCTGTTTTTTTACTGGGTCTACAGATGAGACAAGCCCAATAGATGATGTCCGCTGGCTGTATTCACAGATTATCGGAACACAGAAGGAACTGCTGGTCTATGAGTCAGGGCATTCCCTGCCTGTGGACTGGACCGGGGATGCGTTAGCACGGCTGGATTCTTCCGGAAGCTAAGCCGTGCTCGAGAGCGAAGTTAAAAATCAGGGCCTGCCATTCGGCAGGCCCTTTCATTTAACTCCAAACGTGTGTTTGTCTCAGAGATATTCAAACTTCTTTACTGGTTTCGAGCACGATTTGCAGCAGCAAAAGTTCTGTCCATTTCCTTAACAAAATCCTTCGGGTCGAATCTGTTGACATAGTACAGCTGCAGCAATTTTCCCTGTTCATCGGTTACGGCCTGCGGCAGGACCAGGTCACGGTACGATCGGCCTGCAGCTACATAAGCAGATGCATCTTCACTCCATGAAAACTGTTCAAAGTCATGTACGTTGGCTACGGGGTTGAACCTGAGAGATTCATACAGTGCTGAACTGTCCTCGGCATCCAGGATGTAGTTGATCAGGGCCATGGCCATTTCCTGGTTCTTTGTACCGGAATGAACAGCCAGTGTTGTTGTGGTTGCAAGGTTGACCATGGTTGTTGCTGGATCATTGGTAATAGGGAGTGCACCTACTCCGATTCTTATGTCCGGATTAACTGACAGAATTGATTCTGCGCTCCATGTGCCCTGGACAAACATTGCTGCCTGACCATTTGCGAAATTGGCGGCTCCCTGTTCAGAACCCGTTTCCATTGCACGGGCAGTTCCGTTTTCCATTATCAGATCAATAATATTGAATATGTCGATAACTTCTTCGTAGGAACCTGCATCATTGTACATTCTATCTACCCAGTCAGGAACATGTCCGCTGACTTTTCCGCCCAGTGACAATGCAGTCATTAGTTGAGGAACCCATTGCTCCTGAAATGCGAGCAGAAATGGTGTGTAGCCATTAGACTTCAGGACTTCAATGACATGCTTCATTTCATCAATGGTATCCGGGACACTGAGGCCACATTTTTCGAAGATGTCTTTGTTATAGAGGTAGCCCCATGCCATGCTTTCGAGCGGGACTCCGTAGACCTTACCGTCAATCGATACTGCTTCCCGGACTCCAGGATACAGTTTGTCAACCAAGGGCTGATCCGAGAGATCTGCGAGGTAACCAGAGCGCTGATATGTAGGCAGGTTGGCTGATGCATGGAGGGTAAAAAGATCAGGGGCATCATTGGCAGCCAGACGTGTCTGCAGAATATTCTCATACTGGCCCGAGCTTGGCATCTCGAGGATAACTTCGACTTCAATACCTCTTTCCAGAAGCATCTTTTTCTCGAACTGATCAAAATAGGTCTCCATCTGCTCGGTAAAGCGGGGGAAGCTCATCATGACATTGAGCGTCACCTTTTCAGTATCCGTTTTTGACTCCTGCGTGCCGCCGGCAGACAGGGAATAGCAGAGTGTGAAAATGATGGTTAAACCAATCAAAAATCGTTTCATTTTTCTCTCCTTGTTGAAATGATTGTTTAATGGTAGAACACATCCTGAATAATGCATTTGTCTGGATTAATCAGCTGGATTGTCCATTATTAAGTTCTGCATCAACAGTATCTGCGTGCTGATTGTTCCGGAATTGCCCCGGGGTCACCCCGAAGTAGCGCTTGAACGTCTTGTAGAAATGCGAAACATCAATATAGCCTACCATTTCCGGTATTTTTTTGAGCGGCAGCTGGTAGTGGGTAATCAGATCCCTGGCTTTGTTCATTCTGATGCGTGTGAGATACTCCGTTATTGTACATCCCGTTTCTTTTTTAAAAAGCGAGCAAAGATATTCCTTGCTGACAGCGAACTCTTCTGACAATTCGACCAGGGAGATTGAATCCTGGAAATTATTCTCAAGATAGTGCAATATCGGGCGAAGATCGATGCGGTGGGTCTGCTGACTCTGGGCTACTCTGCCTGCGATAAGTTTCTTTACTATGGCTGAGTAGTGATCCATGAGCTCTTCAATGGTAATGTTCTCTCCTATTGCGATGGATATATTAATGTCATCTGCCGGCCAGCTGATTAGCTGCTCTTCAAGAAAGGAGTGCAGATCATAGCTGATTTTAATAAGAACACCGGGACGGCTTGCAATATCTGATTCATAATAAAGATCCTTCAGACGTGTGCATGCTTCCTTGAATCCTGAGGATGATAAAGCAGAGATGCTCCTACAGCTACTGTCTCGGATAGACTGATATTTCCTGAGCCAGTCGCTATCGACGTTGTGGAGACCTTCAAAAATTGTGTGTGAAGATGATCTGTCACTCTGGGCATGCAGGTCAATCGCACATTGCTGGAGTAGTGAATTGAGCTCATTGCTGTCAATTGGTTTAAGCAGGTAATCAACTGCATGCACTGCCAGAGCCTGCCTGGTATAGCTGTAGTCTGAGTAGCCGCTGATAATGATCACCTTTGGCTTGTGTTCCTGTTTCTGGAGTTCCTTCAGCATCTGTGCTCCATCGAGACCGGGCATTTTCATGTCGGTAATAACCAGATCAGGTTTCAGCTGGCGAATACATTCCAGTCCGAAAATTCCATCATTCGCCTCTCCCGCAATTCGAAAACCGAATTCTCTCCACCTTCCGATTCTTTTAATGGTATCCCGGGTCCACGCTTCATCGTCAATTATTACCACCTTCAGATCAGCCATATACCCTCCTGGCGTCGAAAATCATTTCGACTTCGGTAAATTCACCCTCTACACTTCTGATTTGCAGGCCATCATCGTCAGAGAAAAGCAGACGTATCCGGTCGTTTGTGTTCAGTATTCCTATATGCTCTTTTAATCTCAGCGGTTGAATATGGTTTTTGTGTTGATTTCGCTGTCTGATTTTTTCCTGCAATATCGATAGTTTTTTGGCCGGTATTCCGACTCCATTATCCAGAACGCTTATGTGAACCTTGTTGTTTTCATCGATGTTGGCATGTATGTTCAGGCTCCACTCACCGGTTTTTTTGGAAAATCCATGTTGAAACGCATTTTCCACTATGGGCTGAATCAGCAGTTTGGGAATAAGACAGTCTCCGACGTCCGGGTCTATGGATGTCTGTATTGTTATTCGGTCCTTGAATCGTTCTGTCTGAATCAGAAAGAAATTATCCATATGTGAAAGTTCTTCGCTGACCGTAACCAGACTGCCTCCCTGATCATCAAAGGCCATGGAATATCTCATTAACTTGCTCAGTGCTCCGGATATCTTGTATACCTCATGGGCATCTTCGTAGAGAGCTATGCTGCCTATGAGCTGAAGGGTGTTATGAAGAAAGTGCGGGTTTAACTGCGCCTGCAGGGCTTGAATCTGAGCCATTTTCGCCTGCAGACTGATTTCATATTCGTTTCTGATAAGGTCCCGAATTCGTTCGATGAAAAGGGTGATATGATGTTCAATTATACTCACTTCATCATCGAGGTCGCTGTCACTCTCCAGAATAAGGGTATGAAGCTGTATTGCCTGAACCCGCTTGGCCAGACTGATTAGTGGCTTACTCATAACACTGGACAGGAACAGGGAAGCAAGCAAGGCTCCAATTATACTTAGTGCGCTGACTGCAATACCGGTGTAAATAGTAGGCATTGTCGCGCGCACAAGCTCCTTCTGATTCATTACTTTTCCGATGCTCAGTTTGTTATTACTGCTGTGTGTGCTGAAAACAATCCATTGTCCGATATGGGCCGTCCGTACGAGTTCGGAGCGGCTCCCGACGTGCTCGTTTTCTGAGTGGATAAAATCATAGAGGGCCTGAAGCCCATGCTGTTCGGTGCCCGATAAGACGCATTCCATGTCGTCATTAAATAAAAACAGATTCTCCTCATTGAACAGCTTTGTCTTACTGACAAAATTCTGCAGTTCCTGCTGCCGCAGCTCGATTCTGATTTGTGCAATCAATTTACGATCTTCAAAACGCCGCATGTCATGTACAGCCTCCATGCTGCTTGAGTTGTTCTTATAGAAAAGATTAGTCTGCATGTCAGGGTCACGTACATAAATGGCGGATTCTGCGCT
Organism: Spirochaeta dissipatitropha; assembly: GCF_054657935.1. Taxonomy (NCBI): domain Bacteria; kingdom Pseudomonadati; phylum Spirochaetota; class Spirochaetia; order Spirochaetales; family Spirochaetaceae; genus Spirochaeta; species Spirochaeta dissipatitropha. The sequence goes on along the minus strand of NZ_BAAHXT010000009.1, from coordinate 135,700 downwards.
GTCGGAGTTTCTGGAGTCTGCAATACGGACACCAGTCCGGTTGGCATGGATAACCGAAAGCGAATCCGGAAATACTATTTCAAATGACGATATAACCCGATGGCGATTTAGGTGTGAAACAAGTTTTCTCCTGATAATTCCTAATTCAGAGAATGTATGAGCACCCCGTTGCCATTTTTCTATGGATCTTCTGAAATCATCATCCATTTCAAGGGCATAAAATATGTTCAGAATTTCATTATTGAAATTGTCGAGTTGTTCCTGAGACCAGGATAAGCTTTCAATATTATGCGCGATATTTGCTTGGTATATGTACCGGTAATTCACACAGGAACTCACGCTGGTAATGATAATTATCGGCAGCAAAGAAATCAGCAGAAATGTAGTGATCAGCTTTTTTCGAATAGATACTGACTTCCAGTTGCCTCCGGTAAATCTCACTATATTCTCCTGTTTTCAGCAGTAGCCTGAATTCGAGTATAAAAGCAGATACTTGTATAATCCATTTAAATCGGCCGCTAACAGGTGGAAATCTGCAATCGGCTAATATTTGACAATGAACACGATTAAATCCTGCAAATGAAATCCCGAGCAATGGTTTTAGTATGCTTGTGATGCACCGAGCTGCTTTGAGCGCAGGAGTATTATTGGAGGATAATTATTTGAAGAAAAATGCGTGTACATTGGGAAACTCCGGTGAATTCATAATCGAGAACTATAATGCAATGAATCCTTTTTCGAGCTTCCTTCCGGGTATTTCTGGTATCCATGGTATGCCAATGTGGGCATTCTATGTGAATAGAGGGCAGTGCCTGTGTAGTATGGGTGTGCAGGATAAGGATCACGCAATCATGGAGTTTCTGCCTGCAAATCGAGCGTATCAGTTGAGTTCATCGCAGGGCTTCAGAACATTCCTGAAGCTTGAGACTGACAGAGGTTTACAGTTTTATGAGCCCTTCCAGAACACCAGTGTACTGCCGGAAATAGATTGTTCACAGCGCATGATTATCCGTCCGGAATCTCTGAGTATTGAAGAGGTAAATCACACGTATGGTCTGCTTTTTCGGGTGGATTATTTTACAGTACCCGATGAAAACTTTGCAGGAATTATGCGCAGGCTGACCCTCAGGAACCTAAGTAGCAGCACAAAATCAATGGAGGTCCTGGATGGCTTGCCTTTGATTATTCCTTTCGGGGTAGATAATCTGAATCTGAAGTATATGCGTCGACTGGTTGAAGCCTTTGTTGAGGTTGTTGATTCCCAGTCCGGTGCTGCATTTTTCCGTTCTAAGGTCAAGCAGGAAGATAGTCCGGAGGTTGTCAAAGTAGAGGAAGGTAATTTTTACCTTGCGTACACTGAATCCGGTGAACACCTTGAACAGGTTATTCCAATTGTTGATCCACAAAAAATTTTCGGATCCTTCAGTGACTTCCGCTATCCAGTGGAATTCATGGAAGCCTCACCTTTCAGTGTAAAAGGAGCACAGATGAAGGAGAATGTTCTCCCCTGTGCTATGGGACATGTGGTGAAGTCACTGGATCCTGGTGAAGTGCTGGTATATTTCTCGGCTCTTGGAAGTGTGGGTTCTCTGGCGGAACTGGATTCAATAAGCAAACGAGTATGCTCAGCGCAGTATTTCCGGAACAAGGAAGAGAGAAATGAAGCATTGATTCATGAAATAAGTCAGCACAACTTTGTCTGCAGCAGTGAACCAGGATTCGATTATTACTGTCGCATGAATTTTCTGGATAATGTGTTGCGCGGCGGCCTGCCGGTAAGTCTGGAAGGTCTGTCATCCCGGGTTTCCTTGTATGTCTATGCCAGAAAGCATGGTGATCTCGAGCGTGATTACAATGAGTTTTGTCTCTCTCCATCTTTTTTTTCGCAAGGGAACAGTAATTATCGGGATGTAAATCAGAACAGGAGAAATGATCTGTTCGTTAATCCTGATCTGAAAGATCATAATGTAAGGCATTTCTATAATATGATACAGCTCGATGGTTTTAATCCGCTGCTTATCAAGCCAGTGAAATATAAACTACAGAATACGGAAGCAGTAGAAAATCTGCTTCAGGCTTCACTATCGGTAGAAGGAATAGAATCAGCTCTGGAGTTAATGAAAGAACCATTTCTGGCAGGATCATTGCTGCAAACCTGCAGAGAGGTACATGACTGGAAGCCTGACGCTATAGAACAATGGCTGGCTGATATTCTTGATATATGTGAAACCGTTCCGGAAACCGAACACCTTCATGGGTACTGGACGGATCATTGGGTATACAACCTGGACCTGCTAATTAACTATATTTCTGTGTACCCGGAAAAGGTTCGGGAGCTTGTCTTTGATGATTGCAGCTATGTGTTTCATGACAGTGCTTACCGGGTTGCTTCACGGAAAGAAAAATACGTCCTCTGGGAAAACAGAGCAATGCAGCTGGATGCCGTTGTATATGACCATGAAAAAGACCAATGTATTAAAAAACGATCCTCTGATCCTGAGTGCATGCGTGATAAACATGGACATGGAAAAATCTACCGCACCACATTACTGGTGAAAATGCTGTCGCTTATAGTAAACAAGCTGTCTTCACTTGACCCCTGCGGCGTGGGTGTTGAAATGGAAGCAGGTAAGCCGAACTGGTATGATGCACTGAACGGCTTACCCGGTATTCATGGATCAAGTCTGCATGAGACCATTGAAATCAAGAGAAACATTCTGTTTCTTGTTGATCTGTTCGATACATATCTGAGTGATGGCGAGGAAGTACGCCTGCCCGGAGAGCTGCAGGTCTTTTTAACCAGGCTTCATCATGTTCTGCACTGCAAATATCAGGAGGCAGCGGATTTTACAGATTACGATATCTGGGATGCCGCCTCCACCGCACGCGAGCAATTTCGGGAAAGTGTGTTTTGGGGCATAGAGGGTACAGAATCAATAGTCACGATCGGACAGCTGAAGGATTTTTTCTATGTAGCTCTCAAGCGGCTGGATGATGCCGTTCACAAAGCATGGGATAGCACTCAAGACTTGCCTCATTCATATTTCATTAATCGTGTAGTTGAATATGAGCTCATAGATGGTGTACAGAGTGCCCGCGGCTTACCGGTATATCGAGCCAGGAAATTTACGCAGGAAGCACTTCCCGTATTTCTGGAAGCTGTAGTGCATGTAATGAAAGTGGAATCTCAGACCAAACGTAAACGGGAGCTCTATCAAAGCGTACGAGCCAGCGGTCTCTATGATGCGCAATTAGGAATGTATAAAGTCAATGAATCATTACAGAAAGAAAGCCTGGATATTGGAAGAACCAGAATTTTTACTCCCGGCTGGTTTGAAAACGAGTCGATCTGGCTGCACATGGAATATAAGTACATGCTTGAGCTCCTGCGCGGTGGTCTATATACAGAATTTTTTGCTGATTTCAGGCAGGTGTTCGTACCATTTTTCGATCCGGCAGTATACGGACGCAGTATTCTCGAAAACTCATCTTTTATAGTGAGCAGTGCGAACCGGAATGCATCCCTGCACGGAGCAGGATTTGCAGCGCGCTTGAGTGGTGCAACAGCTGAGTTCATTCACATTCTACGGATAATGACTGCCGGGGAAACCCCGTTTTCCCTTGATGAATCAGGAAAGCTGCAGCTGGAGTTCCGCCCGGTGATTCCAGCCTGGATGTTTATACATCAAGCGGAGACCAGGCAGATTCTTCGAAACGGCTGTTATGAGGATGTTTTGTTTCCGGCCAACTCATTCAGTTTCATGTTCATGCAGCGCACCCTTGTTACTCTCATAAATGAAAAGCGTCGCAATACTTTCGGGTTTGATAATGTCAGACCGGTTCATTTGCGTGCTTATTCACTTGCTGACGAATACAAAAGTGTGAATGGCTCAATTCTGCGGGGAGGCTTAGCTGAGGAAGTCCGTGGTGGAAGGATTTCCCGCATCGATATCCTGCTGGCCTGATACTGCTACTTCTGGTGGACATCTTAATCCGGGCGAATAATCTGTGTTAACTGCGGCAAATGACTATTTTCGATCTGGCTGTAGTATTGAATTGTTATGAAGAAATAGCGGGAATCCGCTGTAAAGGAAGATGAAATTATGAGAACGCTACAGAAAAGCCGTAATATGCAGCTGCTCCTATTCGTGGCTCCAGCCTTGATAGTTTTTGCTGCTGTCAAACTTATTCCTGTTCTGTATGGAATGATGTACAGCCTTACATCCTGGAATGGCATCGATCCGACCTTCCGGTGGGTGGGGCTGGATAATTTTGTTGAGATATTCACCCTGGATCAAGCCTTCTGGCGCTCCCTGCTGTTTACCCTGCAATATACAGTCGCAATCGTTATCTGTATAAATCTACTTGCGGTATTTCTTGCATCCTCCATTGAAAGCCTGAAACGCAGTAAGGGTTTTTTCAGGACGGTTTTCTTTCTACCGAATATGATCAGCCTGATTATCGGCGGCTATATGTGGAATTTTATTTTTACCCAGGTTGTCTTTCATTTCTCCGATAACTGGGGACTTGTATGGTTGGATCAGTCCTGGATTGGAGATCCGTCGTATTCGTTTTATGCAATTCTGCTTGTCGCCTTGTGGGGTGGAACAGGCTACATAATGGTCATCTATATAGCTGCATTGCAATCAATTCCTGAATCTCTTCATGAAGCCGCGATAATCGATGGAGCAAGCAGTTGGCAGCGGTACACAGCTATTACACTTCCAATGATCCGTCAGGCTTTCACCATCTGTATTTTTATTACGCTCAATAATGCGTTTCAGGTATTCGATGTTGTGTACTCTTTGACCGGCGGTGGACCGGGAAGAAGCACTCAGGTCGTTGCAATGAACATTTATGAAGAAGCCTTCCACAGAAGCAACCGTTTTGGCTATGCCTCGGCTAAATCAACTATATTATTTGCTATTCTGCTCGCAGTAACGGCCACCCAGCTTATCCTGATGAAACGAAAGGAAGAAGAACTATGAAAAACTCAACTCAAACCAGCAGATGGCAGGTGTTAGATCATATGCCCATCGTGATTCTTATGTCATCATTGATTCTGCTGGCGTGTATCTGGCTGTTTCCTGTAGCAATGGCAATACTGAATTCATTCAAGACACGCGCTGAGTTATTTACCAATGTGTTGTCTCTTCCGGCGCAGCCAAGTTTCGCGAATTATGTACGCAGCTTCCAGCGAATGAATTATGTAAGAAGCTTGTTTAATACGTCTTATATGGCTCTTGGTGGTGCATTCGGAATAATCTTCTGTTCATCTCTGGCCGGGTGGGCTCTGGCACGAATCAAGACAAAGCTCAGTATTGTCCTCTTCTCATTTTTTGTTTTTTCCATGTTGATACCATTTCATGGAATCATGATACCTCTGTACCAGGTAGCCAGAATGCTTCGGATCAGTAATTCCCTGTGGGGAATGATGTTCATTTACTCAGGGCTTGGGGTTGGCATGGCAATATTTATGTACCATGGTTTCGTTAAAAGTATACCGCGGGATCTGGAAGATGCGGCTATGATAGATGGATGCAGTCAGTTTGGTATCTTTATCCGTGTTGTGTTTCCTCTGTTAAAACCGATTACTGCTACAGTATTTATTATGAATGTGTTGTGGATGTGGAATGATTTCCTGCTGCCGCTTATTATGCTCAGAGACTCCCGTAATTACACGCTGTTATTGTCGACTAATATGCTGTTTGGTCAATATGCGAGTGAGTGGCCTGCTATATTGAGCGCACTTATACTGGCGGTTATCCCGGTTCTGATCCTGTATGCCTTACTGCAGAAACAAATCGTCAAAGGAATAATAAACGGAGCACTTAAAGGTTGAAAAAATGAATAGAAATGAACTGCCGTGGCTGCACACCCGGAAAACGAAAATCGTCAACGACAGAGGAGATGAGATTCTTCTGCGTGGCTTTGGACTCGGGGGCTGGCTGCTGCCCGAAGGATATATGTGGAAAATGGGAGGCAACTATGACCGACCTCGGCGGATGGAAAGCTTGATAGCAAGTTCCTGCGGTCAGGACTTTGCCGATGAATTCTGGCAGCAGTATTACAGTAGCTTCATTACTGAACATGATATTCAGTGGATACACAGTCGGGGTTTTAACTCGATCCGTCTGCCGTTCAACAGCAGAAATCTGTTCAATGTGTCACATGAAGCAGTGACGTTTAACAGTGAAATTCTCGGATACATAGATGATTGTATTGAATGGTGTACGAATGTGGGTGTGTATGTGATCCTGGATATGCATGGTGCTCCCGGTGGACAGACTGGAACCAATATAGATGATTGTGAAAATGATGAGCCGGAGCTCTTTCTGAATCCCTTGTATCAGACTCAGTGTGTCCATATGTGGGAGCTCATTGCAGAGCGTTATGCTGATAACAGTACTATAGCCGGTTACGATCTTCTGAATGAACCCTTGGCCCCGCACTTTGCTGATCTATCAGAGCATGTTCTTCCTCTCTATCGGCGACTGACTGAAGCGATCCGGAGAATAGATAAAAAACACATGCTTATTCTTGAGGGAACCTGCTGGGCAACAGAAGTTGATATCTTCAGTCCGATAAAGGATGCACCCCTGGATGCCAACTGGGTGCTTCAGTTTCATAAATACTGGAACAGTCCGGATACCCTCAGTATGAAGAAATTTCTTGATGCGGGAAAAGATCTTGATGTACCGCTGTTCATGGGAGAGGGAGGAGAAAATAATCTCGAATGGTATACAGGAGTATTTCCGCTGCTGGAGGCCCTGGATATCTCGTGGAATTTCTGGACCTATAAAAAAATAGCCTGCACGAATTCGCCGGTTTCGTTCCCGGTGCCCGATTGCTGGCCGCCTGATTCATCTTCCGGACCGCAGCCATGGAGAGATTTTCTGACAAATCTGAGTACGAGAACCTATAAAAATGAAGCAGTCATTCGGGCGATTACTCGGGAGATACCAGTTCGTATTCCAGCAGTGTATTTTGATCATGCAAACATACGGAGACCCCGGATGCCAGGTGCTGATTTCCGTCAGGACTCCCAGGCACGGATTATGTTCCTGGATGGGCATGAAGGCAGTCCGGATTTTAATTGCAATGCAGGACAGGAAACAGACCCAGCCCAGAGAATGATGGTTCACTTGAGCACTTCTGAAGAATTAGGCTATTGCATTACCTGCAATCAAGCCGGTATTTACAAGCTGAAGATTGAGTTGCTCGTTATCGAACCGGGTGTGCTTTCGATCAGCCTGGATGCTCAGGCCCTGATCAGTCCAGCGATTGAGGACACGAACAGAATGCTGCTGGAAGAGCATTATGTCAGAATACCGGAAGGCAAGCATCGGATTGCTCTGAAAACGATCAGCGGGGAAATCGGAATAATAGGGCTTGAGATCGGTAGTGCTTAAACTAAGCAGTCGTCTTCAATTTGCGGTAAAACTCCTCGATTTCCCGGGCAAGTACCTGCGGTTTTTCGATGACCACGGCATGGCCGGCTCCTTGAATTACTGCCAGTTGCGAGTCAGGAATATTCTGATGCAGGAGCTGACTGTAGCGCGGCGTTTTCAAAACATCCAGCTCGCCGACAACCACGAAGGTTGGGCATGCAATGTCTGAAAGCTTCCCGGTTATATCCAGCTGCAGGAATGCATCGCACAGTCTGGCAAATCCTTCAAAAAAATCCCTGGGTAACTGTATAAGGCCTTCTTCCCTGGCCATGAGTTCATCCCTGTGTTTTTCAATGTATTCCGAGGAATAATTCCAGGGAATGAGACTTCGGTAAAAAACCCGGGGATCGGACAGGGCAGCGGCTTTCCAGCTTTCAACAGCAGCCTTCAATTGGGCGTCGCTTTCGCTTACCCCATCTATGAGAATCAGGCTTGCACAGGACTCAGGATAGGACAGAGCAAAGAGCATGGCTACTTCTGCACCGTATGACGTTCCAATGATGTGAACTTTTGGGACCTTGAGCTTATCGAGAAGGTCCTTAACCTCGTGCGCGTGGGATTCCATGGAGTATCCTTGAGATACTTTAGGACTACGTAATTGATCCTTAAAATCGTGAAATATATCTATTCCCGGGGGGAGGAGGGACTGCAGGGGTTTCCAGTGCGATGATGTCATTCCAATCCCATTCAGATATAAACGAGGTGTCTGAGTCTTACGGGATTCGGGATGAGTTACCATATCATAATACAAATCGTACTTATTGGTAGCCATGCTACTTTAGATGATATGAGAAGTTATTCGAGGCGTCAAGGCGCACCCTGAATCTTAGACAGCCTGCTCAGCGATTATCAATCTTCTCCGGATACAGATCATGCATCAGCAGCCGTTGGGCGGCAAAATCCTCCCAGCGGCTGTCCGGTTTTCCGTAATTGGCATAGGGATCAATACTGATCCCCCCGCGTGGAGTGAACTTGCCCCAGACCTCAAGATAGCGCGGCTGCATCAGTTCTACCAGATCTTCGAGTATCCGATTCACACAATCCTCGTGAAATTCACCGCTGTTGCGGAAACTGAACAGGTATAGTTTGAGCGACTTGCTCTCTACCATTTTTAGATCCGGAATATATTGCAGGTAGATCCTTGCAAAATCCGGCTGATTGGTTATGGGACAGAGACTGGTAAATTCCGGGCAGTTGAATTTCACGAAATAATCACGGTTCTGGTGCCGGTTGTCGAAGGTCTCAAGTACCCCGGGATCATACTGGGTCGGGTATTCGGTTTTCCCGCCAAGGCTCAGTTTCTGAAGATCCTCACGCATCTGCAGGCTCCCTGGTATAGAATGCCTTCATTATATAGAGGAAGGGGGTGTCGATGAGCGCAATAATCAGTTTGACAATGAGTTGGCCGAGAATGATCCCCCAGACTGCTGGCCAGGGCATGGTTCCGGCAAAGGCGATGAGGCAGAACAGCAGGGTGTCGATGGTCTGGCTGCTGGTGGTGGAGCCGATATTTCGCAGCCAGAGGGCCCGGCTGCTGGTGCGTGTTTTCAGCCACTGGAAAACATAGATGTCCCAGTTCTGACTCACCAGGAAGGCCAGCAGCGAGGCTGCTGCAATCCGCCAGGTGGAGCCCAGTATTGTTTCCAGGGCCTGCTGATGGCCCCAGAAGACTGCCGGCTCCCAGGCAATGACGATCTGCACACCGACGACCAGCAGCAGTGAAGCACTGAAGCCACCCAGAATTGCTTCTTTGGCTGCGCGGAAACCGAAGAACTCGTTCAGGGCATCGGTCAGGAGGAAAGAAACCCCATACACGATTACCCCGGCCGGTACCGTCCAGGGCCCGAACATAACAATTTTGCCGGCAAAGATATTTGCCATTACGATGAGTGCGGCATATACCGCGACCAGAAAGGATGCGCCGTATCTGCGCCCCGCAGCCAGCGCCAGGGTGGTCACCGCCAGGCTGGCGACAATCCACAAGAGAATCAGAATCATGAAGAACTCCTTAGTTTTGTTTTGTAGCGCGAAGGATGTTGCGAACTCCGCGGACGAGTCGGACTATAGATTGATTATGGTCTGAGGTCAATAGATGAATTAATCCAGAAAATAATGGGGGAGTAAATTATTGATCTCACTCCCCCGGAATCAGCTCAGACCAGAACCTGCGGTAGAAAGAGGCTGACCATTGAAAAGTAGATCAGCAGTCCGCTTATGTCCTTGATGGTGGTAATAATCGGATCGGCACCAGCCGCCTGATCGAATCCAAACTTGACCAGTACCCAGGGAACGATAAATCCAAGGGCGACTGCAATCGAGATGGTCAGGGAAAGGGAAATACCGACTGCCAGACCGAGGGCGGGCATACCCATCCAGAGACCTGCTATGGCTCCTCCAATAATCCCGAGAATTATTCCCATGCCCACTCCGTTCAGGACTTCGGTCATCCACTGGCGGAAGAATCTGGTCATGCTGATCTGACCGAGCACCAGACCGCGGGTGAATATTGTCGAGCTCTGGGTACCTACGTTTCCACCCATGTCCATAATCACCGGAATGAAGATAGCGGTGGCAACTACTGCCTCCAGCAGCTCTTCAAAAACACCGATTACTGCACCGGCGGCCATACCCCCGGCGAGGGTAATCAGCAGGAATGGCAGGCGTACAGCGAGCACATGCAGGAGGCCTCCATGAAGCATGCGATGGCTCCGGTCTGATTCCCGTTTGGTCAGGTCGAGAAGCCCAACCTTGTCATACATATCGTCCGTGGTTTCTTCGCGGATAACGTCCATTGCATCATCTGCTGTCAGTACCCCGACCAGACGGTTTTCAGCATCCAGCACTGGCAACTCAACGAGGTCCAGTCTTTGCAGCAGGCGTGCTGAGCTTTCCTGATCGTCTCCGGTGTGCACCGCATCGTAGGTACCCTGTGGAAGTATATCGGCGATTTTCAGCTGTTCATCTGCAAATACCAGCGCACTCAGGGGAAGGACTCCTTCCAGATGGCGGGTTTCATCGATAACGTAGACAGTATGCACGGGTACATCGAGACTGGCATTACGCTTGCGGAAGGACTGCAGCGCTTCCGATACTTTCTGTTGTTTTTTTGCCTGCAGATATACCGGGGACATAATGCGGCCAACGGTGTCATCGGCATAACCCATCAGTTTGGCAGCGGCACTCCGCTGTTCTTTGGGTAGGCCTTCGAGAAAACGCTTGGCAACCTTGGCAGGTAGCTCATCCAGCAGGCGGACCTGATCGTCAGGATCCAGCTCGGAAATCAGCTTGAGTGCCTCTTCACGGGTGAATGATTCAATAAGCTCACCTTGAAATGAGGCGTCCATAAGGTCGAATACCTCAACAGCTGTGTTCTTGTCCAGTAATCGGAATAGTACTGCGCTGTCGTGTTCGCTGGAGATCAGAAGCGAGTCGATAATTTCGGCTGCACTCATGTGTCGCAGGCTGTCTTTTACCGGTGCGAGATTCTGTTCCCGTATGTGGGTGTGTGCGAATTTCTGGAACTCGGCTGTGGTCATATCGGTGTATTGTGTTGTGTTCATTTGGGAACTCCTTGTCTTTGTATCCGACAGGAAGCACACCATGTAGATAGGTATTGATCAGCCTTTTGAACAATACCTGGCAGGGGGCAAACTGTCGGAGGTGGTGGTGAAACATATGTTGAAATATAAACTACTCGATCCAGGGTCACTGTCCATGTGTTCCTCCTTGTTACAGTTCACCGGTGGGTTTCGGTCGGCAACGCCGGACCGCGGCGAAAAAAAAACGGCCCTTTTCGGCTGAACCGAAAAAGGCCGTTTCACGAACAGATCTCACGCTTACTGGCGCAGGTGTTCGTTCCCCGTCACATGTTCTGGCGGGGATCAGGGCCTTCCTCGATTCGGTTTCGGCACTGTACAACGTAGCATGGGTTCAGCATGCGAGCCGCGTTATGCACATCCTTAATCCGAATGTGCCTGTTCTACCCCTTGGCGTCTTTCGACATTTCGGGGCAGCGGCCTGGGTTTGTACAGGAGCCTCACCTTACAAAGGCAATTTACAATTATCATAAAGTACGATTGGGGGTCAAGTAGTATTGAAAAGAAGTCCCATTTCATTCAATGATACCCCTGTTGTACGAAACTCAATGGAGAAAAAAATGAAATCTGATCTCGATGTCAGTCCGGCTCCTGGTCTGGTCTGCATTCTGGCTTTTTGCCTGGCTGCTTTCAGTGTAATGTCCTGCTCAAGTTTTCCGATTGCCAGCGCAGAGAGCATATATGCTTCTGCTCCGTATTGGCCCGCGGCATCCACTTTGGCGGATCCCGCCGCTCCAGGACCTTATACGCCAGGCAACTATCTGTATGCTGGAGAGTATAACCCTCGAAGGCCGGAATACCGGGGAGAAGCTGTGGCGGTGCGCACCGACACGGTTGACCTGAGTCCTTTTTTTACGGATCAGCCGGCTCGGCTGCGAGACAATATTATCCGGCCGGCTCATTATCATGACCGTATTTCTGAACGCTACTGGGGCTTTGATGCATCTGCAGTTCCGGTCAATGGTACGGTCTGGTATCCTCAGGGGCAGGGACCGTTTCCCTTGATTGTTGCGGTACATGGGAACCACAATCCCTATAACAATTCCGAGTTCGGCTACGATTATCTGGGCAGCTTGCTTGCCTCGCAGGGGATCATTTTTGCCAGCATTGACCAGAATTTTCTGAATGGCATTACTGATGGCCGCGAAAATGATGCGCGTGCTGCGCTTCTATTGCATCATGCGCATGAACTGATTCGTCAGGGAAATGATGAGCAGTCGCCGCTGTATCAGCTGGTTGATGAGCAGCGGCTGGCCTTGATGGGGCATTCACGCGGTGGAGAAGCAGCGGTGAATGCTGCCATTTTTAACGAGTTGGGAATCTGGCCGGATAATGCAGCTGTCCGCTTCGATCAGCGCCTTGCAATCAGATCGGTAATCGCCCTGGCACCGGTTGAGGGGCAGTATCGTCCGGGCCAGAGAGAAATAATGGCCGATGGGGTTGATTTTCTTTATCTGCACGGTTCAGCAGATGGTGATGTTGACGTTGACTTTGCCTCACGCTTCCTGAATCGTCCGGGACTGTCGGAAGATAATTTCCGCCTGGGGTACTGGATTTACGGAGCTAACCATGCCTATTTTAACCGTGACTGGGCCGAAGGCACCAACGAATTTCCTGTGCCGGCAGCATTCCGCTTGAACCCAGATCAGCAGCAGCTTCTCTGCAAGGTTCTGGTCAGTGCTTTTCTGCATGTCAGTCTGGATCTTGAACCTGCATACCGTGATTTTCTACAGGACTGGCGTACCGGCTATGACTGGTTGCCGAATACGGTATATATAAGCCGCTGGCGTTCAGGCAGGGATTTAGTTCTGGCCGACTTTTCCGAGGATGGCGATCCGCGGACAGCCGGGGCACCGGGTTGGGTGATCGATGCTGAGGGCTTTTCCTTGTGGCGCGAAGGCAAATTGCCGGGGATCGCAACGGGGTATTTTTTTGCACCGGAAATATCTGACCGGAATCTACAAACGCTTCACCAGAACAGTTTCGCTGTTTTTCTTCAGGGAAAGAATGATCGGGTCGGTGAGTACCGCTTGAGTGGTCCGGCGGTTTCTGCAACGGGATTACGCTTCGACATAGGTGCGCACCCAGTGAATGGCATTGACAGCGATATAGCTGAACAACTGCTTGATGCTGAAGTTCTGGTAGAGCTGGCGGATGGTCGTGTTTTCGATTATCGCATGGTTGAACTCGGCAGTATTACTGTTACGCCTGCGACCTTTCATCTTTTGCGCTGGTCCAGCCGCTATTATAAACCACAAACCATGCAGATAGTTTTCCCCGAAATAATGGATATTACCGGCATCAGATTTGTCCTGCCCTCGGGTACTGACCTTGAATGGCATATTGACCGGATCGTGGCTGTCCGTGAAGGGAGTTTTGAATGATGCTGAACAATACATTATATCGCCGATTTATGTTGATGTTATTATCTGTATTTTTCTTTCTGTCTGCACATGGAATCTACGCCCAGCAATGGCAGCTGGAGCCGGAGATGTCGTTCGCCGTATTTTCTACCGGACTGCCTCTGGCTGACAGCGCAATCAGAGGGTATCAGCTTTTGCAGGCCCGGAATGGTGCCTACTTTCAGCTTGGCTATGGGCTGAGACTACAGCGTGATTATTACCTGTTGATTCCCGAACGGGAAAGTGCGCTTCAGCTGTTTGGAGGTTTTGAGCAATTCAGCCTGACCGGGAGTGATGATCTCAGTCGTGAAATCAATAGAGGCTATATACGGCTCGGTATTGATCAGGTTCTGGCAGGAGACAGAGTACGGGAAAATCGGTATCTCATGGTTTCTCTGTATAACACCTCGCGCTGGGTAGTCCCCCGTCCAATACCAGGGGGAGACAATACCATGGATACCTTTTTTACACATACTCCGAATCTGAAACTGAGTTTTGCCCTGGCCGAAAGGCCGGATTTCTGGCAGATTCTCGGAATATCCGGAAGTGTTGGCAGCAGTCTTGAGAGCGGCCACAGTTTGGCGGGTGATTCCTGGGCATACCTGACGGGGCAGGCCGACCTGGACTTTTTTATTCCGCTTATCGGTCGCTGGCTCTATCTGGCAGCCGGCAGTCGAGCTGGAGCTGATCTGTATGACTTTACTCCTGGGGCTGAATATCCTCAATGGTATTATTCCGGCGACCGCAGCCCGGCCTGGATCTACGGACAGCTTGATGTGAAAAGCCGTGTTCTGCGAACCAACCCTATAATACCGATCGGTCTAGAGATAGGGGCTGGAGTCAGCAGCCGTATTCAGGCCGACAGTATACCTGCCCTGGACATTTCTGGAGCAGAGCCTGTTGTCAGTTTTTTCGCTGATCTGGCCGTCGACTCGAACCCCATATTTGCCTTTCGTATTCGTAGCGGTTTTAACTGGAATCCGCAGAGCGGAGATCTTGGATTTTTTATTGCTGGTATGTAGAGGAGATTGTTGTGTTTCCCCAGGCCGTGCACGCAAGGCGTGGCCCGGGGATTGTTCAGTATATTATCTTGCCATCAGTGCATAGCCAGCAATATCGTGCCCGGGTCTATGCTCGATAATGAAGTAGATATCTCCTCCAGCCTGTGCTGTGCCTAAACCGTTACTTACAGAATCAGTATCTTCCATTCTTGCTTTTTCGGACAAGAGGGTAGTGAAATCATCGTCCATAACCGTAACAGATATTCTTCCCCACTCAAGGGTTTTATCTTCTTCTTCGGCAATGTTGTTATGGTGAGTTCTCAGAAATGCCGCTCCATTGGTGCTATCCGCAAATGAAAACTGTCGGGTTTGAATTCCTGTGGCCTCATGATACGAAGCCTTCCGCACCATCACTCTGTTGTCAATTCTGGCTTCAAAAAACCGGCCGTTCCTGTTCGCCGTTCCAGTTGGTACTTCTGCAGTCTCTCCATGCAGGAGGAAACCTTCGGTGCGTCTTGGAGAAATGTAGAAGTGTTCCCCGCTGCCTGCTTCCCGTTCTGCTTTGAGGAAAACATGTCCCCGTTCATCTCCCAGTTCCAGGGGAACTGTGGATGTTTGATCTGCTCCTTCGAGAATGTTGCCTTCTATGTCGTAGGCGGTAATCGTCACCTTGGCCAATTCTCCGCCGGCATCATGGAACCAGAAAATTCTGGAATTACCTTGATCAGCGGTCCGATGTATCCACACAACATCTTCCCCCGCAGGGAAGCTTATAGGATACCAGGTACCCTGCATTATTCTTTCTTCAAAAGAATCAGAATTGTATGCCTCCCATGCAGGATGGTCTTCAGCAATGAGAGGCGGATCCTCTGATTGGGTCGAATCGCAGGAAGTAAAGAACAGGGCTGCGGAGCATACCCAAAACAGGAATACCAGACTCAAAGAAATTCTGGAAACATTAGCTTTCGTTGTTATCATATTATCCTCCATATAAGTTTGTCACAGTATACGTGAATAATCTTAAAATCAGCTTAAATCATATTTATTATTAAATTACTTTGTATTTGTGTTGCTGATATGAGGACTTCTGTTTCGATTCTGCTTATTTTAACAGTAAGGAGACACAGAATGTATATGAAGCGATTAGCAGGCATGGTTGTTACTCTTGTTGTACTGTCGGCAGGCGCTGCTGTGGCTCAGACCGAGCTTGCAGTCTTTGCAGGCGGCTGTTTCTGGTGTGTCGAAGAAGCCTTTGATAAACATGAAGGAGTAATCTCAACGATCTCCGGATTTTCTGGTGGGCATGTCGAAAACCCCAGTTATCAGCAGGTAACCTCCGGCGGAACCGGTCATCTTGAGGTGGTACAGGTAGAATACGATCCGGCCATTATCAGTTATGACGAACTGCTTTACGTCTATTGGCGGAATGTCGATCCCTTTGATGCAGGCGGGCAATTCTGTGACAGGGGAGATATTTATACCACGGCAATTTTTTACGTCACAGATGCACAGCGGCAGGCTGCAGCATCCTCAAGGCAGGAATTAGAGCAGCGCTTCGGCCGATCAATTGCAACTACCATTCGAGCCTTCACAGAGTTTTTCCCGGCAGAGGAGTATCATCAGAATTATCACAACAAGAATCCAATCAGATACCGATTTTACCGCACAGTCTGTGGAAGATATGCGCGACTGGATGAAATCTGGGGCAGTGAAGCGCGGGGAGAGGTTATAAGATGATTTATAAAAGTTCAGGACGAGGCAGTAGAGGACGAGTTGTTCTATTTATGGCACTTGCGGCAATAGTGTTGACTGCGGCATGGGGATTGACCAGCCTTCTGGCTCAAGGATCGGCTTCCAGAGAGCAGGATTCCCAGGCTGTCATTGAGCCGATTGTGACCGAACCTGTGAATGTTGAACGCGTTGAGGTGTCTACCTGGCAGCAGTCAGCTGATCTGGTGCGGTCGCATGTGAATGGTGTTCTGGTGAATGGCCGCCCCTTAGCCAGAGTTGCAGATACCTACAGTGTTGATCTCCGCGTTATACACAATGAAGAATTCCGCAATACCTCGTTTCCCGTTCAGCTACCGGAAGAGGAGTGGCGCCGACGTCTGAGCCCGGAGCAATTCCGCATAATCCGTGAGTCGGGAACCGAGCGTGCCTTTACCAGTCCGCTGGACAAAATTTATGAGCCGGGAATCTACTACTCCCGGGCTACTGGTCAGCCGCTGTTCAGTTCGGAGGACAAGTATGACTCGAGAACCGGCTGGCCCAGTTTTACCAAACCTATTAGCCCGGATGCGCTGGCCTATTTCTACGAGCAATCATTCTTCTCACGCAATATTGAGGTAGTTGATTCATTGTCAGGCGCACATCTGGGACATGTATTCAGGGATGGTCCAGCGCCGACCAATCAACGCTACTGCATAAATGGTGAAGCTCTCATATTTGTTCCCGAAGGCGGTGATCCGCCGGAACTGCTGATTCCCGGCTTATAATGCATTATGGGTCTGGCTGGAACGGGAATATTCCTGCTGGAGGCGGCATAAATGACAGGTATCCCATGTCGTAACCAATAGGGACCTCCTCAAGAACCACATCCGCAGTCAGCTCTGATTCTCCCGGTGGTATGCCGCTTACATTAAATCGGGATATAAATCCTTCCTGCTCATAGCCGTCTTCAACCCAGAGCATGCCGTCGTATCCAAAAGCCAGGCTGCTCGGGTATAGAATTGAGTCCTCGTCATCTGCGAAGAGATACATATCTACTCTGCTGGTAACTGCCTCCAGTACATTTGAATAATTTACAAACGCCTCGAAGGTGTTTGGGTCTTCAATGTAATATACGTAGTTATACCAGGTGCCAATCCATAATCCGCCTTGTGCATCGAAAGTCAAACCTATGGCGTAATTTTGATCAATATAGGCGGCTACGTCATTCGGTTCTATGATGGAGGCGCCGGAGGCAGATATAACATCCTGGTCATTGATCCTGATAACACCATTACTGCTGTCAGCTATCCATGCGTCACCGTTCAGTGAGAAAGCAACTGAGTAGACTCGGTTGAAATAATCCGACGAATATACGGCATCTGCCTCTACTTCCTCATGTACCAGGGGTTCGCTTGCGGTACCGGGAATGATATCTGCGTTGTCAATCCGCAGCAGGGTCCCGCTGAACTGGGCTACCCAGAGGTTACCATGAGCATCAAAGGCAATGCCCATAGGTCTGTTGATGTCGCCTCCTGATAGAACCAATGCTGGCTGCTCTATTTCAGCTCCAGGCTGCAGCTGCTCATTACTCAATCTGATGATTGTGTTGTCTCCATAACTGGCAAGCCACAATGAGCCATCATGACCTACAGCAATTCCTTCAGGACTTGATGCAATTTCCGCCATGTCTATCTCTACATAGGGCTCTGGTTCGCTGCTGGTCTGGATGTCTTCAGTGCGATATCCGACTAGTTTGTCGCTGTAGTAGGCAGAAAACCAGAGAATTCCATCTTCCGGTCCATGCGGATCATCTGTAATGGTAGGTGTGTATAATTCGAGCTGGCCAGTGTCTATTGTAACCGTTTCAGTGCGGCCAGGGCGTATCCTGAATGGTTCAGAAATTCCGCCAAACAAGATATCATCACCCTGAGACACCTCGAGCATTACCTTGAAATCTGTATATACCGGAATGGAAGCCAACTTCACCCGTTTCTCTTCATCGGGCTGCAGGGTAAACTGCTGATTTTCTCTGTCATTAATCCGGATGGGGGTTCCTGGCCGGCGGTGCTCGATCAGATTTTCCTGCCGACTCACAACATCGAGCTGATCTTCCGGAAACAGGCGTATATTAACTGTATAGGGCTGATCGCTAAGCAGGTTTCTGCTGTACATTGGCGCATCCTGAGACAGACTGAATGAGAATTGCATCTGCCCGGTCTGATCAACCTGAAGCGCACTACACGCAGTCAGAATAATGACTAACACTAATACATTACATTTAATTAGTAATTTACTCATATTTTTAATATAACACTGCTAATTTCGAAAATCCATTATATAGCTTGAAGAGCTGAACGGTTCATGAGCAGGTGCAAAGAGATCAGATGATTTTTCCGTTCTACAGCAAGTCCGTCAGGAAGAGCATTTCTGCTTCTGACAGTTGATCGCCTGGCACCGATGGAAAAATCTCCGGCTTCTATATTCAGGAAGCCGGATGAATTAATTAGAGAGAGGGAATATGTACCACGCCGTCGAAGACACGGGTTGCCGGTCCGGTCATAAATACCGTTTCCTCAGTAACCTCGATGTGCAGGGTGCCGCCAAGTAAATGCAGCTGAACGCTGCGGTCAGTCAGGCCGTTCAGGTGAGCTGCCACCGCAGTAGCGCAGGCCCCGGTTCCGCAGGCCAGAGTCTCGCCTGAGCCGCGTTCCCAGACCCGCATCTCTATTTCACCGCGGTTCAGCACCCGGGCAAATTCTACATTGATTCGATTCGGGAAGAGCTTGTGCAGCTCTAATCGGGGACCGAGTGTATGGATCTGGTAGTCAGTTACCTGCTCGGTGAAGAAGACAGCATGAGGATTTCCCATGGATACTGCGGTAAACTGCAAACCTTCGGCTCGTGGATCATCAATGTCAGTCAGGGATATCGGTTCAGATATTACCGGATTCTTCTGGATTGCTACCGGAATATCGGGGCCATTCAGGCGGGGCCTGCCCATATTTACCCGTGCTCCGACCGCAGAGCCGTTTTCAATAATAATATCGATCGGCAGATCTCCGGCCAGTGTTTCAATGACAACCCGGGATTCTGCTGTAATGCCCTCATCATGCAGAAATTTCGCCACACAGCGGATTGCGTTACCGCACATTTCGGCCTCACTGCCGTCGGCATTGAACATCTGCATGCGAGCGGTTCCGCGTGATGATGGTTTTATCAGGACCAGACCGTCGGCGCCGATGCCGAAATGGCGGTCGGAGACAAAACGTGCAACCTCAGGGGCATTGTCTATGTCCTTCTCCAGGCAGTTCATGTACACATAATCGTTGCCCAGTCCATGCATTTTGGTAAAAGCCAGGTTTTTCATCGGTATTCTCCCAGGATCTGCTGCGCCTGTTCAGCGTTGCTCAGGGCTGGCTTGGCCAGGCGGAATCCTTCTGTGTCCAGCACGACCTCGTGAGGCAGGGGCCGCAGGTTGTAGGGTGCGGCCATAGATGCGCAGTATGCACCAGCATTGAGAATCGCAATGTAGTCGCCTTCTCGCAGCTCGGGCAGTTCGCGGTCGACCGCAAAGCAGTCGCCGGTCTCGCAGATGTTGCCGCAGATGTCGTATTTTTTCTGTTCGCCGCCGGGATTGCTCAGGTTCACGATGTGGTGGTAAGCCTGATACAAAATAGGTCGAATCAGGTGCGAGAACCCGGAGTTCGTACCGGCAATCAGACGCCCGTTATTGTCTTTTATGGTGTTGACCTGCAGTACCAGATAGCCCGATTCAGCCACAATGAACTTGCCCGGCTCGAAGTACATTTTCAGGTGACGGCCTGTTTTTTCGCAGTGTTCTGCAAAAATGCGTGAGATTTCAGCTCCGAATACCTGATAGTCGATAGCCTTCTCATCGGGTGAGTAGGGAACCTTGAAGCCTCCGCCGAAATCCACGAACTCCAGGTCAGGAAAATGGTCCGGAGTGGCAATGCTCAGGAGATTCTTCATGCTCTGGTATACCTTGTCGGTTTCTGCAATACCGCTGCCGGTATGTTCATGAAGCCCGACAACGCTCAGATTATACTGCTGAATGATTTTCTTGACCCGCTCGACATCCTTCAGCAGGATCCCGAACTTGGTCAGATCACCGCCGGTGCGGACAATGCTATGCTCACCAGCTACAACATCCGGGTTGAAACGCAGACAGATCTTACTGCCGGGGAAGGCTTTCGCAAATTTTTCCAGCCGTGACAGACTGCCGATGTTGAACATGACTCCAAGATCGTGGACTTCCTGCATCTCCTCTTCGGTGAGATTATTGGCAGTGTAGAGGATCCGGTCATTGGGGAATCCGATTGATTGAACCAGATGCACTTCGGCCGGGCTGACGGTGTCCACTGAAGCTCCCTCGAAAAGCAGTCGCTTGAGAATCGGCACAGAGAAGTTAGCCTTCAGGGCATAATAAATAGTGAGATCGTCCCAGGTAATGTGCGTTTTGAGCGCCTGGTACTGCTCGACAACACGCTCTATGTCGTAGAGATAAAAAGGTGTGGGGTATTCCCGGGCGGCCTGCTCCAGGGAATTGCCGCGAATGGAGTAGCCTGTGTCTGTCAGCTCAATAGCTCCGCCTACGTGTGTCATTGGTGTATCCTTTATATGCTATGAGAATCTTTTATGTTTGATCATTTCAAGGTAAAGATTTCCGGGTAAATGAGCAAGTAGTTTAATGCTATCCTGGAATACCTACGAACTCGGTGATCAATTATCAGTAGCTACCTGAGCGCAGATGCTGTATACAGCACGGTAAGCAGGGCAAAGCCAAATCCAGGAATCAGCCAGCCACTGGTTTTCGAAGTGTCAGGCCTTGCCTTTTCAGCAGACCACGATGAAAAGCAGAATACGGCCATAGATCCCGAGAACAGGATATTGTAGATGCCTTTTTCCGGTGAGGCGATAATACCTATCGCTGCAATAAAGAAGGCCAGTATAGATATAAGCACATTAAGATTCTGTCTTTCACGCAGGTTCATACATTTTTCCTTGTAAGGTGTTCTTCTGGAATCATTATTGTCCAAAGCAGTACATACTTCCAGCGATCGCATGAAAAATTCTCTTGACAGATAACAGAACCCGATCAATACTATATTTGTTCGACGAACAAATTAAGTTTTTAAAGCTGATTGAGGAATATTATATGAAGCGGACCGGGGATAATGACTTTATAAAAGAGCTGAATTATAAGCTGATTCTGGATGCTATCCGAATACATGAGCCAATATCACGAGTTGAATTATCCAGGCTTACCGGGCTGACCCGGTCTACCTGCACCTTGATCTGTGAGCGTATGATCCGTCAGGGAATCATTATGGAAACGGGGAAAGGGGATTCTACTGGTGGACGACCTAGAATCCTGCTTCAGCTAAATCCTGAGGTCGGAGTCGTGCTTGGCTTTAAATTGATGGATGATGGTTTCTCATGTGCTTCGGTAGATTTACGAGGTGGCATTTTCAGTAAACAATCACAGACAATCAATAAACATTCCGAACCGGAATATTACCTGAATATGTTTGACAATTTTGTTGAAAAATGCATTTGCGATCATAAGAACGCGTATGCTCAAATCCCTGTACTTGGTCTTGGGCTAGGGCTTGGAGGAAGAATCTCCTCAGCCGACGGGATTGTTCTGGATAGTTCTATTCTTGGGTGGAAAAATGTGTCTATCGGTCCACGGCTGGAAGAAAAATTCGGGCTGCCGGTATTCGTTGAGAATGATGTAAATACCTTTGCTATTGGAGAGAAATATTTCGGTGCCGGAAAGGCCTTCGACAACTTTCTCTGTGTATCTGTTGGAGAAGGAATAGGCCTTGGAATAATTCTGGATGGAAATCTTCTTTGCGGTGCGCATCATGGTGCTGGTGAAATTGGTCACATAAAGGTAACCACTGAGGATTCTGCCCCGATATGTGCCTGTAGTCGTAGAGGCTGTCTGGAGGCCTTTACTGCAGATCGTGCATTAATTGAAGCTTACCATTCAAGAACAGGGAAGCATATTCTCCCGGAAGCACTTACTGATTTAGCGCAGGACGGGGATTCCAATGCCCTTGAAGTATTTGCTCAGGCTGGAACGTATCTCGGAATCGCTATATCAACCCTCATCAATTTATTCGACCCCCAGGCACTCATTATTGGGGGAGAACGGGCCAATGCCGCGCCTTATTTTCTACCGAATCTGAAAGAAGCAGTGAGAAAGAATGCGGTATATGGTCTGGCAGATGAAGTGGAGATTATTGCTTTACAGCCAGGAAATGATGACTGGATTCGCGGGGTTGCAGCACTCGCAATTCGAGAAATATTCGCTGCAGGCAAATTACTGGAGGTATAATCCGTGCGATTACAAGGTTCACTGGGGCAAAAAGCGGCAGTTTTCATTTTTTTAGCCCCCGCAACAATCAGTTTGATTGTCTTTTTCCTCTATCCGATTGGGTATTCCATGGTGCTTAGTCTAACCAACTATGATCCATTGAGGTCCAGGGATGCTATTGATTTCATTGGACTATCCAACTTTGTATCATACTTTCGTGGAAATGAGTTTACTTCTCAGTACACGAATGTGATGTACTATTTGGTACTGTACATTCCACTTGTGCTCACTACAGCTATGATACAGGCACTCTTATTAAACAGGGATTTTGCAGGGAAGACCTTGTACAAACTCCTGTTCTATTTACCGGTAATATCTTCCTGGGTTGCTGTAGCACTGATCTGGCGCTGGCTGCTCCATGGGCAGTATGGACTCATAAACAATATGCTGTCTGTTATTGGCATAGATGGTCCGAGCTGGTTGAACAACGCCCGCTGGGCGATGCCCGGGGTAGTGTTGGCAGCCGTCTGGAAGGATACTGGTTATTATGCACTTATTCTTCTGGCCGCGTTGAAAGGAATTGACAAGGTGTATTACGAGGCCGCTGTTATAGATGGGGCTGGTTACTTGCAGCAATTCTGGCATATTACTCGACCGCTGGTGACACCAACCCTTTTCTTGCTGGTAGTTATCAACGTGATAGCCGGCTTTCAGGTTTTTGAATCAATCTACATTATGACGGAGGGCGGTCCTGCGGGTGCCACTCGTGTCCCTGTGGAGCAGGTATACCGAAATGCATTTACGTATTATCGAATGGGCTATGCATCTGCTGTAGCGTGGATTCTAGGCTTCGTCATTATGATTGCAACCGCGATTCAGTTCCGGGTTGAAAAGAAGTGGGTCAGTTATGAATCTTAAAATCAATCATTTGTTTGGTAAGAAGTTTTTTATATATCTGTTTATGACAATTTTCGGGATTATGGCGCTCGTACCATTCGTATGGATGCTCAGTACCAGTTTGAAGTCCCGCGAAGCAATCTATACAATCCCGATTCGCTGGATACCTCAAGAGCCCAGCCTGGACGCCTATCGTGCCTTGTTCACCCTGGCCAACCTTAACTTCTTCCGCGGCCTGTACAATAGTTTCTATGTATCTGCTTTGCTGACGTTTATCCCGCTATTTACGTCTGCTATGGCAGCCTTCGTCTTTGCAAAAATCGAGTTCAAGGGACGAGAGCTCCTTTTTCAGCTTTTCATCGCAACAATGATGATTCCCGGGGTAATAACCATGATTCCTAACTTTATAACCCTGCGGTCAATGGGTTTGTTGAACACATATTCAGCTTTGGTGTTTCCCGCAATGTGTAATGCCTTTGCCATTTTCTTTATGCGGCAAACAATGATAGCAATTCATGATTCCTACATAGAGGCAGCTATTATGGACGGGGCCTCGCTATTCAGGATATTTATGCATGTGATAATACCATTGTCCACACCAGTGCTATTTACAATGGGTCTATTCAACTTCATGGGCGCGTGGAATAGCTTTCTCTGGCCTTTGATTGTGCTCTCTGACCGGAGTAAGTGGACACTGCAGTTAGGTCTGGCCAATCTAGGTTCGCAATTCTACAACTATCAACATTATCTTATGGCGGGAGCACTCGTTTCCATTATTCCAATAATAATTGTGTATTTAATAAGCCAGAGTTATGTCGAGAGAGGTTTAGCCTCTGGTGGTGTAAAAGGTTAGCAACGTTTCCGTAGGAAACGAAAAAATATAGGAGGGCGTATGAATACGACATTTCGTACCATTGGGATTGTATTTCTGATGTTCTTGATTGTTTTTCCGGTTTTTGCCGGTGGTGGTCAGGAAAGGGATAGCGGAGTAACAAGAATCCGCTATGCGAACTTTTCGGCTGGAGAGGAAAACGCAAGTACACTTCGTGCTATGGTTGATCTCTTTGAGGCTGAGAATCCGGATATAAAAATCGAGCTGGAATCCATGGGGTATGGTGATAACTATTTTACTGCATTGGTTACCCGAATAGCTGGTGGTGATGCCCCGGATGTCTTTGAGCTGAATATGGAGAATTTTTTAGCCTTTGCAATTCGTGGTGCTGTACGGCCGCTGGACGAATTGTTTGTCTCCACTGAAAGCAATACGGACATCTATGGTGAAGGATTGCTGGATGCAGTGCGTTTTAATAACCAGATCATGGCAGTTCCTCAATCCTTTTCGACCGTTGTTTTAATCTATAACAAGGATCTGTTCGATCAGGCTGGAGTTGATTACCCTACTGCCGACTGGACCTGGGAAGAATCCCTTGAAGCAGCCCAGAGGATTTCCTCGCTCGGAGATGATGTGTGGGGAGCCTTTAATCCCATTCAATTCTGGGAATTCTATAAGGTTGTACAGCAGAATGGTGGTAGCCTAATGGCCGAGGACGGAAGCCGATTTACGATCAATTCTCCGCAGAACATTGCAACCTTGCAGTATATGATAGATAGAGTCTGGAAGCATAAGGTAATGCCTGATAGAGAGCAATTAGCGAACAGACCTGAAGGTGATTTGTTCGTAGAGGGAAAGCTGGGCATGTGGCTGAACGGTGTTTGGGCCTTTACCGACTTGCGGAATCGGGTAAGTTTTCCATGGGGGATTGAAGTCGAACCCGGGAACACCTCGAAGGCTACTCACTTCTTTGGCAATGTCGCTGCCTTGAGTAATTCCAGCAAGAATCCAGAAGCAGCTTTTCGCTTTGCCAACTTTATTGCATCAGATCCCAGGGCTGTACAGTTGCGGCTTGATGCTCAGTGGGAACTTCCTACCGTAGCTGATCCCGCTATTATGGATCAATACATTTCGGACACGCCGCCGGAGAATAAGATCGCCGTAGTCGAGTCACTCCAATATGCGGTCAAGCCACCTGCGCTGGAACAGTTCAGCGAGTTAACAAACATAGTAAATACATTGATCGAGCAGGCTAGAGATGGTCTGATTTCACCCAAGGATGCCCTGGATCGTGCACAGGAAGAAGCAACAGCCAGAATCAGGCTGTAAGCAGGATAGCTATTCGGAACAGGCATCTTCCAGGAGATACCTGGTTCCGGATAACTGCGGGATCCCCGAAAACGGTTAACAGCAGTAATCGGGGATCTTTTTTATTATAAGGATATAGCGAATGGAATACAAGCAATTGGAAATTATCCACATCCCTCATGGGAATGGGCAACCCTATTATCAACAGCATTTCGAGCGGATTCCGCGAATGCCGAAGCTGGGGCAGGCAGTCATCTGCTGTGCTGAGGTAAATCCCATTGATGGTGCTGAGACCATGGATCTTGAATGGCACTATAATGAGCAAACTGAAGTGAACAAGGCAGCTTGTGTCTGTATCGGAGACAGTGACAGCGTGGGAAACAGTGGCACGCACAGATCCTGGCAGGGCTGTATACCGCCGGCATCCCGATCCGGTACGGTTCATTATCGTTTTGTAGCAAGAACCGGCTATGAAACAGTAACATCTTCCTGGTACTCGTATAAGACTGAACCGGCGATTATGGTGGATGAATTACAAAGCTGGCGATTGCTGCCCGACGGCAGTCTGGAAGCTTTACTACAAAATTCTGACGGTAGCAGCAGTATGTCTGTTTTTGCCCTTAATGAGTGGGGCTTGCATGCAAGCTTCAATGTAGTTTTATCGGATAATGCCTCGCCTGCCGGAGGGACTGCTGGCACCCTACCCTGGGCAACATTACGGGAGGAGCGCATTGATGGTGTTCATGCAGTTATTGCAGAGTACCAGGACTCAAAACTAGTTCTTTCTAAAAAGCCTTTCAGCTTCACCTTTATGGATGAAAAAACCGGTGCACGTATTGAACAGCAGGGATCAATAGAGGCGAACAGCTACTATACCCCGGATGACAGGCGACTTTTTACATTTTCACTGGATATCACCAGCTTGGATCATGAGAGTTTTTATGGATTTGGAGAGCGTTATAATCGTCTCAATCAGCGCGGTCAGATTCTATCGAACCGTGTATTTGAACAATATAAAAATCAGAAACTTAAAACCTATATGCCGGTACCGTTTTTCTTCACGAATACGGGCTGGGGACTATTGATTGACACTGACAGAACTATCGATTTTGATCTGGCAGCACAACAAAAAGATAGACTGCGAATCGAGGCAGAGACTGATAAACAGATATCGATGATGTTCCTGACCGGAAATCCAGAACGTATTTTGAAGGCTTATTTTCATTTCGAAGGAAAGCCCGAATTACCCCCTGATTGGGTATTCGGACCATGGATGAGTGGGAATGAATGGAATAGTCAGGCAAGGGTCATGGAGGTTGTGCAAAAAACCCGTGAATTGGATATTCCGGCTGAGGTGCTGGTAATTGAGGCCTGGAGTGATGAGACCAGCTTTTATCAGTGGAACGATTCCCGAGCCTCGCAACGATCACCCGAAAAGGCTCCGAAACTTGCGGACTATCAATTTTCCCGCGAAGGATTGTGGCCGGATCCCAAGGCAATGATAGATGAACTCCATAGTCATGATATAAAGCTCGTGCTCTGGCAAATACCGGTGGTGAAATTTCACGAGGATTCCGCACAGCATCCCCAGCATGATTGCGACCGGGAATACGTCGTCGAGAATGATCTGGTGTTCAAGGAAGCGGATGGTTCTGCGTATACAGTGCGGCCCGGATGGTTTCGCTCAAGCTTTCTACCGGATTTCTCTCGACAGGAAACAAGAGCCTGGTGGTTCAGAAATCGCCGATATCTGCTGGAAGAGATGGGGGTTGATGGATTTAAAACTGACGGAGGAGAGCATCTTTGGGGATACGAAGTATCTGCACCCTCAGGCGGATTTGGAGATACCAAAATAAACACCTTCCCGAAGGAGTATCTTGACAGCTATACCGAATTTATAAGGAATACGCCTCCAGATGATACCCAGAGGATTATTTTCAGTCGGGCAGGGTATCGGGGTGCGCATAAAACTCCAATGCATTGGTCAGGAGACCAGGATTCAACCTGGGATGCCTATAGGGGAACAATACGGGCAATGCTGAATGCCAATCTGTCCGGAATTTCCTTTATTGGATGGGATATCGGCGGATTTACGGGCCCTCTACCGAGCCCTGAGCTCTATTTACGCAGTGCGGCGGCAGCGGTTTTCTCACCACTCATGCAGTACCACTCGGAATATAATGATCACCGCAGTCCTTTGGTCGATCGGACACCCTGGAACATTGGAGAGTACTGGAAAGACTCGAATGTCGTACCGGAATACCGATTCCTTGCACATCTGAGGATGGCACTGAAACCCTATCTTATCCAGGAAGCAAAATGGGCAGTTCAAGAACAGACGGTCCTTATGCAGCCGCTGTTTTTCCGATGGCATACGGATAAAACCGCCTGGCAGAATGAAGATAGTTATATGTTGGGCCGTTATTTACTTGTGGCGCCAATTCTGGAAGAAGGGCAGACCCTGCGCAAGGTTTATCTACCGGAGGGAGAGTGGAGTGATTTCTGGACTGGAGAAAAGATTCTGGGTCCTTGCACTATTCAGGCCAGTGCTGAGCGCTCAAGAGTACCGGTATATGTGTATGAGACTGGAAGAAATCAACATTCCAACGGCGCTGATGCACTGGTGATTCCAGATTTCCGGCTCGCAGCAGAAGTTACTTTAAAATAAGGAAGGTAAAACGTGTATTTTCATAAGATAGACCATCCTTTTAATTTTGTGTCTACGGATCGGGCAGGGGTAAACCCTCTGCCTGAATTCGGGCCGGATGTTTTCCTGATTTCTTATCCTACATGCGATAATGAACCTCCGATTTTAGATTCCATATTGGGTTCTTTGCCTCGGCCTAATGTGCATAGCGATTATCAGATACAAAATAAGGAATCCCTATACACAGCTGAAATCTCTGACAGAGGATTTTCGCTTCACCATTCTTCAGGAACTCAGGTGCTGGTTTCTCATCCCGCTATGCCTTTTGGCGTATCAGGTGAAAAATGGCTGTTGAGTTTTTCACTACAGGGTGTAGGCGGATTTTATGGGATGGGAGAGAAAAATATCGGGTTTGAGAAAAGTCAGGTCAGAACGAGGTTCTGGAACACCGATGTCTGGGCTGATTTTGCCGCTCAGGATGTTGAGTTTGGGACTACAGATCCAATGTATGCAAGCTTTCCTGTGCTGATTCTGAATGCGAATGGGCATTGGCTGGCAATAATTCTGCCGGGTTCCTACCCTGCATTTATGGATACCGGAGCAAAGCAGGTTATAGAAGGTGTGCAGGATTCTGGAGCAGATCTTGATTTCTTTTATCTCGGATCGAAAGGATCAACGGCGGTAAAACGAGCTGATGGATCCTGTGTGGGAATGGCTCAATGTATTATTGCTGCTGCAGAAGATATGGCAAGCCTCATTCCTAAAGTCAATCGGATAGCAGGCCTTCCTCAGCGCTTTCCATTGTGGGCATTGGGGTATCATCAGTCAAGATGGGGGTACTCATCATTGGCTGAGTTGGAAGATTTATCCGAGGAGTTCAGTAATCTGCATATACCTTGTGATGGCCTCTGGCTGGATATCGACTATATGCATGAGTACCGGGTTTTCACGCTTAATCATTTTGGCTTTGATAATATTGAGAGCAGGCTGGCAGAGTTATATCGGAATGGCCGTCGGGTAGTTCCGATTCTCGATCCTGGAATGAAGCGTGAAGATGGCAATTCACTCGTGAATGAGGCAATGGAGAATGAGCTGTTCTGTCAGAATTCTGCAGGTACGGAATACACAGGATTTGTATGGCCTGGGGCAAGTTATTTTCCTGATTTCAGTCTGGACAAAACCAGAACGTGGTGGGCAAGAGAATCGGCTGCACTGGCTTTACAGGGGTTTTCCGGATTCTGGGTCGACATGAACGATCCCAGCACTGGAGCCTCGTGCGTAGATGATATGCGGTTCAATCATGGTCAGTATCCTCATGAGGCTTATCGTAACGATTACGCCAGGGATATGACGCGGGCAACATCGGAGGGTTTGCGGAAAGCTGATCCCGGGAAGCGGCCTTTTGTTCTCTCAAGAAGCGGGTCTCTGGGATCTTCCCGATGGGGTGCGCTCTGGACCGGAGACAGCATGTCAAATTACCACCACCTGAATAAAGGGATCGAAATGATATTAAGTCTTTCTCTTTCCGGAATGCCGATGGTTGGTATGGATGTTGGGGGGTTCGGGGGAGATTGTACCGATGAACTAGCGGTAGATTGGCACCGTGCAAGCTTTTTATTGCCCATTTTCCGCAATCATAGTGCTGCCGATACAAAACCTCAGGAACCATGGCGTTTTAATGAGGCATCCCTCGGACGAATTACACAGGCTATACGCGCTCGATATTCCTTGCTGCCGTACCTGTATCAGCAGATGATAAAGTATTCAAGCAAGGGTGAATCTATTGTTCGTCCGATGCTGTATCATGAGTGGAGTGAGGCAACGCGTACCTGCAGTGATCAATATTATATCGGGCCGCAGATCTTTCAGGCTCCAAAGCTTGAAGAGGGTCAGAAATCCAGAAATGTGGTATTTCCCTCCGGGGAATGGGCTGGACTGTTTACCCACCAGCAAATACGCAGCGGCCAGATCAGTGCAATCAATCTTTTGGAACACCCATTTCCGGTATTTATAAAAGCTGGAGCAGTAATCCCGATCCAGGGCTGGGATGAGACAATCAATTCCAGTGATCAGGTGGATCTCAGGAGTCCGTCATTTCTAATATATCCAGGCAAGCAGGAAACTGACTGGCAGCAATCTGAAATCAGTGAGTATGTATTTGATGATTCAGATGGCTGGGGGTATATGCTTAATGATGAATCGCTTCGTTGGACAGTCTGTTCAAGATCCGGGCAGTTGGAGATACAGACGGAGTGCCAGAAACCACAGACGGGGGAGTATGATTTGTATGTATTTGGAGAAAGGTCAGCCATTCGATTGAATGGTGAAACGTACACTCCGACTGCAGCGGAAAACCCTCTTCCAGGTTCAACGGTACCTGTGTGGAAGGTCAGGATCCCGGTATGAAATTACCCCTCGAAACCAGCGTACTCGAGGAACGAGTTGAGGCCATTTCCCGGGAGGCAGCGAAGCAGGCAGGCATTATGCAGGTAATTGCAACTGGTTCATTCGGCCTGTCACCCGAGCGGGTCGATGGATATTCTGATCTTGATTTGATTGTGCTCGTAGATCCGGCCGCAGCGGATAAATTCTACCACTCTATCGAGTGGCTTGACAGCGTGTTTCCAATCTCATGGAAATTTAAATACTATCCTGATTGCTGGCGGTTAATGTTTGATGACGGACTGTTTTGTGAACTGGCAATTCAGACCCCTCAAGCGCTTGCGAGTCTTGATTATGCTGGAGGGCGGGCAATCTGGACTGCTCCGGATTGCTCGCCGGTAGTAATTCCTGGAAAATCTTTCGATGAGACCATGTTCCGGAATCCCGAATGGTTAATCCAGGAGATATTGTGTAATTTATTTATCGCAGCTACTAAATATCACCGGGGAGAGCATCTTTCAGCAATGACATATATTCATCAGGAGTGTCGGAAATTGCTTCTTGAACTGATTACCATTACCAAAGGCAATAGGTCTGCTCCAAGCACTGATCCCTATGGTCTTGAGCGGCGTTTTGAAGAGCGTTATCCAGATTGGCGTGCAGAGTTTTCTGCATGCTTTCAGGGTTATGATGGAATTAGCGCCTCAATTTCAGGAATGCTGGAACTTATGAACACGCACTTTCAAGCATTATTTCAAAATGATTCGACTTTTTTAATCGAGGTAATTCGTGACCTTGCCACTGCGTAGAAAGATTATTTCCCCCGTTCCTGCTGATTCAGCCAGGAAAGGAAGTTGTTCTCGAGTAAGGAGTGCATTTTGATTGAGTCATCGATCAGGTTGGCGCCGAGTTTCTGCTCCAGTTTGTACAGATAGATATCATGATGAATGTGCTCTGCTATAATCGCAACAAGCAGGTTGTTGTGGCTGTATGTGCCCAGAAAACCCGAGTTCTCCCGGCCTCCGGCCAGCAGCACCCGATCTAGGTCGACAGCGAGCATGAGTCGCTTGTCCGCTGAGGGTGCGATTCCGAATTTGTCATCGTAATATAATTCAATGCCTTCAATGCCCTCTAAGTCTACCGGAATAAAACTGAAGGCTATTATTCTTACGCCTCTGTCGAGGGCCTGCTTGATTTCCTGCTTGAAAACCGTGAATGGCAGATTTGTATGAAGAAATATTTCTGTTTCTGCTGACGAGATAAGGCTGCACGCCTTCTGTATACAGTTACTGTGGCCTTCAATATTCCAGTACTGGTCAGCAACATCATGATTCTGCTTTTTTGCCAGTTCTTCCTTGACGTTGTGAATAGTATGGGTATAGTCCTGCTGCAGCTGGTCAAATAAATGTTCATAGTTTTCTGCTTTATATTCCGTTGGATCTCCCGGAAGCATAAAGACTGCTCCACGTTCATGCAGGTTTCCAAGGGCCGCGTACACGGAGGATCGCGATGCATTCAGTTCCTTGGCTATCTGCGATCCGTTTTGCTGTCCGTACTGTGTGAGGCAGATATATACCCGCGCTTCCATGTGAGAGAACTGCAGGCGCATCATTGATTCAATCAGTTCCATATATCCCCCTGAACAATTTGTAAAGTATTTACTTGACAAACTCAAGCTACCATTATTTAATGGTGTTGTACAGTCTGTACAACACATAACCGAGGAGGTTCATATGAAAAAATCAATACTTGTATTATTGATGGGTTTGATTGGTACCGCGTTTCTTTTTCCAGGGGGGCAGCAGGACAGGGGCGCCAGGTCGGAAAGTATGCCAACGCTTACCGTGTGGGCAGATGAGGCAAGAACGGAGTCTATCCGTCCACTTGCTGCAGAGTTTGAAGCGGAATACCGCGTTCGGGTACAAATTCAGACCATGGGATTTGGAGATATCCGGGATCAGCTGAAAATCGCAGGACCAGCTGGAGAGGGACCAGATGTTCTGATCGGAGCTCATGACTGGCTGGGAGAGCTTGTAGAAAACGGGCTGCTTGAGCCGGTAGCCCTGGGTGACAAGCAGTCATTGTTTCTGGATGCGGCTGTGACTGGTTTTACATATGACGGCGTTTTATACGGAATGCCCTATGCGACAGATAATGTGGCGCTCGTTCGGAATACCGAGTTGGTACCAGAGGCCCCTGCTACATTCACGGAATTGACTGAAATAGCGAGACGGCTGCGTCAGGAAGGGGCTGTGCGTTCAGGTTTTGTCCGTCAGACAGGCGATCCTTATCATTTTCACCCAATCCTTACAGCTTTCGGCGGGTATATTTTCGGACTTGATGAGAGTGGTTTTAATGCTGATGATGTTGGTATTGATTCTTCAGGCGGTCTTGCTGCTGCAGAATGGCTCATGCAGATGCAGAAAAGCGGAGATCTGCTTTCAGATATCGATTATGACGCCATGCATGGAATGTTCGAGCGTGCTGAAGCTGCCCTTATTATTACAGGTCCATGGGCAATCGAGCGTCTGGTTGCATCTGGTGTTCCTTTCGAGGTGTCTGCGATTCCGGATGAGCATGCTGCAGGCAGGCCATTTCTGGGAGTTCAGGGATTTATGGTGAGTGCTTTCAGTGAAAACAAGCTGTTGGCTCAGACTTTTCTGAGTGAATATATTGCGACTGAACAGGCGATGCAGGCAATATTCAGCAATGATCCCAGACCATCAGCTTTTATACCGGTACGCAGTGCAATCCAGGATGAGTATGTGAGTGCTTTTGCTGCAGCAGGAGAGCAGGGAATTCCAATGCCTGCTATACCGGCTATGTCAGCTGTCTGGAGTGCATTCGATGATGCTATTGTCCTGATTACTCAGGGTAGGCTGGACGGCGACAAGGCATTCAGTAATGCAGCTGCCCAGATCAGAAATGCAATAGAACAGTAAAAAGAAATTACCCATGTATATTTCCAAACGTACATCATGGGGTAAATCCGGGATTCTTCTTCGAATCCCGGTACTCATTATAATAATCCTTCTCGCGGCTGGATTTTCCTGGCAAATGATTCGGGATGGCTACTGGATCCTGGCAGGGGTCTTTTTTACCCTGTTTTCAGGCACCGGTTTGATTCTGATACGCCGTGATCTAATGCCGTTCAGATGGCTGGGGCCTGGATTTTTTCTCTTGATACTCATGGCTGTGTATCCAATGTTTTTTACGGTATACAGTTCGCTGACCAACTATCGTGACGGTCATCTACTCACACTTCGCCAGGTAGTTCAATTATTTGAATCCCGCTTGTATGCTCCGGATGACAGTCCTGAGTACAGCTGGACAGCGTACCTGAAGGAGCCGCAGTGGGCTCTGATTCTTGAATATGATGGACAGCAGTTCTTTGCTGATACGTCGGGAACAATGGAGCCGCTGGAATATCAGGTGGAATTACCGGACTCAATCCGTGGGTATGAAAAGGTTGCGTTTCAGCAGGTGGTCGGGCGGCTTCCGGAGCTGCAATCACTGTTCTTCGGTGATTCCGATGCTCCTGTGCGGCTGCAGACATCCCGGGTTGCTACCCAGCTGGAGCAGCGTTATCGCTATGACCGGAATGTTCCTGCGATGATCGATCAGCAGACTGGAATCGTCTACTATCAAAACGACCGGACAGGTCTGTTTTCCAGTGCAGAGAATCAGCATCTGCGACCTGGGTTCCAGACTTTTACTGGATTCAGCAACTACCGCCGTCTCTTCACCAATCGGGCGATCCGGGGTCCATTCCTGGAAATATTTACCTGGACCTTTGTTTTCTCCCTCTTTTCCACCGGGCTTACATTCCTGCTTGGTTTCTCTCTCGCCCTGAATCTGGAATCCATGAATTTTCCCGGGAAGAAACTTGTGAGATCAGCGCTGATTCTGCCACAGGCTATTCCAGGCGTAATCGGGATTCTTATATGGAGAGGTCTGCTGAATCCGCATTTCGGTGTCATCAATGAGATTATTCGATTGTTTTCAACAGATGTCCCTGCCTGGTTTGCCGATCCAATGGCTGCGCGTATTGCTGTCATAGTGATCAACCTCTGGCTGGGCTATCCCTATATGCTGTTGATATGCAGTGGTGCCCTGCAGGCAATTCCCCGGGAACTGTATGAGGCGGCTCAGGTGGATGGAGCCTCAGGTTTTACCAGGCTGCAGAATATCACCATGCCGCTCTTGTTGCGCGCGGTCGGACCGGTTCTGGTGGCTACATTCACCATGAATCTGAATAATTTCAATGTGATCTATCTTTTTAATGGTGGGGGACCGCCGATCGCTGGTGCAACGACACCTGCTGGACACACAGATATCCTTATTAGCTATACATATCGCCTGGCCTTCGAAGGTCTCCGCGGCAGCGACTACGGATTTGCTGCAGCCATTACGGTCGTTATCTTTTTCATGCTGACTGTAGTAACAATGTTCAACCTGAGTAAAACCAGGGTATGGGAGGGTGAACATGACAATTAAAGCCTTTCGTTTTCCAAAACCGTTCAGAACGGCTCAATATGCCTTTCTGTCAGTTGCGCTGGTCTTTGCTGTTTTTCCCGTAATATGGATTGTCTCTGCTGCTTTCAATCCAAGCGGAAGCCTGTACAGCGGCAGTCTTATTCCCCCCAACGCAGACTTGAGTAATTTCAGGAATCTTTCTCAGGCTGGGGGAGGCTTGTTTTACCGCTGGATTCTGAATTCACTGCTGGTGTCATCAGTTACCGCTGTGCTTGCAGTATTCCTTACGGGGATTAGTGCGTATGCATTCAGCCGGTTCAGGTTCAAATTCCGCCGTCAACTGCTAATGACAATACTGTTGGTCCAGGTATTTCCTCCCATGTTGACCATGGTTGCACTTTTTCTTCTGCTGCAGATTCTCGGTGCATATATCCCGATGTTGGGACTCAATACATTCGGAGGTTTGATTCTGGTGTATCTGGGTGGGCAGATGGGAATCAATATCTGGTTCATGAAGGGATTCTTTGACTCGATTCCGATTGAGATCGATGAATCAGCCCATGTGGAAGGGGCTAGTTATCTTCAGACATTTGTTTATCTCACGCTTCCCCTGGCCCGTCCAATTATGGCAGTCATTGGCCTGCTGGTCTTTATCGGTACCTTCGGAGAATTTGTCATGGCAAGTATTTTTATGAGGAGCAATGAGAACTACACCCTTATGGTGGGGCTGTACTTATATATCTCGGATCCGCTGGTACAGCGATGGGGTGTTTTTGCAGCCGGCAGTCTGATTGCAAGTGTCCCGGTGGTGATTCTCTATCTTGCACTGCAGGACAGTATTGTCAGCGGCTTAACCAGGGGTGCAGTCAAAGGCTGACACAAAAAAAGGATATATACATGAGCTTTTTACACACAATCTGGGCGCAGAGTATTCGCTCGGAGGTCAATTCCGAATTCGTCGTTCCCGAGCTTCCTCGCATCGGTGAGAACGTTCAGATTAAAGTCCGCTGTTTGCCTGGCGCAGAGATCAGCGGCGTAGGCTGCCGTTTGCACATTGACGGACATGAGAAATTCCTTCCAATGAGGTTTCTGGAATCACGATTCGGTTTTGATTATTACGCCCTGGAGCTGCAGCTTCAGCAGAAGCAGCTCTCCTATTCATTTGTATTCCAGATAGGTGATCAGTGTGTGTTTCACACTCGCCGCGGTAATACGCTGTATCATCAGAATGATGATTATAATTTTGTCCTGCTCACCGATACCTGCCTGCCGGCATGGGTCCGGTCATCAGTGTTCTATCAGATTCTTCCTGATCGATTCAGCCAGGGAGAACCGGGGTGGGCAGTCAGGACCGGTGAATTTGATTTTCATGGTTTTACCAGCCTGAAGGCAGAATGGCATGAAGCTCCTCGTGAGTACGAGGATGCAGGCTGTCTCGATTTTTACGGCGGTGATCTGAAAGGCATTGAGCAGAAACTGGATTACCTGCAGGAATTAGGTGTGAACGCACTCTACCTTAATCCTGTATTTACTGCCAAAACCAATCATCGTTATGACTGCACGGATTATTTTAATGTTGATCCTCACCTCGGCGGAAATCAGGCTTTGGCCAATTTGATACGCACTGCACATACCCGGGGATTCAGGATCATAATTGATGTAAGCATTAATCATACCGGCAGTGATCATGTATGGATGATCAAGGGAGATGAGAACCCTGATTCACAGGAATATTCCTACTACTATCGAAACGAACAGGGAAACACCATCGGCTGGGAAGGGGTTAGTGACCTTCCTCAGCTGAATCACTCCAACCCGGATGTCCAGCAGGTTTTTTATGGAGCTGAAAACTCCCTGGTACGTCACTATCTCAAAGAACCATTCGGTATAGATGGCTGGCGTTTCGATGTCGCTGGACATACCGGAAACTATGCAAAGGATTATCGGTGTCATGAGGTCTGGCAGCAGGTAAGAAAACAGGTCAAGGATGTGAATCCGGACGCCTATATTCTCGGTGAGCACTGGGAAGATTCGCTTGATTTTCTGCGTGGTGATGAATGGGATGGAGTAATGAATTATCTGGGATCCGGGAGGCCTTTACGGAGATTTCTCGGCTTTGCTGATCGCTTTATGATGGTGGACTCAGCCCCGGATCACATGCTGAAGCCTCTGGATGCAGGTGATGTTTGGGAACAGATGAAGCAGGTTTTTTTCCGCATCCCTAACCAGATGATGTGGCAGCAGTATAATCTTCTGGATTCACATGATATCTGGAGGGTGCATAATCATCCTCATGCACCATCTCTCTCATTATATGCAGGTATTATTGCTGCTATGTATATGCTTCCCGGTACGTTTTCCATTTATTATGGTGATGAACAGGAGATCCCCGGTTGGCTTAGCACAACCGAGGGCTGTCGGTATCCGATGCAATGGGATGCGGCCAGGACCGATAATGCACGATATCAGGTTTTTCAGAGACTCAACAAGCTGAAGCGGGAAGAACCTCTTTTGCATGAGGGGGCATTGACCTGTCTTTATGCCGATGGGGGCTTGCTGGTCCTGTGCCGATTTTTCGAAAACCGCGCACTGGTGCATGTCCTCAACCGCTGTACAAGCCGGCAGAATCTGAGAATCCCGGTGCAGCATCTTGGATTTAATGATACCTCGAAAATCAGTCCTGTTGTGCTGGCAGATGAATTCAATCAGCAGCCGGAATGCTCAATTGTTTCTGGTCATATCGATCTGGAGCTTGCAGCAGAGCAGCAGTTTCTGGCATATGTTATTGCGGACTCTGTATGTAGCCGTGGATAAGCACATCCAGAGCAATTTCTTTGGCTCTTTCTTCTGGTATTCGGATATCTGCTTCCTGGTAGGGCAATAACATTGCCCACCAGGTAATGTTTTCAAGAATATTGTGGATATGCAGCCGTGGATGCTCCACGGGGCGAATATGTCCGCTGTTGATAAAGTCCTTCAGTCTGCTTTCCAGTAGGCTGTATAGTCTCGCTATAGCTTCATTGTATGCAGCTGCAAGTTCAGGAAATTCTACACCGTTCCAGTTTACAATGTTGAAGGCAACCTGATACCGGGATGCATAGTCGAATATATTCGACAAGAGCGATGGAAATGTTGCTGATGCCTGGCAGTCATTGAACAAAGACTCGATAATTCTCTTCAGGTAACCCTCAAGTTCCTGTGAGGAAACCTCCCTGAAGGGATCCTGTCCTATTTCACTGAATCTATGGGGATCGAAGGTCCTCAGCAGTACAAAGTGCAGCAGAGCCTTTTTTCCGGAAAAAAGCTTGTACATGGAACCGGTAGCGATTCCTGCTTTATTCGCAATCTGTGATACCTGGGTAGGTCCATAGCCCTGGTTTATAAAGAGGGTGCTGGCTGCTGTGTATACCTGTTCGAGCTGGTTGTTTGTCATGTGTGCCTTCCACTTCCTATTATATACCAATCAGCCTGCAGACTGAATTACTTCGCCGGGAAAATCAGCCTGCGATTCAGAAAATATGGCATGCAATGCTTTTGAGCGATTGATTCCAATTGCAATAGCTGCGGCTGCCAGTCCGCATAGAAAGAAAAAGAAATGAATCGGGATGAAGTCCAGCATGACTCCGAATATACCCATTGCGAGTGGGGCGATCATGTTCATGCTGCTTCCGAACAGGGAAAAAACCCTGCCGCGGTATTCATCTGGTACCAGTTCCTGCATCATCACATTGATCGGGACACCTACCAGCACATTGAAGAATCCCAGGAAGAGAAGAGGAGATGCAAAGCCCAGCAAGCGGCCGTAGCCAGGCAGCTGGGTATATACTATCGGCAGCGCTGCAATACCAAGACTGGCAATCAATAATCCCTGGATAATGACGCTGGCAACAACCAGTCGTACTCTGGAAACTTTTACTGCAATAGCACTCA
The DNA here is from genome assembly GCF_054657935.1 of Spirochaeta dissipatitropha. Lineage (NCBI taxonomy): Bacteria > Pseudomonadati > Spirochaetota > Spirochaetia > Spirochaetales > Spirochaetaceae > Spirochaeta > Spirochaeta dissipatitropha. Next base: position 96,725 of record NZ_BAAHXT010000009.1, on the reverse strand, counting down.
CACAAACTGCACCCAGTACTGCACCAATGGGCAGTACGGATTGGCTGAAGCCATAGGCCTGGGCGCTCAATCCCAGTACTTCCTTGCCGAAAAAAGGAAAAAGCACTGCAAAGACGGGGTTCAGCAGGGCATTGAGCATGATTCCGCCAATCACAATAATTCTCAGTCCAGGATTATTCCAGAGGAATGAAACGCCTTCTTTCAAGCTTTGGAGGAATTGTGTTACCGGCCTTTGCTGTTGATCAGACTGTGTCAGTGCAGCGGCATTGTATGTCTTTTTCTGTTCGGGAAATCGAATAAACAGTTCTGAAAGTGCAGATGCCAGGAAACTAATTCCATTAATAAGGAACACTATGCCGTAACCGAAGGCCCCAAGCAGAAATGCGCCGGCTAAGGGACCGACAATGCCAGTTGCACTGAAGGAAAATGAATCCCTGGCATTGGCTCGCACCAGATCCTCTTTTTTTACCAGCGAAGGCACGGTGGCGCTGATTGCCGGGTTGAACAGAGCCCCGGAAATACTGAGGATTACGGTAGCGCTATACAGCAGCGGCAGGCTCAACATGTTGTGCATATATGCAATTGCAAGGCTGAGCTGAATAAGTCCTCTGAGTATATCCATGGAGAGAACGATTTTTTTCCGATCGAGAATGTCAGAGAGAACCCCGGTGAAGGGACTTAAAAGCAGACCGGGCAATGAGGCTAGTATCAGCAGGGTTCCCAAAGCAGCACCGGATCCTGTTAGATCCAGAATCAGCCAGGACATTGCAAAATAATGAATACCATCGCCCACCTGGGAAATCAGGCGGCCGGCAAATAACAAGCCGAAATCTCTGTTGATAAAAAATTGTTTCGCATAATTCATGACAGCACCTCCGTGAATGAATGAATCATTCATTCACTATGCAGTAAATATATGCCATGGCGCTGCTGATGTCAACAAATATTATTCGATTCATGTGAACCTGTTTGCATGTTTATGGCAGCTGGAAACATTCCCTTAAGTCTGATATTTTATGAGGTATATAGAGAAAATTGCATGGGGTATCGGCTGCCGTGCAGCAAGGAGAAATTGTGACTGTAAGCGACAGAATTGAACAAATAACCGGAACCCGTGTGCTGGATGCAATCTGCTATTCAGGCTACCGCAAGGGTCAGAGCCCTGTGCACGGGATATACCCTGATTATCAGCAGATAAAAGAGGACCTTGGGATAATCAAGGAATACTGGAATTGTATCCGGATTTATGACTGCAGCCGCCATGCTGAACTGACCCTGGAAGTGATCAAAAATGAATATCCGGATATGAGGGTCATGCTTGGTGTTGATCTTCACGCTGAGGTTAATAACCCTGATTGTCCCTGGGGCCACCCGGTAAGCACCGAACAGCTGGAAGAGAACCGCCGATACAATGAAGCGCAGGTACAGCGGGCAATTCAGTTGTCAAATGAGTACGGAGAGTACATTTTTGCTGTATCCGGTGGCAATGAAGCAACGGTAGACTGGACCGACGGTCTGGTTCCGGTCCCTCGGGTAGCAATGTATCTGCAGGAATTACGTGAAAAACAGTCCCGGCCGGTTACTTTATGCGAGAATAATATACCCTGGCACGACAAGATCAGCTCTCTCGTGCCGCTGCTGGATTTTATCAGCATTCATACCTACCCAGCCTGGCTCAACGAACCCCTGGATACAGCCATGGAAATGACAAAGCAGGATTATGAAACGGTAGCGGAGCTGTATCCGGACAAGCCGGTCATTATTACCGAAGCCGGCTGGACAACCAGATCTGATGGACGGGGAATCAAGCCCGAAGGTGCAAGTGCCAGGCATCAGTCCAGGTATTGCAGCGAACTCGCAGCCTGGAGCAGGGCATCTGCTGTGCCGGTCTTCATGTTCGAAGCCTTTGACGAACCCTGGAAGGGCTCGGAGAATCCGGATGAACCGGAAAAACACTGGGGTTTCTTTTACGAAGACCGGAGCCCGAAGCCCGTAATGGCAGCCTTTGTGAACAGCAAGAAAACGTCAACATCATAATCTTGCGATAAGATATGCGGCGGCAGCGCGGCCGGAGAGGAATGCGCCCTCTACCCGTGATCTGCCAAAGGCGTCACCGGCGAAAACCAGCGGCGGTAATGACCCTCCGTCGCTGCCCGGCTGGGGGCCGATGCCGAGACATTGCTGTGTGCGTACTCCCACCGGTTTGCTGTAGCGCCAGCCGTGTACCTGGAAATCACGTACCCCGCAGCCGAGCCACTGCCGGGCTGCCGAGAGAAGATATTCACCGGTCTTCTGTCGGTCATCTTCCCAGTGTGTTTCACTGAATCCTGCTTTCGCATGAATTGTAACAGCCGGTACCGGGGAAATTCCCTTGGACTGATTATCTGCTATCCAGGCAATGGGGCCTTCAGTCGGTACCAGCCAGCCCTGCTCCGGCAGCCTGCTTTTTTCTTCGAGTACTGCCATGACCGCAATGCAGGACTCGTAGAAGATGTCTTCCAGCTCCTGTCGGATGTTCCGAGGCAGGGCCGTGAGTCCGGCGTCCAGCAAGGCAAGCGATTGCGGGACCGGGGATGTAAGAATAACTGCATCGGCGACTATGGTCTCACCGGATTCCTTTACCGCACGCCATCCGGCTTTATTATGAGGAGATAGATGGGGAGAAGGATCGGGAGACAGGCTGACCACGCGTGTTGACAGCTGTACGTCCATTGATTGTGATAATGTACGTGCGATAGCGGTCATTGATGGGTTTCCACGGTACCGGGTGTGCGTTCCCCCTGTGCCTGTGGAGCTGAACCATTCCTTGACAGATCCTGCCTGACTCCAGCCTGCAATCGCCTGGGCAAAGGCATTATCACGAACTGTCATAAACTGGGCGCCGTGATCAAATATGGCATCGCCGATTCTTCTTGTTGCCATCCTGCCGCCGACACCGCGGCTTTTTTCAAGCACACAAACTTTGATGCCCTCCTGTGTGAGGATATCTGCAGCGCTCAGGCCGGAGAGACCGGCGCCGACAATCAGTACGCTTGCAGGTCGATTCATGCGCCTGTCCGCAGTGTTGAGCGGCCTCCGTCTACACCGATTATCTGACCGGTGATCCAGCTGGCCTTTTCGGAAAGAAGAAATACGCTTGCGGCAGCTATATCGCCTGTCTCACCTAAACGTCTGAGAGGGTGTGCTGAGGCGATAGACTCCGCGAGCTTTTCATTGGACAGCATGCCGCTGGCCAGTGGTGTTCGTGTAAGTGAAGGAGCAATCGCATTGACGCGGATACCGGGAGCCAGCTCGGCTGCAAGTGATACGGTAAGACCGCTCACAGCTCCTTTGGCCATACCGATGGAACTGTGCATCGCAAAACCCTGTTGAGCTGCGACACTCGAGTAGAAAACGATGGAGGGATCCGCTTTGCTTTTTTTCAGTGTCGGCAGTACAGCCTGTACAGCGAGCGCTGCGGCTGCTGCATTAATAGTGAAGTCCTCGATAAAATCCTCAGCTGTGAAACGGCTGAGCGAACGGAGCCTGATTGTACCGATAGCGTACACGAGTCCGTCAACTGCGCCGGCCTCCTCCGCAACACGGGAAAAAAGCTCGCTGTCCCTGACGTCGCCAAGGGTGTAGCCTGCATCCAGTTCATGTGCCAGCTCGCTGAGCTGATCTTCATTCCGGGCTACCAGATGAAGCCTGTGTCCTTCGGCATGAAGTCTTCGAGCGGTTTCAGCTCCGGTTCCTCCAGTTGCACCATATACAATAATTTTCTTGTTCATCACTTTTTAATCTATGGCAATGCTTATTCGAAGGCAAGGATAATTTTACGCCTGGGATTGGAGGGGCGGCGGCCGTACATTCCACAGATGTGCGGGAAGAGACTCAAACGACTCGGTTACGGCCCGCTCGTTTGGCAGAATAAAGTGCTGCATCGGCACGCTTGAGTAATAATTCTGCTCCGGTTTTCTGTTCCGCGGCTGATTCCACAGAGGCAATGCCGAGACTGAGGGTGACTACCGGGCTTGCAGTGGAGTACTCATGTGGAATGGATAAATCCTCTACAGATTTCCGCAGGCGGTCGGCCACTACCCGGGCATTATTTGCGTCACTGTCGGGAAGCAGGGCCACGAATTCCTCACCGCCATAGCGGCATAATGTGTCGCTGGGGCGGGGAAGACTATCGGACAATGTGCGCGCAACCCTTTGCAGACATTTGTCGCCGGCACCGTGACCGTAGTTGTCATTGAAATCCTTGAAGTGGTCAATATCCATCATGATCACCGAGAGGTGATGATCTCCCCGTAGGCTTCGCGCGATCTCTTTCTCTAACTGCTCATCAAAGTAGCGACGATTGTGAATCCCGGTCAGACCGTCAAGCAGTGCAAACCGCTCAAGCATATTTGTCTTGCGTTTGAGGTTCATGTGGGTATCTACGCGGGCCCGCACAATGGCTGGACTGATTGGCTTTGTGATGTAATCCACCGCTCCAAGTTTCAAGCCGAATTCTTCATCACTCGCAGCGTCGCGGGCGGTAACGAAAATAATGACAACTCCATCCGTTCTCGAGCTTTCCTTCAACTGCCGACACACTTCGTAGCCATCTATATCCGACATTTGAATGTCGAGCAGAATCATATCCGGAAGCGGTTGAGATTCATCCTGCACGATGGATAATGCCTTTTCTCCGCTGGTGGCTACCTGAATGCGGTATTCGTCCTTGAGCAGATTGCCCAGCGCTTGTATGTTACTGGTCTCGTCATCGACTATGAGAATAGTCTGTTGTTGCTTTTCAATTGTCATAACTCTTCACCGCCATCGGTATATACCATAGTATCGAGGATGTGAAGCGCTCCGTCAAATTCCATTTGTGTAATTTGATTTTCGAGCTCATCACAGTTAATACCTTGATTGCGAAGATAGGCAAGGGCCTCCTGTAGAATTGATTCATCAACCAGCTCGCTTTTGCTCAGTTTGCTTCGCAGCGACTCCACGGCATCTGCTGTGCCGGAAACATGCAACTCACTGGAGTTCTTAAGCGAGGTCAGCACATGTTCTGCAGCGAACAAGGCCTGCTCCATATCGTCAATAAGATTGCTGTCAACGTGGTTGCCCTGTGTCAGATTATGATCAATCTGCCCGGCTAGGTGTTGCAGATCCACCGCAGCCAGGGTTCCTGCAGCACCCTTCAGGCTGTGTGCAAGGGGCTGGGCTGCTTCGGTGTTCCCGGATCGCAAATTTTCGAGAAGCGGCTCAAAATCTCTGCGTAGTTTTTTGCCGAAAGACTTGAGTTCTCGGGCATAAACGGCTTCATTGCCGCCAAGCTGCCGCCGACCCCGTGCAAGATCAAAGCCGGGTAACCTTTCCGGTAGCACTTGCGTGTCTTCTGGTTCCGCTTGTGCTGCCGCCTTGACCGAGCCAAGATGCTCAGACAGTGTGGCATAGAGCTGATCGCTTTCTATTGGTTTGCCGATATGGGTGTTCATACCTGCTTCATCAGCCTTCCGTCGATCGTTTTCCATTACTGCCGCCGAGAGAGCGATGATCGGGCCAGTGTAGCCTTGACTCCGTAATGTTCGGCTTGCCTCGAAACCGTCCATGATCGGCATTTGCAGATCCATGAGGATCAGGTCAGGACTTTCCTCGCGTACGGCCTCTATAGCCTCAGCTCCATTCTCTGCAGTTCGAATACGGGCTCCAGTCCTGTTCAGGAGGAACCAGGCAAGTTCCCGGTTGGTTTCATTATCCTCCACCAGCAGGATGCTGCGATCGTTCAGCGCCGGGACAGGCTTGTGTACCGAAGAAGATCGCTCTCGAGCAACCGGATTGCCGGATTCAGCGCGCATGAGCGCGTTGTAAAGCGATGAGGTGGTGACTGGCTTGGGGAGAAAGTCTGTGATCAGTCCTTGTTCAGGCAGGGAAATATCGTCCTTTCGATATGCGCTTACCATGAGAATCGGTGGCCGAGTATGCTTAAGCGTACCAATTCGCCGCAATCGCTCGAGTTCCTCACATGTCTCGGAGCCGTTCATACCGTTTGGCATCATCCAGTCCATCAGAATGAAATCATAGGGCTTGCCACTCTGCTCAGCAACGACTACCGCATCTATAGCCTTCTGGCCACTGTCTGCTGTCTCGGTGACAAATCCGCAGTGGTGGAGCAGATCGCATATTACATGCCGTGCGGCTTCCTGATCATCGACAACCAGTACGCGTTCGCCATGCATTATCGGACACCCGACTTCACCTGAGTCCTCTGTATTGACCGGAAGGGTCAAGGTAAAGCTGAAAGTACTGCCCTTTCCGGGCTCTGATTTTACTGTCAGTTCACCACCCATCTTCTCCACAAGCCGTCGGCTGATTACCAGACCAAGTCCGGTGCCGCCATGGCGTCGTGTAGTAGAGCTGTCGACCTGGGTGAATGGCTGGAACAGTCGATCGGCTTCTGCTGTGCTCATGCCTATGCCAGTGTCGTGCACACTGAAGTTCAGGCTGATGTGTTCATTACTCGCTGGTGCAACGGCACGTATGCTGAGTTCGACCACACCGCCTGGGTCGGTGAACTTGGCGGCATTGCTGAGCAGGTTGGTCAGCACCTGGGAAAGCCGCAGAGAGTCTCCTACTAATGACAAGGGGATATCCGGCTGAATGTCGAACAGCAGTTCCAGTTGCCGGGCATAGGTGGTTTCGCCGAAGAGGGTAGCCATTTGATCCACAATTTCGTTCAGGGAGAAGTTCCTTTCCTCCAGCTCAAGTTTACCGGATTCAATCTTGGAAAAATCGAGGATGTCATTAATTATACCCAATAGCATTTGCGACGACCGGTAAACCTTGTTGGCGTGGTCCTTTTGGCGGTCGTTCAGCTGGGTCTGCAATAGCAACTGGCTGAGACCGATAACAGCGTTCATCGGAGTGCGGATTTCGTGGCTCATGTTGGCCAGAAATTCACTTTTAGCCTGACTGGCATGTTCGGCATCCCGGCGTGCCCGCTCGGACTCCTGCTGGGCTTTTTTAATGCCGGTAAGATCATCGTACACCGCAACAACTTCGCCGGAGGAAAGCCGAAACACGCGGTTTTCACGCCAGCCCGTTATCTTTTCATCTTCATACTCAGACAGCGGCAGTTGCTCCGGTTGCCCGCTGCGTGCTACACGTTGGAGTACCTCAATCAGGCCCATGTTACGTATGCCAGGGAAACACTCAGTCAAGCGTTGACCGATTACCGAGTCCTGATCCTTCTGATCCATGCGCGCCGCCGCCGGGTTGTAATCGACAAATATGAAGTCGGTACCATCATCAAGGGGACGATAGACGGCAACGCCGCTGCTTGTTTGCTGGAAGATACCCTCGAAACGCTCTTTTGCCGTACGAAGGGCGAGGTCCGCGGCTTGCTGCTCGGAAATGTCCTGGATTATCGACCAGATAACCTCCCTGCCTTCGGGTGTTGAAAACTTGAAACCATGGAGCAGAACAGGGTAGCGGGTTCCGTCTTTGCGAATATATTCTTTCTGGAAGGGGCCGTAGCGCCCGGTTCGCTGCATGGATTCCAACTGTGCCTGCTCCTCTTCCATGTACTCTGCCGGGGTCACGTCCCAATAGCTGAGTGCTGCAAATTCCTCACGGGTATAGCCTGCTGGTTCAGCAACCGCGTTGTTTAAGCGGAGAAATTCACCGGTTTCAAAGTCGTTCATTGCGATACCTACCGGAGCGAGTTCGAATAGTGTGCGGAACTTTTCCTCTTCAGCGGCTAAACGACGCCTGTTCTCTTCCTGCTCGGTGATATCGCGGTTTACCCCTACCACACGCACTGCCTCTCCGGCAGCATTCCGAATAATCTGCGCCTGGCCCTGGAGGATCCGAACCTGACCGTCATTAGCTCGCCGGATGGAAATTTCAATTTCGAATGTAGTACCTGATGCAACAGCGGTCTGGAATTGGCTGACAGCATGTTCCTGCGATTCCGGCAACAAGGTACGGGTCCAGTCCGTGAAGCTATGGCCGAAGTCAGCGGGGGCAACACCGTAGAGGCAGAACATCCCTTCATCCCATTCCAGGCGATCAGTAATGAGATCGTAATCCCAGATTCCGAGCCCAGCTGATTCAGTGGCCAGGGCCAGGCGATCCGAAAGCACTTTCTGTGCGGTAGCGGCATCTTTTTCTGCCGTTATATCCCGGCCGGTTCCGCGAAAACCAAGCAGCTCGCCGGTATCGCTGATAATCGGAAGCCCACTAACCCGCTGATAGACCAGGGTGCCGTCGGAACGCAAAGAGGTATGTTCCATTCCCTGCCAGGGGCTCTTGTCTGCTGCGTAGCCACGCAGCAATTCCTGGATACGCTTCGCTTCTTCGTCAGGCATGAACTCAAATGGTGATCGGCCAATAATATGCTCTACTGAATACCCGAGAAGGGGTTCCACTGGTGGGGTTACACTAATGTAGGTCCCTTCGGTGTTGATCTCCCAGATATATTCTCCTGCTGCCAGCGCTACATCCGCAAAGCGCTTTTCGCTCGCTTCAAGCTCACGCATGGCTGTCTTATAGCTGCTTATATCACGAAAAACAGCCAGGAGTTGTGCAGTTCCTTTAATATACAGCGGGATTACTGAGACCTGGACGTCGGTTATCGTTCCATCCTTAGAACGGTGACGGGTTTCAAAATCGTCCCGTCCATGTTCAAGGGCGTGTCGGATGTGTTGCTCAATCTCCTCTGGAGTCATTTGAGCTTCAAAGTCTTCGATACGCAGTCTGGTGAACTCCTCAGCTGTATATCCCAGCTGCTGAAACGCGCTCGGGTTGAATTGAACAGGTCGTGCAGTCTCTGGATCAATAAGCAAAGTAGGATCTGGATACAATTCGAAAAGATGTTGAAGTTCAGCTGCACTGCGATTCAAGAGACTCTCTCCAAGGATTAGCTGGTCGCGGGTTTGCGACACATCCCGTATCCAGAGCGTGACTGCGCTGAAAACGGCTGCTGTCCCCAGAAGTTTTGCTGCTTCTTCCAACACCTGCAGTGCGCTATCCGGATTTATCAGCACAAAGGCTTCCGCTACGTCGATCACCGCATAAATCAACAGAAGACCGACTCCAGAAACAAAAATGATCAGGGTCCTGCCAGGCAGATTACGCAGGATTTGCAGTTTTTTTTGCGGCCATAGTGCAACGAATACCAGGGTCATGCCGGTAAGCGCTGCAAACATACCTTCCAGGATAACAGCAATGTTGATGAGTTCACTCAGGCCCCCCGCCCTGCGGGGGAAAACAGAAAGTACAGCCGCAGACATTATGCCCCCGGCCACCAGAACTACGACTGCGGTAATTCTCGAGAATACGAAAACCCTGTCTGTATCGGTATTTTTCACTTGATTATTCCTTATCTCTCGGGCCACACACTTAAAGTGTATGTGGGGCACGTGAGGGGTCAAGTAATACCGATATTTTAGCGCCAGGGATTGGAGGGGCGGCGGCCGCTGAGCGGCCGAACGGTCCGGCTGCCGAAGGCTGACGGACGGGACCCCCGCAAAGCCCGGTGCTCCGGACTGCTGCAGGCAGGACGGGGCAGGTGCCAGGTATTATTATTAATGGTATGGATTTTACAAATCAGTAGTCCAGCCCATAGTCCTGCAGAATTGCGCTATGAACTGAAGATTCTCTGATTGCCTGCATGGCCCTGGTCACTTCGCTGACGACCCACGGCAAGGTATCAGGTTGCATGACGATATAGTGATTGTAGGTATCGACATGGCCGGGGGCAATATCCAGATATTCCGAAAGCCCCAGAGCCGAGATTTCATGATCCATACCCAGGGTATGAAAAAATACCAGATCCACTCTACCTGCTGCCAGCATCTGCAGGGCCTGTGAAAGCTGGTCTACAAGGTATATGCTGTCCGGATTTTCAACCATGTCCAGCAATGTGGCGGCTGAGGCTGAGCTGCGGGTAGTCGCGATACGTTGGCCATGTAGGCTATACTTCCCGCTATATATGAAACCGCTATTGCGCTGCCGGGCGAAAACTCTTCGCACTGTATAGACTGGCACGTCGATCCAGATATAGTCTTTCAGGCGGTCATCGGTTTTTGCCATTCCGAGAAATACATCTATGGTTCCCTGTTGCAGATTATTCTGGATTCGTGTCCATGGTGTAAAAACATCGCCCTCTGCCAGTACAATCTGAATTCCCCGGAACTCCTCGTTGAGAGCTGTGATCAGCTCCACACATACACCAGCTATCTCACCGTCCTGCATGAAATACTTAGGTGGAAGATCCTGATACTGTGTTCGCAATAGCTCTTGCCCGGACGCTCCAGCGGCTGAGAATATGAAAATCAATACGCACACGGCCTGTGTTATTTTGATGTTGTTTTCCTTGTCGAATAAGCAGAACGAGACCATATATTACAGCTTAAGTTATGTGATGAATTTTTACAAATATATAGCGTAATACAGAATCAATAGCAACAGTGAGATATATTATATTGTGGAGATTGATATACCAAGGAGGTGCGGTATGAAAAGGCAAAGAGTATGTACTGCGGCAGTACTGTGTGCGTTGTTGATGGCGGTAGCTTTGGTTGGTATGGGCTGTGACACAGGGATTTTTGAAGGAGATCCGACAACAGGGGGTGGTGACGGGCAAGTTGGGGATACTGAAACCGGAAGCGTTGAAAATGGAGATTCTCAGGGCGACCAGCCTGGTGATGGACTGGATGATCTTGATGATGAAGAGGACCCCGCGTTTCTGGTGCAGCCGGCGGTGCCATCGCGTCCGGCTTTTGCTGTTGATCCGATTGTGCCGTCTGATCTTTCGGATTACAGCAGTGTAGCATTTGTCAGTGGAGATGATGATCTAGAAAGGATATTGCAGGCATTTATGCTTTCGATCTTTGCAATGACCGAGACAGATATCGCGATGGATCAGGAACTGGATCGGGTTGGAGATGAACTGCTCATAGCCTATGCATCAGAGCTTGAAGCGCTAATGGATTTCATAGGGCTTATGGAATCAGAGGAATCCGAGCGGCCCTGGTACCTCGGAGAACAGTTTCTTCTGGACCTCCCTGACATCTATTTTTTTCTCACTGATAAAACCGGGGATAGAAATATAATTGTAAATGCAGCACTTACAGCGGCTGCTAATCTTCAGTTGTTGAAGATGGACGAAGATAATGGCACGACCACGGATCAGCTGGCTATTGCGATGAATGGTATTTTATATGCTCAGGTACACAACGATTGGAATGCCGATCTGGATTTGCTCGGTCAAACACTCATAGTTAAGGACCTTATACTGCGCATTCAGGCTGGAGTGGCAGGCAGTGCATTGGTTGCAGTCGATCAACTTGGTGATGACGATTCCGAAATGGAGCTGTCGCTTGGTTTTGACGGCGGATTTCTGGTGACACTTGGAGTCACCCTGGACGGCATCGATAATATGGCTGGTAAATATATTCTGACAATTGCCTATGACAATGATTTCACATCTACACTGGAGGATTTTGAGGTAATTTTTGAAGCAGATGATGCTGAAATCCCGGACCTTGAAGGGATTCTGGATGCGCTCGACCATATCTTGAGCGGTTTTACTCTCTCGGCCGCTGTATATGACAATAGTGGAGCTGCGATCGTGAATATCCAGGACATATCCCTTGAAGAACTTATTGCTGCCATTATGGAACTCATGCCTGAGCCCTCTGTGGAAATCACTGTACAAGTGAGTGTAGCGGAGGGTTTTGTCGATGACAAATTGCTTGGGGATGGTGATTTTCACGACCTGTTTTTTTACAACAGTAATCAGCTGCAGAACTTCAACCATTTAGGATATGCCTGGCGGAATTACAATGACGGATATCACAGTGGATGGGAAGGTGATGTACGTTCAGGTATGCATAGTGAATTCTATGTTGTCGCCATGTACAAGGAAGAGATAGACAACGGTGATCCCTATGACTACCAGTACAATGAGATCTTCTTTCTAAGTCCTGATATTGGTCAGACTCTGATCGAAGAGAATGCTGAGCTGCAGATAGACATCACTACTGACTGGACAAAGATCGACTACGACTGGTAAAGCACAAAACCACGATAGAGGCAGCGATCGGGTTAGTCCTCCTCGCTGTCCTCTGTCGCATCGATCTGGATGTAGGTCATGTAATAACCGTAGGAATAACCACCGTTTTCCAGTTCTCGAGCACCGTATGCCTTGGCTGCTGCGTGATGAGTTGCATCCGGGCGCAAATAGTCATTGCTCATATAATCGACCGTAATATCAAAGAACGGGAAATTATCATTAAACCCGTGACCGGTTTCCCCCACCGCATAGCTGTATGAAATTCCATATTCCGTCCCTAAATCCTGGAGAAACAGACCATCGCTGTATTGGCTGTCGTAGGTAATCGCCTGAATTTCTACCATATAATCGGTGTGGTTCTGCGCAGCGTCCTCCAGGCTCTCATGGAATTCCAGGGGAGGCAGCGAGTTCTCCTCACGGTAGTTGTTCACAGCATAAAGAAGCTCCTCAACCATGCCCTGCGGTTCATCCTCAGTTTCGTCCTCGGTCGTTTCCTCGGTCACGTCCTCAGTAGTACCCTCGGTCGTTTCATCAGTAGTATCCTCAGTCACATCCTCAATCACATCCTCAGTAGTTACTTCAGAACGTGTTTCATCATTCATCAAGTCACCGAGTAAAGCCTCGCACCCTGTAAAAAAGCCAAGCAGGATCAACACAAATGCTCCTGCCAGCACTCGAGATATAATATTGTTATTCATAAGCCTCTCCTCCACCCATGTAATTATTACTAATTCTATCATGTTTTAGAGAATAATTCCTGTTGCTTCAGAAGCTTGACACCGTCCGTTGTTTCAGGGAAACCTTGATCATGGAGGTAACTTATGTTCAATGCAGCGGAACTGATCACCTTTGCGGTGTATTTTGTATTTCTTATGGTTGTCGGCATCTATTTCTACCGGAAGACCGATAACATCGAGGACTATCTTCTTGGTGGTCGCAAAATGGGGAAGTGGGTTACCGCCCTGTCTGCCCAGGCCAGCGACATGAGCGGATGGCTACTCATGGGACTTCCGGGCGCCGTTCTGGTAGCCGGCATCAGTCAGAGCTGGATCGCAATCGGTCTGTTTATCGGAACCATGTTGAACTGGATGCTCGTGGCCAAGCGGCTTCGGGTTTATACAGAGCAAACCGATGCGCTCACACTGCCGACTTTCTTCGAAGCCCGCTTTCGTGATCCCAGTGGACTGCTGCGAATTTTGGGCGCTATTATCACCCTGTTTTTCTTCACCATCTATGCCTCGTCTGGCCTGGTCGGAGCCGGCCTGCTGTTCGAATCAATGTTCGGTATCCATTATCAGACCGCGGTTCTCATTGGCGGATTTGTGATTGTTCTCTACACCTTCCTGGGCGGGTTTCTGGCGGTCTGCTATTCCGACCTTTTCCAGGGAACCCTGATGCTGATCGCAGTCACTGTGGTACCGATACTGGCTTTTTTCAGCCTTGAAAGCGGCAGTATCAGCGCTGCCATGGCCGCCAACGAAATATCCGGCTCGATTATTCCTACTGGCAACCTGCCGCTGATCGCAATAATCTCTACTATGGCCTGGGGGCTGGGCTACTTCGGTCAGCCTCATATACTGGCACGTTTTATGAGTATCGGCTCTCTGAAAGAGGTCAAGCAGTCAACCGCCATTGCCGGCGTGTGGGTCGTAATCTCACTGGCATTTGCAGTGGTGATTGGTATTGTCGGTATTGGCATGTTCCCCGATCTGGCGGCAGCAGACAGCGAGCGGGTGTTTATTCTCATGATCCGGAACCTGTTCAATCCCTGGGTTGGCGGAATACTCCTGGCCGCCATTCTCTCGGCCATTATGTCCACCATTGACAGTCAGCTGCTGGTATCCTCATCCAGTCTGACAGAGGATTTCTATCTCAAAATCCTGAACAAAAACGCCACCAAGAAAGAACTGTTTTTTGTCGGCCGCATCAGCGTAATCGTAATCTCACTCATAGCGATGATACTCGCCATGAATCCACGCAGTAATATCCTCGGACTGGTCTCTTATGCCTGGGGAGGATTTGGAGCTGCATTTGGCCCGCTGATTCTCATGTCGCTGTTCTCGCGGAAAACCACCTGGCAGGCTGCTCTGGCCGGTATGATTACTGGTACCATCGTGCTGGTGCTGTGGGACTATCTGGGGCTGGGAGCGCACATGTATGAAATCGTCCCGGGATTCCTCACCAACCTGGCGGTTATTCTGGCCGTTAACTATTTTCTTCCCCAGAAGGACGAAGTCGTACTGGCCGAATTCGATGCCCATGTAAGTGCATCACGGCAGTCATAGCATATTGCCAGGCCGTTGGTTTCTGGAAACATTGCTTGGGCTGACCCCCACCAGCACACTGGCGGCGGGTCGTGCTATACGGGGCTGCGCGCCGAAACGCCGGGCTACTGCGTGCGCCCGGCCGGCACTCCGGCCTGGCTTCGGGCAACTCGGGTTGGCCTGAACACACATCCGCAACTACCCGAAACCAGGCAGCCTGCGGCTCCCCTACTATCACTCAGCCGGAATCTTGCCGGCGAAATAAAAAGCCGGCTGCAGAACAGCCGGCTCATGTAATTTAGAGGCCGAAACCTCTGTTCAATTCAATCATAAAAACCTCCTTTTTCCGGATAACCACAGGGTCATTCGGATGTTTAGATTCACAATCGGCTAGCCAGGGACTGTGTAGAAGTAGTATGCTTCGCTTTCGGGGGTTTTGAAAGGGAAAAAACAATTTTAAAAGAACTTACCCCGGGAATCTGCTTTACAAGTCCCGGCTTTCTATTATAATTAAGCTCATCACATTATCAGGGAGGTACGATATGAAAAACATTTTTTCAATGAACCACACAACAGCCATTATGGATCCGTCCTTCCTGAGCACCCTCTAACAGCCTCAGAAATATAGTAATTGCATCAGGGAATCCCTGAACAACTGCCAGGTACAGACCGGATCCTCGAACAAAGAACGCGCAAGGAGAATCTGTGTCCTACAAAAATGCTTCAAGCATTCTGCCTGAGCAGCTGGTTGAGGAAATACAGCAATATATTCAGGGAGAGCAACTCTATATTCCACGCAAATCCGGGGAAAAACTCGGTTGGGGATCGAAAAACGGTACGCGGGACAGCATCGCCAGACGGAACCGGGAAATCCGCAAGAAACGACGCCAGGGTACAGCTGTGTCGGACCTGGCGGATATGTACAATCTTTCCGATGACAGTATCCGGAAAATAATCTATTGCCGGAAAGAACATGAGTAATAGATTATAAAAATGCCGTGGCGATTGCGGTGGCCCCAACCATTATTACATTGCTTATGCTGTGCATGGCCATGGGGTAGATGACGCTGCCGGACTTTTCGTAGCAATCGCCATAAAAAAGACCCAGTACAAAAGACATTAGGAGCTGATACGGATGGTACCGCAGGGTAAAAGGATTAAAGCTGAAGCCGACGTGGGCAAGTGCAAAAATAACAGCAGCAATCAGATTTGCATAACTGACTCTTCCCCGGAGCAATCGGCCGGATACCAGCATTCCGGCAATAGTCATTGCAAAGGCCCGGAAAATCAATTCCTCTGAAGGACCAGACAGCAGGAGCTGGAAGCCCAGGTACCCGATTATATTGCGGCTTTCCATGGGATACGGGAAGGGCTGGAATGAACCGAGGGCCAATGCAATACCATGACTGACCAAAGATCCCACCCCAAAAATAATGGTGAACTTCACGAGGTAATTGATTCCCTGTTTCGAATCACCGCGCCCCAACTGGAAGTCATACTTCCTGAATCTGATTAAAGGCAGCATCAGTGCCAGAAAAATCAGGGCCTGCACAATGTGATGGACAGATATCCACATGAAAGCCCCATCGGGATCCACAGCGGAGTAAGAGAATTGATCAGCAATGAGTCCCGAGATTTTTGGTACTGCGAGCAGGAGGATTGTTAATCCTGCCAATGAAATAATGGTTGGTATTACTTTTTTCATATGTTGACATTATAATAAATAAATAAGTTAAAATAATCCAGGAGTATTCATGAAGTTACGCAGAATGATTGTTGTCGCTGTTATTGGTTCCTTGTTGTCAGCCTGTGCATTTACCGATCAGTTCTATTCACCGTCCGATGTGTTTGAACCGATTGAAGGTGTAGATCATCGGAGTATATGGTTCGAATACCAGGGTTCCAGAATACATACCCTGCTGCTGGAACCTGACCAGAAAATTGCCAATCAGCGTGTCCTCATTCTTATCCAGGGTAAAGGCGGGAACGCCTCGGACTGGTATAAATTTGCCGTTCCGATTGTAGAGGCAGGTTATCATGTGTGGATACCCGAATATCCCGGGCATGGGAAATCTGAAGGACAGCCTGATCATAAATCTGTGTATAATGCCATGAATGCAGTTGTAGAGGAAATGCTCGAGCATAATGCTATTGAAGATTATAAGAAAGCATTCTGGGGATTTTCCCTGGGGGCAAACCTGGCTACCAGACTGGCGGTCAACTATCAGGACAGTGTTGAAGGTGTAATAATAGACGGCGGCGGCTCAGCATTCGAAGATGTTGCCGTTGGAGCGGTCGAAGGCGGCAGTTTCTGGGTCCGGCTGTTCGTTGCATCTCCGTATCCGGCACGTGATAATGTCAAGGAACTGAACAAAGGTAAGACCCTCATAATCCACAGCGTAGATGACCAGGTCATGCCGATTGAAATGGGCCGATTGATCCATGAAAATGCCGCAAATGAGACAAAGATATGGGAGGTTCCAGGAGAGCACTGCATGACCGTATTCAATGAGCCTGAAGAATATACGGAACAGCTTGATTGGATTTTCCAGTAAACCCGAATCAAACGGAAATACAGAGGATTTCGTGTACTTCCGTTTGACAGCAGAATGATCTGGAGCGAAGTCGCTCGTTATACCAGACAGCATGGATACGATCTTCTGATTTCAAGATATTCGAACCAGTCAAAATCGGCGATCGAGCTGCTTTGTTCACCGTTACTGCTGGCGTATAAGCCCAGGTACGCGCCCACAAAACCACCGGCAACTGTTGTGCTGAGAATGCTGCCGTTAACGTTTTCGGCGATTGGGACCCATGCTTCCGGTGTGTCTGCCATGTAGAATCCGTACACCTGTCCATATGCTTCGACTTTGAGGTAGAGGCGATTGTCGGCTATTGGCTGCTCGCACAGAATCGTTTCTACTCCTTCTTCGCGCTTGATCAGGCGAATGTATCTTTGAACTTGATCCTGCTCTTGTCCGTGCTCCTTCCCGGCAGACCGTGCAGATGCACCTGTCACCACAAAACGGAAGTTGAAATCACTGTTTTGCAGCAGTACGATGCCTGCTTCTTCGTTCGCTGAGTCAGGTGTAAAGTCCATTACCGTCCGCGCGCTGAAGCTGGCATGTTGTTGCCGTCGTCCCACAAAACTTGGCTGTGCCCACTCGGAGAGTCTCTGCGGTCTCAGCTTGAGGCGCAGGAAACCTGGTCGCTCACTAAGGCTGTAGAAGTCTTCACGCGGGGTACGCAGGAAGTTCCAGGTATAATCCAGATGTTCGCTTTCGAAATTATCACAGACCGGGCGGGTAGCCGGTACATGCTCCGGCAGGTCCGGAACCGGATACTCAAACTCGAGTTTGCCTGTGCCGGGGCTTACAATGGGCCAGCCGTGCTCCCATATTACCGGCGCCAAAAAGGTTTCACGCCCCAGGTTGAAGTAGTGATCTTCATTGGGATCGCCATCGGGCAGGAACACACGCTCCAGCCGGCGTCCGCCATAGGGTCGCATTGCCAGACAAACCATCCACCATTCACCATTCTGTGTCTCAACGAAATCGGCATGACCCGTGCCGGTAATCGGATGATCCTGCCCAAGGTGACGATGGGTGAGTATTGGATTCCGCGGGTTGTTCTGATAAGGGCCCGTAATATTCCGGCTGCGAGCAATCGTGACGGAGTGATTATGACTGGTGCCACCTTCTGCAATAACCAGGAAATACCAGCCCTCGATTTTGTAGAGATGCGGTGCTTCAGCATGGATACTGTCCTGCATCATACCATCATACAGTGTGTACTTCTCTCCGATGAGCTGCATTGTCTGCAGATTCAGCTCCTGAAGCCAGATTTCACGATGTCCGTGGTACTTCTCACCTTCCGGTGAAATTCTGTTGCCGGTGTACCAGACACGCCCGTCATCGTCGAAAAGCAGTGAGGGGTCGATACCCGGAGCATCCTTCAGCCAGTAAGGCTTTGACCATGGTCCTGCCGGATCGCTGGCGGTGACGATAAAGTTGCCGGATTCCTTCGTACCGGCTACCATGGTGTTTATGACGTAAAACATGCCGTCATGGTAACGGATCGTCGGAGCAAAGAGTCCCCCGGAGGGCCGTACGCCATCGAGTGGCAGCTGTGAAGGTCGGTCGAGTACGTGCCCGATCTGCTGCCAGTGCACCAGGTCGCGGCTGTGAAAAATCGGCAGGCCGGGGTAGTACTCAAAGCTTGAGGTCACCATGTAATAATCTTCCCCGACGCGACAGATAGTAGGATCGGGATAAAACCCCGACAATATTGGATTGCTGAATGTTTTAGTTGCCACTTCTCGTGTCTCCTTTGTAGAAATTCCTGTTTCCGATTTCCCATTTATACTCTTCACTGAAGCATTTTTTCATGAGCTGTCTCCAAATCTGTGTATAAAAGTAGTATGTGAACATGCATTTGCGGATTATCATATCGGTCATATTGCCGATGAAGGCTATGAAACACTAGTGTCCATGTAGTTTTCTATTATGACAGTTTCCTTGCTGATAGAACCCCTTGAGACAAAGATTGCATCAATACAGAAAGAGGCAGTAGAATAGAACAGCAGTGTGCCGGGATCTTCAGGAAATTTCCGGAAAGGAGAATGAGTGTCGTTAAAGACAAGGTGTCTCAACAATGTAATTCGTTTACTGTTCACCCTCGTGTGTAAGATCGATGTGCATGAGTTTGACAAGATTCCGCAAGAGGGGCCTGGTATCCTTCTATCCAATCATACAACCAACCTTGAAGGTCCCCTCTACTATGTGTTTCTGAGTTCCCGCAAAGCTACGGCATTGGGCAAGCAGGAACTCTGGGAAAATGCAATTACACGGATATTTATGAAGGCCTGGAACATCATTCCTATCCATCGGGGCAGGGTGGATTCCACTGCAATGAATCAGGCGCTGCAGCGTCTGGATGAGGGCTGGTTTCTCGGTGTTGCGGCAGAGGGAACCCGGAGCAAGACCGGTGCTCTGAAGTCGGGCCGGCCGGGTGCTGCCATGTTTGCTGCTCGCAAGCATGTGCCGGTGTATCCCCTTGTCCACTGGGGCCTTATGGATATCGGTAGTAATCTGCGGCGGTTCAGGCGCACCCATGTGGGAGTAAGGGTGGGAAAGCCGTTCTATGTGGAGGTTCCGGATGGTGAGCCAAGTCGTAGGCAGCTTAAAGAAATCACCGACGAAATGATGTATCAACTATCCGCAGTGTTGCCTGAGCGCTATCGTGGACCGTTTTCCGATCTCTCACAGGCAACTACCACCTACCTTCGTTTTGTGAAGGAATGAAACAGCCATAAGCTATCGCCGACGGGTGCACTCCAAAAATACGAGGAAAGGCAGTGGTGAATTTATTTGACATTGAGCAAAACATGGAATAATTATTAATTATGGAAAATACAGAAATTCATGATCCCGCTCACGAAGAGCGGCAGGAATTGGCTCGCGAAGCTGAGCAGAAGTTATTTGATCGCAATTTCACTCGCTGGGGACTGGATATGAACCCGGTAGTCAGTCTTGCTGCTGCAGGTTTTATATTGCTGTTTGCAGGATTAAGTATTCTGGATCTGGACAGGGCAAATGCGGTTTTCCAATCTGTTCAGTTATTTATTATTACACGATTTGACTGGGTGTTTATTCTGTCCAGTAATTTTTTCATACTGGTTAGTCTTGTATTTGCATTTTCACGACTTGGAACCGTTAAGATAGGTGGTGTTGATGCAAAGCCGGAGTTCTCCAATTTTGCCTGGTATTCCATGTTGATTTCTGCAGGAATGGGAATAGGTCTCATGTTCTGGGCAGTTGGAGAACCTTTATATCACTCTACAATTACACCGCCAATTTTTACCAGCCCGGATGCTGCCAGTGCTGCAATGGCAACGACGTTTTTTCATTGGGGTCTGCATCCATGGGGAGTATATACCATAATTGCTCTGGCACTTGCTTTTTTTGCCTACAACAAGGGCTTGCCACTTTCCCTGCGATCGGTGTTTTTCCCTCTATTAGGCAAGCGGGTATTCGGGCTGTGGGGTGATCTGATTGATGTTCTTGCAATTCTGGCAACTCTGTTTGGCTTGGCGACATCACTTGGACTTGGTGTCCAGCAGATTAACAGCGGTCTTAATTTTCTGACTGGACTGCCCTACAGCACTTTAATACAGATCGCGCTTATAGCTGGGGTAACTGCAGTGGCAACTATTTCCGTAGTGAGTGGAATTGATAAAGGTGTTCGTATACTGTCTGAACTTAATATGAAATTAGCGGCGGCTTTTCTTGTTTTTATGTTGCTGGTCGGCCCTACCGCATACATAATCAGGTTATTTACCAATTCATTAGGGCTCTATTTTGGAGATTTAATCAAATCCTCTTTTTTTATAGGCTCACATGAAAGTAGTGTATGGCAGGGTGGCTGGTCTGTTTTTTATCTTGCCTGGTGGATATCCTGGTCACCATTTGTCGGAATGTTCATTGCGCGTATATCAAAGGGACGAAGTATTCGAGAGTTTGTTACAGCTGTAATGGTGATTCCGCCCATGCTTTCTTTTCTGTGGATGTCAGTATTCGGTGGCAACGCAATATATATTAACGAGCTTTCTGGAGGAGCCCTGTTTGAGATCGTGCAGGGAAATCTGCCTGTAGCGCTGTTTGAAATGCTTTCTAGAGTCAATCTGCCTGTATTACAGGGAGCTATTACAATTATTCTCAGTACACTCGCTACAATTATGGTGATTTTTTTCTTTGTAACGTCCAGCGATTCAGGTTCGCTGGTTATTAATAATATTACCTCTGGAGGACGAATTAAAACCCCCGTTGGACAGCGGATATTCTGGGCAGTCCTGGAAGGAGTCGTCGCCGCAGTTCTCCTGCTGATTGGTGGTGAGCAGGCGCTCGCAGCACTGCAGACAGCTGTAATCAGTACAGGTCTGCCTTTTGCGTTGCTTCTGGTCCTCATGAGCATAATGTTGATTAACAGCGTCCGAGTTTCGCAGGAACGTCAGAAAAGAATGCGTGATCTGAAGTTATTCCAGCAGCTCTGGAAGTTGACACATCGGCGTGCTCCCAAATAGCCGGAAACAGGTCAAGAAGATTTGTTTTTAACCCGGTATAGGGTTTGGCCTTCCTTTAGCTGTCGATGTTGAGAATAGACCGAATAATCAACTATCTATTGTGCGCCTGGATCTTCGGTGAGCCTTTGCTCCCTCCAGGCGATCACTTCCAGCGCACAATGAAGTTCTGGCAGGAGGTTCTCTCACGTTTACACTAGAGGGATCAACGAATCCGGATCTAACAGTGAATGCTTTTACTGTCAATCTGGGCGCCAGCAATCTGAATATCTTGCCGACGCTGTACAGCGACAACTCATATGAATTCAGTTCGGTGGTGTACTATCCATCTGGATTATATCCAATGGAAGGTGGTCTATGGCATGTAAGATCAACTCTGACATCCGGGACCTACTATCTCGAATTACAGAACACCGGTGATCACGACCGTACTTTCAATTTACGCGTATATTGATGATCAATGCAGGCGAATATCCTGTCCGCCTGCCGCAGCTTTCTGGTGAAAGCTTATGAAAATATACGGCTGCAAAAAACTCAATCAAGATCGGTTCTCTACTCAGATCCTTCTCCGGTATTCTTTCGTGCAGGAAAAAGGGAATAGGAGAACTTATGTAATCGAGCTCCGGGGGAATTTTCAATTTTACTATACCGTTCAAAGAGAGCGCGAAAGTCCTGTATAAATTCAGTGAGATCTTCATCTTTCAGGTGCATGATCCACGTCCGGAATCCAAATCTTTCAGGTTCCATGGTGCTCCCTTCTGGACCGAGGTATTCCATGCAATCCGTCAGCTGGGAGATCATGAAGCTGAAAAAAAGATTGATCAACTGAGCATTTGGTAAGGATTCTCCTTTTTCATCCACCTCCCGGAGAGGATTCCTTTTAATGTTGAAACTCCGTTCGAGTGTTCCCCGTACCTGTGTTTCCGAGAAGATCTCCAGAATTTGATCTTTATGCATGCCTCTCAGATGCCTATAGAGACTCGCTTGAGCAATATCCGGCAGATGTTGAGAAAGCTGCCGGGCTGAGCACGGCCCATTTGCCGTTATGACCTGCATTATATTCATCCGAACAGGATGTAATAAGTTAGCAATGATTTTTTGATCCATACTGCCATCCTTTTTAATTGACACAACATAATGTTATCAATTATGATAACATTATCATAATTGATAACGCAAGGGCCGATTGTGGCAAAATTCACAATTGATTAAGTATAGGTGTGAAGGAGTTAGTATGCCAGGGAAAAAAAGATGGGGGAAAATAATGGTAGTAGTTATTGGTATTATTGTGGCTTTTAACGTAGTTCTGATATCAGCCGGTGTCATTCTCAGAGAAACACATTTTAAGGGAAACTTCAGTAAGATTCAGCCCTACGGTCAGATCGTGGAAGTATTTGACGGTACAATGAATGTTTTCAGTCAGGGCAACGGTGATGAAACCATTGTATTGTTACCCGGCTTGGGGGTTGGACTTCCTTCAGCTGACTTCGGTCCACTTATGAGAAAGCTATCGGAAAACTACAGAGTTGTGGTACTGGAATATTTCGGAGTCGGATTTAGCAGCGTCACCAGCAGACCCCGATCAAATGCCAACTATGTAGAAGAAATCAGGGAGGCTCTTCTTAAAGCAGGCTTTCCTGGACCTTATGTACTTATGCCTCATTCCATTTCTGGTATTTATGCTGAATACTATGCCAGTCGTTATCCCGATGAGGTTCGCGCAATAATAAACCTGGATGGCACATCAACAGCGTATTGGCAGAAAACACCAGCTATACTCAATGCTGTTATTCCCCTGGCAAAGGTACAGCAGGCAAGTGGATTAACGGCATTGTTAGGTACTGTTATCACAAATCGTTCCAAGCTTAAAGGATACGGATACACGGAACGGGAAATATCAGACATGATTACCTTTGCAGCCTTTTCTGTGAACGACACCTTATTGGATCAAATTATAGCTTCAATGGATTTTGTAAAGGAAATCAAGGATGTACCATTTCCCGAGACAGTACCATACCTGAAAATAATCTCTCGGGATACTTTTGAAAAGCCAAATCGACAATTGAAAATAAGTCCTCAGGAGTATCAGTTTGAACACCTGGCAAAAATCGGAGCTCATGGCCAGTATGAAATACTTGAAGGTAACCATTTTATTTACTGGAATAATGTTGAGAGGATTGCTGAACTAACTTCACGCTTTCTGACAGATACAGAGATCAAGTAGCAGTTGCTGTCGGTCTACAAGGATCAGATATGATTGACTTAGTCCATATGATGGACTATTTTAGAATGATGATAGTAGTTAATATCCATGAGGCTAAAACTCATTTTTCTAAATTAGTCGATCGTGCACATGGCGGCGAAGAGGTTGTGGTCGCAAAAGCGGGAAGGCCGTGGGCTCGTCTGGTACCCCTGGAAACGAAAAAAGAGCGGGTTCCCGGTCGCTATAACGATAGCCCTGAAACCAGCTTTTTCGACCCTCTTTCCCCCCATGAATTACAAGCATGGGAACAATGACAGGCTTACTCGATACCTGTGCATTGCTGTGGTGGTGGAGCGATCCGGATCGTCTTTCAAACCGCATGCTAAGCTTGTTAAAGGATCCCGAAAATCAATTCTTTATAAGTCCCGCATCGGCATGGGAAGTTGCCACCAAATATCGAATTGGTAAGTATCCCAATGGAAGTGCAGTAATAAGTGATTGGGAAAAGCGACTGCTGGAAGATGGTTTTAGGGAACTTCCTATTGGCTCAAATCATGCATTGAAAGCAGGGACTTTGCCCGGTGATCATCGTGACCCCTTCGACCGTATGATTGCTGCCCAGGCAATAATAACAGGCTTACCTGTTGTCACAAGCGATCCGGAAATCGCGGGGTTGGGAGCAGAAATTTTATGGTAAGAAGATTCATCCTGATTCCAGAGGCTACGGTCGGTTTTGGGTCCTTCCCATGAGCTTCTCCAGTGCTTGAATATTAAAGCCTGCAATTATCAGCCAGCCGCCCATCACCATCTCCTGTACAGCGAGTGGTATAAACAGAATAAAGGTTGATTGTACTTCAAAGAAGAGAAGAAGAGTATGGATGAGGTAGGGTATCACACTGATTAGTCCCCAGATTGAAAGCCATCGGGGAATCAGTTTGGTGCGGTAGAATGAGATGTATAGACAAACCGCGCCTATCAGGAAAATTATGGATCCTAAATTACCCAGTTTGTCCTGTGCCTCGATTACAACCGTGCCCAATGCCTCTAATGCTTCTCTTCCGGATTCCACCACAGCTATCTGTGAACTTATTATGCCCATGGTTACCCAGAATAGTGCTGTTAACAGATACCAGGCTCCCTCCAGTGTACCCCGGAATACAAGCATCCCCAGCGCGAGCGGTTCACTATCCCTGCGGAAGAGTGGATAGAGGAACAAAGTCATAGAAGCCAGGGATATTCCCATGATGAGGATCAGGAGAGCCCCAACCATTACGGTTGAAGGATTTCCTGCAATACGGGAAATGAAGTTCTGGTCGGGAAATCCTCCCACGACAATAACGGAGAGCACCCCAGCCACAGTCCCCAGGATGTAAAGTGCTCCGGCCATAATAGAATTGATTCGGTAGTTTTTCATGATTCCTCCCTCTTTTGGATCGTTCCTTCATAGTTCATTGTGGTATGAATCTAATCCTTCCAGGCTGTAACCGTTAGACACGAAAGTGGGGTTTTGATTTTTTTCCAGGAAGGGACTCAATTCGAGATAAGACCGAACTTTCTTGCTGCTGATACCGCCTGGGTACGGCGTCGTACATTCAGTTTTTCAAAGATTCTACGGTTGTGACCCTTCACCGTATCCAAAGCAAGGAACAGGCGCTCGCAAATCTCGGCATTAGAGAGTCCCGCGGCGATACATTCAAGTACTTCCCGCTCCCGTTTTGTCAGGGGTTCAGGTATTGATTCCTGTGCATCTTTACTCATTCGCTGTAAATGAGAGCGTTTTCTGTTGAGCGTTGCCAGATAGTCGCTTGGGGGCATAGAGTCCATGGTACGCTGTAATAGATCTCCTGTTCCCGGCAGTTCATTCAGGAAAACCTGGATCTGACCGTCCTGGGAGGCTGCAGTCAGCCCGCTCTCAAGTAAGTGTTTTGCTTCTTTTTTTTCGCCATTGAGATCAGCATAGATTGCTCGTAACAGGTTTATCTCGATGATTGTCCTTTTATGACCCCTCTCCATAGCTGTTTTATATAATGTTTCAAGTAAGGTTAAAGCCTTTTCTGATTCCCCATTCTCCTGTTTTGCCAGGAGAATCCGGACCCTTGTCAGTGTTTGGTATTCCTTCTCCGTTGATGATCCTGAATTATGGATGGCTAAACCAGCTTCCTGTATCCTCTTTTCCATAAGTAGCACTCGTGCTCTGAGGGCTGATAAGGGACGAAGGTCCGGGAGGGGGCTTCTCGCAGGGGCTCGTTCAGCTTCATCCAACAGCCGATGCGCATCCTCGTGGTTCCCCTTGCAAGCCTGAAGCCAGGCCGCGGTTGACAGATATCTGTAATTCCAGGCTACAGCGAAGGAGCTTTTACCGGCGATTGATGCTTTCTGCAGCATAGATTCACCGTGGTCAAGATCACCTTTCTCGATGGCAATTTCTGCTAACACCCTGTAGATATCTTCTGATCCGGAAATTTCGGATGATCCTTGTTCTTTCATCAGACGAAGGGCTCGCTCGCAGTTTCTTTCCGCTTCCATCAGTTGTCCCAATCCAATCAGAATCTCTCCAAGTACAAAGGCGTTACTCAAGATGGCGTTGAGATTTCCTGTAGCTTCAAACTGAATCAATGTTTTTGAATAGATATTGCGAGCGGCTACTAATTCTCCCTGGTTCCAGTAGCTCAGACCGAGGAGTGCTCTTGCTTGCCCGTCAAGGAAGTCATTGCTGGGTGTCTCATTCCTTAATACATTTTTTGCCCACATAATAGTTGTTGAATCATCGCCATAAGCCTGGGAAATGTAGGCTCGCCCGATGCTGATATAAGCAGATAGTATTTGAAAAAGCCCTTGATTGGGCATCTGTTCATGGCTACACTCTTTCCTGATCTCATCAGCTTCATTAAAAAGTGTTTCAGCCTTTTCAAGTCGCCCTGTGGATATTTCAGCGTATCCCTCCTGGGCCTTCAGTACTGGATATCTATCACGGATTTCCTTCGGCAGTTTGTTTCTCCAGGTGTTCCAGAGTTCACTTTCGTTCATGTTACTCATTTCAGACCAGGCTTGTTCCAGCACTTCCACAGCTATGACAGGATCCTCTCCTGCAACCGCCAGCCGTGCCGCGATTACCCATTGCTTTTGATCCCGAAACCACCGACTTGCCCGGGTGTGAATTCCCGGAAGTTCAGCGGGGTATTCCTTTTCTACCATCATGCGTAACATCTGGCGAAAGAGATGGTGGTAGCGATACCACTGTCCACTATTCTCTATAGGTGTCAGGAATAAACGAGCCTTACACAGAAACTGCAGCATCTCTGCTCCTGAGCCGGTATTCTTTTCAAGAACAGCTTCACATAGAGACGGGCAGATCTCATCGGGAATTGAGGTGAAAAGAAGGAACCGTCTAACCCGTTCCTCCTGCTTGTGCAGTACCTCATCTGCAAGAAAACTTATAGTATTGTGATCCTCATCTATCGACGTGTTGGAAAATAAGGGGATTGTCTCGCCTGGGCGAAAAGCCAGGGCAGCACCCTGGAGTCCTGCAACCCAGCCTTCGGTTCCTCTGGCGATCTCTTCAATTTCATTCTCACTAATTGAAAGTCCCATCACTTCTTTCAGGAAGATTTCTGCTTCCCGGTTGGAAAATCGAAGCGTTGATGATCCAATCTCGGTTACCTGATCCCGCATCCGATAGGTCGATAAGGGTAGATCTGGTTCCTTTCGGGTAAGTAATACAAGATGGCATTGTTGCGGGAGATGATCGATAAAGAATTGAAGCAGATGAGATATCTCTGGTGATTCAATCAGGTAGAGATCGTCCAGAACAAGAATGAAATTATCAGGGAGGCTGGCGATGGAGTTCACCAGACCGCTTACCAATGTTTCACCCCCTTTCCTGTCCAAAGCCGTGGTCTGCCCCGATCCTTCCGTTTCTAAATCCGGAAAAATCCTCTGGATTACAGTGGTGAGATACCCAAAAAACCGGAGAACCGACTTGTCTCCCTCCTCCAGAGAAATCCAGCCGGCCTTGAGTGAGGAATCAGCAATCCATTCACGGACGATGCTGCTCTTTCCATATCCTGCAGGGGCGGAGACGAGGGTGAATTTTCGATACAGTCCGGAATTGAGAATCTCCATTATGCCTGGCCGGAGAACCATTCGGGGGCGTCGGGAAGGTGGCTGGAATTTAGTATCAATCTTTATCAAAGACATGGTGTAAGTATCGACCTTACGAGGGCTTAAGATTACTGTCTCAGCTTGACTTCCACATGCCGCGTACAGCTCCCTGTCTGAAAAAAAGAGATTGCATTATTGCAGAGAGTACCTGTACAGTGGAGTAATAACATGCTGGGGTTTTCCGGTTTCACTGAAAAGGGGAATGTAGTGTCGCTAAAGGCAAGTTTTCTCAACAGCGTGGTTCGCATGCTGTTCACTCTGACGTGTAGAATTGATACACATGAGTTTGAAAAGATTCCGGCTGAGGGGCCCGGCATTCTTCTGAGCAATCACACAACCATCCTGGAGGGCCCGCTCTACTACGTATACCTGAGTTCCCGGAAGCTGCCATGTTTGCTGCGCGCAAACACGTGCCGGTGTATCCCATTGTCCACTGGGGCCTCATGGACATTGGCAGGAATCTCCGCAGGTTCAAGCGAACCCATGTCGGAGTGAAGGTGGGGAAACCGTTCTACGTGGAAGTGCCGGACGGCGAACCAAACCGTACGCAGCTCAAGGAAATCACCCACGAAATGATGTACCAACTGGCTGCCGCACTGCCTGAACGCTACCGGGGACCATATT
Organism: Spirochaeta dissipatitropha; assembly: GCF_054657935.1. Classification (NCBI taxonomy): domain Bacteria; kingdom Pseudomonadati; phylum Spirochaetota; class Spirochaetia; order Spirochaetales; family Spirochaetaceae; genus Spirochaeta; species Spirochaeta dissipatitropha. The sequence continues at coordinate 68,340 of NZ_BAAHXT010000009.1, read as the reverse complement.
CGGATCTCTCGCAGGCGCCTACCAGCTATCTTCGGTTTGTGGGGGAATAAGGTCATATTACAGTGGAGAACTGAGCGCTATCAGAACATCTGCTGCATTAAGCCCCATAACATGCATGAGAAGAACATTCTGGTGGTTCTCTTCCTGTCCCGCTTCAGCTCCGCTTCCTGAAACCACCCGGCCCGCGTTTTCCCCGACTATCTCCGGAGTTCTGCCGGCGACCGCCGTGTTGCCCACGGCTTTGGCCACGGCCGAAAAGTTTGGGGGCGGGCTTGCTGGAATTCCGTGCCTCTTCGCAGTGGTACTGGTGGTCGATGTCTGCAGGTATCTTCTGTCCAAGCAGTCTCTCGATTGAATTAAGATAGGCCTTCTCTTCTGCGCTGCAGAATGAGATTGCGCACCCTTCAGAACCGGCCCGTGCTGTACGGCCGATGCGGTGAACATAGGTTTCCGCTTCTAAGGGTAGATCGTAGTTTATAACATGGGTAATATCATCGACATCCAGCCCTCTGGCGGCGACATCTGTTGCAACCAGTACTTTCAGGCGGTGGTCTTTGAAACCGGACAGGGCCTTGGTCCGTGCTGCCTGGCTTTTGTTTCCGTGAATAGCGGCGCTGTGAATACCAGCCATTTCCAGCTTGGTTACAACCCGGTTGGCTATGTGTTTCATCTGGGTGAAAATGATAGCTTTGTTTACCCCGGTCTCACCGAGCAGAGAGATAAGAAGATCGTCCTTATCCTGATTGCTCACATAAAGCAAACGCTGGTCTATCTTTTCTACCGCCGGGGTTTCGGGTGAAATGGTTATTTCCACCGGATTAGTGACGATATTCTGCGCAAGACGCTTCATATCATCTGCAAGGGTTGCGGAGAAGAACATTGTCTGTCGTTTTTTCGGCACCTGGGCAAGAACCCGTTTAATGTCCGGTAGAAAGCCCATGTCCAACATCCTGTCTACTTCATCGAGGATAAAGGTTTCTACCTCGTTCAGGTGTATATGTCCTTGTTCCATGAGATCTAGTAGACGCCCCGGGGTAGCGACGAGAATGTCCACCCCACGGTTCAAAAGCTTCACCTGGTGAAACTGGTTCACCCCGCCGAAAATGACAGCGTGGCTTACCTGTAAGAATACTCCGTAGGTTTTTATACTGTCTCCGATCTGGGCGGCAAGCTCCCGGGTGGGGGCAAGGATAAGTGCCCTGGGAGTCCCCCGCTTCGGTCTGCCTGATCCGCTTTTCGCAAGCTTCTGTAACAAGGGGAGGGAGAAAGCCGCGGTTTTTCCGGTTCCTGTCTGGGCACAGCCGATTATATCCCGGCCTTCCAACAGGGGAGGAATACATTGTTCCTGGATCGGAGTAGGGGATAGATATTCCTGGGCGACTGTTGCTTTTTGCAGTTCCGGGATGAGGCTGGTAAAAACCCCTTGGAGGCTGCTTGTGTCTACATTTGTAGCGGTTCTCAAGTCGTGGTTACGCGATGCGTGTGTATGTCTGTTCATTATGTTCCTGGTCCGGGGTGTACAACTCTCTACCCGCCGGACACGTGGAAAAGAAAGGGCCGCATTGGCTGCGGCAATCCGTCACACCGGTACCATCGATGGATTTCTAATATAGAAACAATGTTATATAATATTGTTGATAATTGCAAGTCACGGGTGTTCGAGTTCATGAGGATTAGTATTGCAGGAGCTGATCCTGAGACACACCCATGAGGGAATACCAAGCCATGGTGACTGCTTCATAAGCAGCTAAAAATACCTGGACAGATTATTTTGAGAGTTTCAATATGATATTATTGGAGTAATGCAAAATTGATTATGTTAAAAAAGTGCGTGCCTGTGCAGGGTGATGCCTTTTTTGGAGGAAGCATGAGATTTATGATGATGGTGGCAGCGTCTGGCTGAGGGCTGGTTTCTTGGTGTTGCAGCCGAGGGAACCCGTAGCAAGACCGGCGCACTGAAGTCGGGCTTGCCGGGAGCTGCCATGTTTGCTGCGCGCAAACACGTGCCGGTGTATCCCCTTGTTCACTGGGGCCTCATGGACATCGGCAGGAATCTCCGCAGGTTCAAGCGAACCCATGTCGGGGTGAAGGTGGGGAAACCGTTCTATGTGGAGGTGCCGGATGGTGAACCAAATCGCACGCAGCTCAAGGAAATCACCCACGAAATGATGTACCAACTGGCTGCCGCACTGCCTGAACGCTACCGGGGACCATATTCGGATCTCTCGCAGGCGCCTGTTACATACCTTCGTTTTTTAGGGGAATGAGCACCTCGTTAAACGGTCTGTGCTCTTCCCGCATTTCCGGGGATTTCGCTTGAAACTGTGTGAGGTATTTGAGTTGTGATGTCATGGAAGGTCAGTGCTGAGACAATGCAGGTAACGGCGTGGGGAAACCGGCAGCCCACAATCACCAGATCAGGGTTGCCGATGGGAGGTAGATCAGCCAGTCTGTACAGTCCGCAGCTGATTCTTTCGATCACCCCTGAATCCCGTAGTTGGTAGAGGCAGTGTCTGCTGATTCCCTGTGAAAGTGCCTCGCTCATGCTCATGCTCATGACACCACCATTCGAGTGGAAAATTTCTTTTGCTGTTTGCGACATCACGACTCCATACAAACCGTTGCCATATATTTATAAGTGGTAACAAATTGTAACGAAGCAGATACGAATAGAATCTGGTTATAATCTCCGGCAAAGCCGGGGCGTTCTGTTGAATTGTCCTATTGAATAGGGTGTGATTGTAGTGTGACTCGAGAATTTGTCTACACACAAAATTTTGAGAGGCTTTGAAAACACACCGGCTTAACCGACGATGATTTGAAGGATTTAGAAGTCTTTCTGTGTGAACATCCAGAGGCTGGTGCATTAATGCGTGGTACGGGTGGATTAAGGGAGGTGCAGTATGAGTGAACATACATCATATTTCGATTCTATTATGACTGGACTGAATGAATCGCTTGAATACTCTCGTGGGAATTCACCTGCTCTGCGCACCAGAAAGGTGACGATCACTCCCGTGCCTGAGTACGATGCTGAAAAGATAAAAGCAATAAGGAACGAACAAAATTAACTCAGATGATATTTGCCGAGGCTTTGGGCGTATCAAAGAAAACGGTTGAAGCCTGGGAATCCGGCCGGAACAAGCCGCAAGGCCCAGTATCACGCGTTTTACAACTTCTCAAGCTGAACTCCCTCTCTGTTCGAGCAATACCATCTTCTCAGCGTGTAGGGTAGCTGTCAGCTGCTAAAACTCATCGGTTTGTACTCAAACCGCGAGAGATCCGCCAGGCTAATGCAGAGCATAGCCGCCTGGGGTGCACGAACAATCAAGGCTGAGCTCAGCAGATACTGCACCACCCCGAACCCCGGCAGCTCCCCTCCAATCACTCAGCTGGGATGTCGCATACCAATGTTTAATGTGATTAAGGAACTCGTCAATCAATTCAGGGACTCTATAAAGAACTTTCTCTATGGTCTATTAGTTTATTTCGAAGCTGTACGCAGGGCGGATAAAATGTCGGAAACTGAGATATTGCAATAGATCATCTTTTATTCCGCTGTTGATAATATTGTTCTCTTCTGCTTTTCGGATTAAAGTGGTATGCCAATCATGGCTTGCCTCCAAGTCGACATTCTTTTTATTGAGTAAATGCAGAAAGAGTTTTTCGATTCCGTTGTAAATAGCGGTCAGGGTAAAGGCCGCGCCACGAAGTTCCAGCTCGTCGATACCGAAGGTTTCATTTTTCTTGATAATTAATTCAATGAATCGCTTTTCATCCTGTATGCTTTGTATCTCGTTTTTGATCCTATCATCAATGGTCATTAAGCAACCCGCTTTAGCTCACCGGAATTGATCAAGAGATTGCCGAATTTCTCCTGCAAATCGAGGTCTACCAAATCTACTCTATGCTGTAATCGATACATGAGCTGGCCATAAATATAGAAAAAGTCGTCCGGGTTTATGCCACGGACGGCGATATCGATATCTGATGAGTCACTGGCATTTCCGTTCACGAGCGAGCCAAACAGGTAGATTTCGGAACAACCAACAGACTTCAGATAATCGATTGCAGAGAGAACATCCTCATTAAATCTCTCATTAGATACAATAACATCCATATGGATATTGTAGCCGATTAAATGTGGTCTCGCAATGCAATGTGCAGCTACATCATGCTGTCGGAAGTCTTAATGGTCTACGTAGAGCTGGGGCCCAGCGCCTGTGATTGAAGGACGCCGGTCGCTTACCGGACGGAAATCCCGGTGGCCCGGCTGCTGTGAGCAGGATGTGGCAGGCGCTCGTATGAATTAGCAATAAAAAAGCCGCCCCAAAATAGGGACGGCTTTTTTTGTATGGGCCCACCAGGACTTGAACCTGGGACCCACGGATTATGAGTCCGTTGCTCTAACCAACTGAGCTATAGGCCCGAAAAGCAGGCTCATATTGCCATAAAGCGGGGGACTGTGTCAATTCAGGGCTGTGAGCTTTTTGTTCTTCTGGGTGCGTTCGTGATCTGGACATCTGGACATCTGGCAGAGTAAGCAACAAAGTTATAACGCTATTTACTCTAAATTCTCTACTTGGCTTGGAGGAAGACTTGGTAACATGGCAGATCTGCCACTTTACTGAATGTACTTCCACGAGACATGGAGATTATGGATTTTTTTCATGGCTGTTGTGAGGAAGCTCTGTTGGCGGTATATAACAAGTTCGGTGCCTGAAGGAAACTGGCAACGTGACAGCCGGGCTGAATCTACAGGGTTTTACTTTGCTCCAGCAATATATCGGCGCCTGATGCAAAGGCGTCGCTTGCTGCGCGATAGGAGAATCCGACTACTATGCCCATGCCGCTGTAGAGTATATCGTGAATCAGCTGTGAAAGCAGGGTGACATAGGCTTTCTTGTAGATCTGTTCGTGCTCATCCCGGAAGAGCAGGGGATTCAGTTCGAAGGTTTTTACGACGGCGTCAATCTGCCGGGTGAACAGGGGGTAGCTGGTCTTGAGCAGTTTCATGTACTGCTTGCGGTACGGTTCATCCTGCTCCACGATCCGTTTGATCTGAACCCTGCGGTCCCTCACTGATTTTCCCTGTGGATTCTGCCTGTGTGGCACGAGGCTCAGAATCAGATTTCGTACCTTGTCTATATTAAAGAGTTTGGCAGCCGAGAACTGGAACAGGAGCATGCCTGCTGAGTTACGGCAGAGGCGGGGCAGATCGGGTTGCAGGGCAATGGCATACATAAGTTTGACCAGGGTGTTGTCCAGGAGTTTCCGGATATTGCTGTCACGGCTTCCAAAAAGCCGGTCGCTGCTGTCGCTGATTTCCTGCAGGAGACTCAAGGCGCGTACACCGTTTCTCCATACAGGGTCAGCCTTTAGTTTTACAAGCAGTTCTTCTATCGGCTCGCGGATACCGGGTTCATCACCTATACTTGTACCGGCTTCGATCACCCCATCAATATAATCGATTATATACTGGCAGCCGTCGCTGTCTTCTACGCAGCCGGGGCGACGGCTGAGACAACCGCGTACCAGGCGGACTACGGCTTGCGGCATGCGGCCCTTCAGCTCCTGCAAAGGACAGCTGTCCGCATCAAGCCAGCCTTCAAGAATATGTAGAACGCTCTGCCGGGCCGAGTGGAATACTATGCTCAGGGGATTCGGGTTTTCGGCGTGAAGGAGATTCAGCGATGGGTCCGCCGGGACAAAGGCAATATCATGCAGCTGTGTTATAAATCTGTCGGTCAGCCAGGTATCTTCATTCACATTCCGGTGATAGTTTCCGACGACATCTCTTGGATTGAACTCTCCAGCCCGTTCAAGCGAGAATTTATTGTGCCAGATATATACCTGCCGCTCGAGTTCGCGCTCCATGACCATATGAAGATATCCGCCGGCAGATACATGCGCGGTTGGCTCAGGGTTTGTTACCAGGACCAGCTGGCCAATGTAGGGCAGTAAACTGAGGTTTTCCTCGTCACCACCTCCGGCAGGTAAATCGATTATGAGGATCCGGTAGCGGTTCAATAGTTCGGCTTCGTGGGTTTCCAGGAATCTGCGGACGATTCTGCTTTTTTCATGGACGTTGTAGACGGCTTTGGGGAACAATAGGTCCAGCCGTGGTGCCAGTTGGGTCCGGATAGGACCAAGCTTGTTTCCTGCATCCTCGGGGTTTTCCATGTCAAACAGGGTTGCAAGATCCGACAGGGGGTCGAGATCAAGGATTGCAGTCGGGATTCCGCGGCGTGCAAAATAGACACCCATGTTGGCAGCTGTAGTAGTTTTCCCTACCCCACCTTTTCCTGATGAAATACCGATTGTCTGCGTGCGCAAGGATTTATGTACCACAATCAGGAGTATGATACAAAATCTGTTTCAATGGAAGTGGGAACAGCAGGGAAAATGAAGCAGGGTTCGATTAAGCTGACGGCGTGCCAGCTGGCATGGCAGCTGGTACTGTATCTTGTTTAGCATGCACACACGCGCTATGATTAGAGCATGATTGAATCCTGGGGACTGCGTCCACTGAAGAAAAATGAATCAATATACTGGCAGAATTCCTATGTGAGGGTCTGGGTTCGACGTACCGAACATGCCTGGCGGATTGCCCACTCGAAACAGACTGAAGAAACCGAGCCCGAACAGAACATAAGCGCTTTGCGGATGCTGCTCGGGAAGGCTATTGGCTTTGTCCACCCTCAAGGTGCAAAGGTTGAGCATTCGAGTAATACTGTGCCTTCCAGCAAAGACTTCGAGAACGTTGAGTCCGGTAAGCCCTCGGGTATCCAGACTGATCAAAGAGCTGGTGAGGAGCCCCTCTGGCAGGATTTTATTCCTGATCACCCGGGTGACTCGATCGGAATACTTCCGATTCTTCCCGAGACCTCGGTGGTGGTTCGGACTGAAGTCCCGATCAGCCTGGGAGCTGGCCGGTCAATCACCATGTATGGGGCTATTCCGCTCTGGCTCTCGATCCGTGTAGTCGATTCTGAAGACAAACATAATAAAAAGCGCGAATCGTCGCCTGGCAGGGACGGCTATTCCAATGTTGGAACTCCGCTCTTGACTATTCCTGAGCTTACCCTCAGCAAAACCTGGTTCGGGGGGCCGATGACCGGTCGTTTGTGTTACCGAAGCGACAAGACTATGTCCTACACTCCGGAGCTGGAAATCGATCCTCTGGCCTACGCAGTATGTCCGATTCACATCCGCAATTCCATGCGCACCTCTATGGTAATCGGCTCAATCGCCGTGCCGACTGAACAGCTGCGGATGTACCGCACCCGCGGGGCGGATCATGAACTCAACTTCTGGACGAATACCGTCATAGCAACCTATTCAGGTTCTGAGGAACTGAATCTGACTGTTATGGACAGGAAGCCGAAGGTCGAACATGAGCTGGATGAATGGATGCCGGCACGGGTAACTGCTACCGATCATCTGCTGCAGCGCGGCATGATTCTGCTCAGGCAGATTTCCAACAGCTAGGCAGCGGTTTTTTAATGAAACGAGGTGGGACATGAATTTACATGATTTTTTGCCGGAAGAAATCCTTGGCTGGTTTGCTCCGGGGCAGCTGACACGGGTGAGCATCGTCTTTCTTATAGTTATTGGCGGGCTGCTGTTCCTGCGAATACTGGTATTCTTCGTCACCAGGGCACTCAGAAAAAACTTTACCGAGCAATCGGTCATGCTCATACGAAAAATCATTTTTTATATAGGTACCCTGATTCTGCTCATGATTGTGCTGGGTCAGCTCGGCCTGCAGCTGGGGGCATTGCTCGGGGCTGCAGGTATAGCCGGTATCGCGCTTGGTTTTGCCGCCCAGACCTCTGTTTCGAATATCATCAGCGGAATGTTCCTCATTTCGGAACGCTCCTTTGAGCTTGGTAACGTCATCAAGATCGGTGAAACCATCGGTATGGTGCTCTCAATCGATTTGCTTTCGGTCAAGATCCGCACCTTCGATAATCGTTACGTCCGAATTCCCAATGAAAACTTTATAAAGACCGAGTTCACCAATGTGACCAAATTCCCCATCCGGCGGATGGATTTTATGATTACGGTGGCCCGGGACACTGATCTTGTGGCACTCGAGAATCTCCTGAAGGGTATAGCCAGAGATCAACCGCTTTGTCTCGACGAACCTGAACCCCTGTTCCTGCTGCAGGATTTTACTACCCGCGGGATTAGTCTGCAGTTCGGTATCTGGTTTACCCGGACTGCTCTCATCGATACAAAAAATGCCATGATGCGTGCATTACAGAAAGGCTTTGCTGAAGCCGGAATCTCTCCAGTGGTGGACTGGACAGTGGATACCCATCCCTTCCAGCTCCAGCAGATACCTGATACTCTGGATTAATCGCGCTCAAAGCGGTAAAGCTGTTCGGCAACTAGAACGTACAGCGTATCAGTAGCATGATCATAGGCAGTAGACATTGGTGTCTGCTGTCCTGCTGTAATACCGGAGCTGCTGGTCCCGCCAAAATAGTTCCATGCTCCGTTGCTGTACTCGGCTGCATAAATGACCCCGCTGTTCCATACCACTACTGGATTGCCCTGTGAGGTTACATAAATATCCAGTAGATCACCTACGGCAGGATTGCTCATATAGCCTGAGGGTCCAAAGAAACGGGTTCCAAGGGGTTCAATATCGTTGACAGTGCTGCCGGTAATCTCGAATACCATTCCTGATTTGTGCCGCATCTGACTATTATAGGTGTCATAGTATATTACCGCAGCATACACTCCGGTATTGCCGCTGTTTGGTACTGCGCGTACATTGTATGGGCGGGGGGCAAGCCCAAAACCTTCTGTATCATAGTTAAACGAAATGCTTCTCAGACTCCAGGAATCTGATGTCACTCCTTGTCTCCATACCCGCAGGTTGTTTTCGCCTTCACGACCGCCGATCAGAATATAGTTTGATCCTCCGGGAGCAAGGTCCCATCCGCGACGCATGCCGAATGAATGTCGTCCGACTCCAGTGACGCTGTTTATGAAGTCAGTTGGGCCAGCAATATCTGCTTCTGTAAATGTACCACCGCCTCCATTCATTGTTCTGAGCAGGGATACATCATCACCACCTGATACTGCCAGGAAGCGGTAGTTTGAATCAGTCCAGGAATCGAAATAGTCTACGCGTTCAAGACCTAAATCCTGAATGGTCTGCTCGCTGGCAGGACTGCCATCTGCAAAGACTGATTTTATTTCGTTGATTGAATTATCCGAGAACTGCGAAAACGATATTGTCAGGCTTTCACTGAAGCTGGGGATTCGCTCCAGTTTTACATTTCCAAAACCCTCGCCATCGCTTATGTCCAGGGTCAGAATCGGAGTTTCCTCCCCGTCCCATTCACTGCCATCCGTGGGCATGCTGAACAGAAACAATGCTGGATCGACATCCGATAAAAGACTCATTGCATCTTCATCATAGCGCCATACACTGCTCGGGCCAGCAATATGGATAGTACCATCATGTATCAGCAGACTGCTGGAGCTGAGCCGTGGAGTATCTGGATTCGCAGCTGCTGTTGAAACTGCTGGACCAACTGTAACCCATTCACCTGCTATAGTACCGTAGCTGATTCCTTCTTCTGTATCAGTGCTCTCTGTACCTGCAGCATCAATATCTGTTTCCAGAATATCAAAAAACCCTTCACATGCAGAGAGCGTCAATACTATGGCTGTAATCAGCACTGCCCAGACGGCAAACCATCGACCAGAATTGATTAATTTCATACTTTCCTCCTGTCGATAATGATACCGCAACCGGAAAAGGTTATCAATTTGCTAATGTATTAAAATTATAATATCCACAGAAAGTAAGTGTGCGTATCAATCTGGCCAATAATTATTTTTTGACTATGGAATGTTCAGAAAGCCAGGAAGCCCCGGATATCAGCGGCTTCGCACCAGCACGTCCGGGTAGCCGACTCCGGCGAGTGTCGTCCTGACCTGTGCAAGTTCGTTCAGGTGTATGCCTGGAATTATGACCCGGAGAATACCGTTGGATGCAGCTTCGATCTCAGGTGCAAGACCTGCCCGTTTGAGTTCGATTACAAGCTGTTCGGCGTTGTCAGGATCACCGAAGGCTGCGATCTGAAGTACGCGGTAGGGGGAAGGTTCACGGTAGTCCAGTACCTCGACTATAACCGGAGCGATTCCGGTACCGGACATGCCGATTGCTTCAGCTCCGGCGCGGCTGAGATCAATTATCCGTCCTTCGACGAAGGGGCCGCGGTCGTTGATTCGAAGATCAACGCTGTCCCCGTTCTGGATATTGTGGACTCTGACAATGGTGTCGAAGGGAAGGGTTTTGTGAGCAGCTGTCAGTTCATTGGTGTCAAAGGTTTCTCCATTGGCTGTCAGGCGACCCTGAAACTTGCCCCCGTACCAGGAAGCAATTCCCTCGAGTTCGTGCTCGGCCAGGCGTGGATCCTTGTTGATCTGCTGTGCTGCAGACGGCGGCCCAGCGCTTGCAAGATTACCGCTTCCGGCATCACCTGACGCGCCTTTGTCGGCGCTATCAGATTCATCAGCGGCTTCGATAGCGCCGGGGGCATTACCGTTTGAATGCACAGCCGGTTCAATCGGTGCAATTACGGGCACTTCCGGTACTTCGGCGTCGCTGTCAGCAGCTGAGGTGTCAAAGCTTATGGTTCGAGGCGAAATTCTCATACTGATTTCCGGCTTTTCCTCAGCAGCGGCAGAAGAAGGAATCAGGGAAACGGTCATTATAGCAGCGATCAGGCTGATCATTGTATTTCGGCTAAGGTTCATACAGGCAATGTCGGCATAAGTCGCCGGGTAATTTACGATTACCGACAAATTCTGTATACTTGCGCCCATGTCGACAAATCAACAATATCCAGCCCCCAATCACTGGGCTGATGTAAATGCCCAGAAAGTCATCCGCAGCCGCGGCAGCAAAGAGCGCTATACCTGTGCCTCGGGAATCACTCCTTCGGGCACGGTGCATATAGGAAATTTTCGCGAGATTATTTCCGTAGACCTGGTTGCCAGGGCGATTCAGGATCATGGTCAGCCGGTACGATTCCTGTACTCCTGGGATGACTACGATGTGTTCCGCAAGGTTCCCAAAAACATGCCTCAGCCGGAAATGCTGGAAAAATATCTGCGGTATCCGATTACCCAGGTGCCGGATCCATTCGGTGAGCACGAAAGTTATGCCCGTCATAACGAGGCGGTACTCGAGCAGCAGCTTGAGCGTGTTGGCATCTTCCCTGAGTATATTTATCAGGCCGAGAAGTACCAGGCATCTGTATATGCTAAAGATATCCGTCGGGCTCTCGAGCAGCGGGAAACCATTCGCGCGATTCTGAATGAGCACCGAAGCAGTCCGCTGGCAGATAACTGGTGGCCGGTCTCGGTTTTCAGCGAAGAGGATCAGACCGATGAGGTCGACATTCTTTCCTGGGACGGCGAGTGGTCTATCACCTACCGTACCCGTTCAAGCGGTAATGAGCGTACTGTTGATCTGCGTGAAACCAGTGTAGTCAAGCTTCCCTGGCGTATCGATTGGCCAATGCGCTGGGCCTATGAAGGTGTCGATTTCGAACCTGCGGGCAAGGAACACCATTCCGCCGGCGGTAGTTTTGATACTGCCAAAGAGGTTGCGCGCCAGGTCTACGACTACGAAGCACCTGTCACTTTTAAATATGATTTTATCTCGATCAAGGGAAAGGGTGGCAAGATCTCAAGCAGTCTTGGAAATGTAGTTGACCTCGAAGATGCCCTGGAGGTATACCAGCCGGAGATTGTCCGCTATCTCTTTGCCTCGACACGGCCGAATGCCGAGTTTGCAATTTCCTTCGATCTGGATGTCATAAAAATCTATGAGGATTATGATCGCAGTGAACGTATTTACTATGGGGTCGATTCTGTCAAAGAAAACCGTGCCGTCAAGGAACGCCGGATCTATGAATTGTCACAGGTCGACCGACTTTCAGCTACGGTTGACGGCTCGGCACTGCCGAAGCCTGAGGACATGCCCTTCCAGGTTCCTTTTCGACACCTCTGTAATATGCTGCTGATCAGCGCCGGGGACATCGAGCAGGCTCTGGCCTCCTTCACCGAAATCAAACCTGAACACCGTGACAAAGCCAGGGTTCGGGCTGCCTGCGCCTGGAACTGGATCCAGAAATACGCTCCGGAAGATTTTCGATTTACCCTGAAAAGCGGAGATGAGGCTCGAATCGATCTGAACGTGGCTGAGCTTGCGGCCGTCCAGGCCGTAGCCGATGAGGTGGACACCCGTCTGCATGAGCATGATGAAAAGAGCCTGCAGGATTTCATGTACACAGCAGCTCGTTCAAATGGTATCGAGCCGGCTGAGCTTTTTACCTGCATGTACCGTATTTTGATCGACAAGGATGCCGGTCCCCGTCTGGCAGGGTTCATTTTTACTATCGGCCGTGATCGTATTCTTCATATATTGAGGGCATACCGATGAGTGGGTCTATATCGAATGACGAACTGAAGCGTCTTGTCGGAGCCTATGCAGTGGATCACTACGTGCAGACCGGCATGAAGGTCGGGCTCGGCACCGGCAGCACGGCGGTGCATGCCGTCCGTCGGCTGGCAGAAAGAATCGCCGCAGGCGAGCTGAGCAATATGCTGGTAGTTCCGACCAGCCTGCAGACCCTGCAGCTGAGTCAGGAGCTGGGGCTTGCCGTTCGCAGCATGAATGATCCCGATATAGCCGGAAGCCTGGACGTCGCAATAGACGGCGCAGATGAGGTGGATCCTGACAGATGTCTGATCAAGGGTGGCGGGGCAGCGCATCTGCTCGAGAAGATCGTGGAATACACGGCCCGCGATTTTATTGTCATTGTAGATGAGTCCAAGCTGGTTGATCGTCTTGCTGCTGCAATGCCGATTCCCCTGGAGGTAATTCCTGAAGCCAGGGTACCGGTCATGAATGCTGTAAAAGCGCTCGGAGGTCAGCCCACACTGCGCATGGCCTTGAGAAAAGCCGGCCCGGTGGTGACTGACAGCGGCAACCTTATAATCGATGTTCTGTATCCGGAGAGCCTGCCGAATACCCCGGCTGAGCTTGAGCGCTTGTTCAATCTGATTCCCGGGGTTGTCGAAAACGGGCTGTTCACCAGGGCAGTGAAGGCAGTTGTGGTCGGCCGCAGTGACGGCCGGGTGGATGTGCTGTAGGCTCAGCTTACGTGGCTCAGCCCCCGTAGCCTGAACGGGTGATCTTGCGGATAGTTCCCTCCCGCTGTCGCCATTTCGGCTGTACCTTGACCCGAAGATCGAGCTTTATGCGGTAGCTGAAGAGATCCTTCAGCTGCCTGAGGGCCGACATGCGTATGGCCTTGATTTTCTCTCCGCCCTTTCCGACTACAATGCCTTTCTGACTGTCGCGTTCAACAATCAGAAAAGCCCGCACTGACAGGACCTGCTTTTCCGCATTGTATTCTGCATCAGCAATTTCAACATAGATCGCATGCGGCACTTCCTGTTCGGTCCGTTTGATTGCCTGTTCACGGATAATTTCGGCGATCCTGAACTGCGGATCCTGATCAGTATAATATTCCTCGGGGTACATCAGCGGACCCTCAGGGGCCAGTTCAAACAGAATTTTCAGCAGATCGTTCATGCCGGCTCCGGTCTCGGCAGATATAGCCACAGCAGCCAGGGGGGGATGATCCTCCGGCAAGCCCCATTTGCCCCAGTCTCCGGCTTCAATTGGGCCAGGATCCAGCGATCCTACTGCCTGTGCACCGGCTTCCAGCCTTCCCCCGGAGCTTGTTCCCAGGGCATCGATCTTGTTACAGACGGCGACCCATGGAAGATTCGATCTGCCGATCAGATCAAGAATGGCCTGCTCCTCGCTGCCGGCTATTCTGGTGCTGTCCCGAACGTACATGATGGCATCACACTCAGGCAGCGCCTCGGTAACCACATTCTGATAGCCTATGTTCAGTTTTTTCTCGGAATTATGATAACCGGGGGTATCGAGAAACATGAGCTGTCCGCGGTCTTCGGTAAAGATTCCGCGGATCCGTGTGCGGGTGGTTTGTGGATACGGGCTGGTTATGCTGACTTTTGCTCCGCAGATGTGGTTTATGAGTGTTGATTTTCCGGCTGAAGGCCGGCCGATTACGCCAATTACGCCGGATTTGCCGGCGGGGGTTTGCTGTTCTGATGCCATGCGTAGTATATTACCAGAAATTGATTGTACAAAGATAGGGAGCTTATGCGTTTAGAAGAAAAACAGGAAAACCCGAAAGAACAGGGTAACGATATTTTAATGACCAAAATGATGGAGACCCGCTCGATCCTGCTTTCCGGCGAGGTGAACAAGGAACTCGCAGAGCGTGTTGTCAGGCAACTGCTTCTCATGGAAAGCGCTTCGGACGATCCAATCAAGGTATTTATTGATTCTCCCGGTGGGGATGTCGATGCCGGGTATGCTATTTTCGACATGCTGCGTTTTGTCAAACCTGACATCTATACAATCGGTATGGGACTTGTTGCCAGTGCCGGAGCTCTTATACTGCTGGCTGCACCTGCAGAGCGCCGTATTGGTTTGCCGAATTCCCATTACCTGATTCATCAGCCGCTGAGCGGAATCCGGGGAAATGCCACCGAGATCGAGATCCACGCCCGAGAAATCGAACGAACCAAGGTGAAACTGAACGAACTCATTGCCGAGGAAACCGGACAGAAGCTGGAGAAGGTTCAGAAAGATACCGACCGTGACTACTGGATGAGTGCGACTGAAGCCAAGGAATATGGACTGATCGACCGCATTATTCACACCCGCCTTGATCTGAATCTATAGGACCAGACTGATATGAACAGCACGGACGTCTTTTCCGGAATTGATATCCCTGCCGGCTGGCAGCGCTATAGCGGCAAGGTCCGCGAAGCGCTGTGGTCGGACCGCATCGGGGTGCTGCTGACCACCGACAGAATATCCGCCTACGATGTTATACTCGGTGATATTCCCGGTAAGGGCGCCGTGCTGAATCAATTGTCTCTATTCTGGCTTGAACATATTTCAGACATACTTCCCAATCACCTGATTGAAAAGCTGGGTCCCCGTTCGGTGGCGGTGAAGCGCTGCGAGGTTCTGCCGGTGGAGGTTATCGTCCGGGCGTATCTGACAGGTTCATCCTGGAGATCCTACTCGCAGGGACAGAGTATTTCTGGTATACAGCTGCCTCCAGGTCTCACCGAGCATCATAAATTCGAAACACCGATTATAACGCCCTCCACCAAGGCCGAAATCGGGGATCATGATGAACCGGTTAGCCGGGAGGAGATTATCTCCCGCGGGCTTGTTCCGGAAAAACTCTGGAATGAGGTTGAAGAGGCTGCGCTGGCTCTATTCGCCAGAGGCTCGGACATAGCCGCCAGAAACGGGCTTGCTCTGGTCGATACCAAGTATGAGTTTGGTCTGTATAACGGACAGCTGCACATTGTAGATGAAGTGCACACGCCGGACAGCTCGCGTTACTGGTATGCCGATCATCTGGGGCGCGACGGAACTGTGCCGCAGGGAAAGACTCCGCGTCAGCTGGACAAGGAGTTCCTCAGGGATCATCTGCGTTCCCGGGGTTTCACCGGTGATGGTACGCCGCCGGATATCGACAGCGGCACAGCTGAAGAGCTCTTTACGCGATATTGCGAGTTGTACAACAGAATCACTGGTCAGTCCTTTGCGGCTTCTGTAGCTCCAATAGATATGGAAATCCCCTTGGTCGCAGAATTTCTGGAAAAACAGCGATAATCTCAAGGAAATAAAGCTGATCCTGCTGTATTGAAGGGCAGGAGGCTACATGTCCTGCATTCTTCGCAAATTCCTCGTTATTCTCAGTATACCTGTATTTTCAGGCTGTGCAGCTGGCTGTACTCCTTTTTTTCAGCGCCCGGAAAGTCTCGTGATCATGACATATAATCTTCATAATCTCTTTGATGCGGTCTGTGATGGCAGTGAGTATCCCGAGTTCTGTCCTGAGTCTGGAAACTGGGACGAGACCGCCTATCATGCGCGTCTGGATGACTTCGGAAGGGTTATCCGGGGAATCAAAGGTACTGCCGGACAGGGGCCGGATATTCTGGTGCTCACAGAAATAGAAAATCAGCGGGTTGTCGAAGACCTGCGTCGCCGGGCTCTTGGTGAACGGCGCTACCCCTATTATGCGGTTACCGACGTTGCAGAGAATGCAATCGAAATCGCCGTGCTCAGTCGAATTCCCTTTGACAGTCCAAGGATTCATGCTGTTTCTCCTCTTGATGGTCGTCGGATCCGGCCAATTCTGGAGCTGCGCATGCTTCCAGGGAACCGGTCAAATCCTGATCACCTGTATCTATTTGCATGTCACTGGCCGAGTAAGATCGGAGGTGAGCTGGAGACCTCTGTTCACAGGCGTCAGGCCGCTGCTGTTGTGGCCAGGCGCATCCATGAGATCAGTCAGACAGAGCCACATGCTCTGGTCATGGTTGCGGGAGATCTGAATCAGACCCTGCCGGATGACAGCGATGAGTTCCGGATGCGCTCTCTTATGAGCGCCGTTTATCTGGAAAGCGGGGTTTATGATGCAGAATCAGAATTAGCGCCGCTCTTTGTGAGCGGAGAAATAGCAGATGCCAGGACATCAGATATGATTCTCTACAGCCCCTGGTTCATGACAGATTTTCCGGGCAGTTTTGTGTTTCGTGAGGAATGGGAGGCGATCGATCATTTTCTGCTTGGACAGGGTCTGACTGGCGAAGTCTGGCGGCCGGTGGATTTCCTGGTGGAAGCCCGGGAGTGGATGCTGACTCCACGTGGCTATCCCAGGGGATACAGGTCTTCCCAGAGAACCGGTTTGTCCGATCACCTGCCTATTGTTCTGTTTCTGGAGAGGTTATAGCCTCCCAGATTCCCTGTGCTTCAAGTTGGCCGCGGACCTTATCTTCCCAGCCCCGATTTGCTTGCGGATTGGCCGGGCTGGGGTGCATAATACCTTGCACTTGTTCGCGTGACAGACAGCCCGGGTGTTTCCGGACACAGCGCAGAGCCTGCTCTTCGGCAAATTTCCCGACTCCGATCAGCCATTCCGGCTGAAGAATCCGGATAAGTGAATGAAGATGTTCACCGCAGATATCCAGCAGGATTTTACGCTCTTCTTTTTTAAGCTGATTGGGTGTAATGTTTCTGCCGCCTGCATCCATAAACACCAGTGGACAGAAATTGGCTACAAAATGCGACCGGAAAAACGATTCAGGACTGCCCCAGCGCTTCTTCATCAAGCCCCAGAGTCTCCGCCCGCTGACTTCGCTTCTGCTGCAGTCGAAGCCCTCAATCGGGCGTTTGGGGTGTTCCTTTTCCGGCTTGCCGATTTTTCCTTTCAGCTGCATCCAGTCGCGCACTGCTGGAATCTCACCGAAGGGTATTCCATTCTGGGCCATGCCGAAGGGGCCGGGATTCATACCGAGAAACAGTATTTTTTTGTGGCTGCTTCCATAGCGTTCCAGATACTCTGCATGAATATCCCAGGCATAGACGAGGGGATTGTAGATATATTCGACCGGTGCGGAAAAGTGGAGCCTGTCAGTCTCTTCTGCCAGCTGTTTGGCGGCCTGCAGTAATTCATTCTGCATTCAGTACCTCCTTGCTGTCCCTGGCAATTTTTCCGGCCTCATCCAGAGCAGTATCAAAATTGCGACTGAAGTTCCTGAGTTGCGTGTGGGCGGTATCAAGGTTTTGCTTGAGCAGCTCCGTGCTCCGTTGAAGGGCAGCGAATTTCCCTGCATACTTCGCGAAATTCCGGTTGAATTCCATGCCTCGTAGACCGTATGCGGCCGTTTGCAGGTACAGGAACAGGGATGCCGGCCCGGCAGGAATAATACCCAGCTGCAGACAGCCCTGAAGAATTCCGTTTTCTGTATCGGTACAGAGCTGCTGGAATAATGATTCTGAGGGTATGTACATAATCGCAAAGTTGAGACTGCCTTCTTCCGGAACTATGTACTTTTCGGCAATCGATGCGCTGTGCTGCAGGACAGCCTTGCGGGTTTTTGCCGCGCTGCCGGAAATACTTTCCAGGGGGAATTTTGCATCTACGGCTACACAGAGATTACCTAGTAAAATGAGCGCATCTGCCCGGCCCCCGCGGCGGAATTCGTGCTGCAGTTTGTAGCTTCCCGGCGGCATGCAGTCTGCAAGCAGGCGTTCCAGGAGCCATTCGCCGGTCTGCCCACGGCTGCGGGGCATTTCAAATACCCTGGCCAGGCTGTCGACACGCTGCTGAAGCTGGGAAAGCAGCTGCAGTTCCGGGCTGCCACCACGTCCTTGTGAACCTCGCCTGAATACCGATCGCTGACTGAGAGAATGCAGCAGCCAGCCACAGAGCAGGCCGAAGGAGAAGATCAGCAGTGATTGCAGGAGGATTTGAACTTCATCTGTCATAGGCAAATGCTACTGTACAAAGTCGGTGCAGACAAGATCGATTTTGCTGTTTATACTGGTCATTGTCATGGAAATTAGAAAAGAACGATTCGGAACCGCATTTGACGGCACACCGGTAGATATTGTGACAGTCAACAACAGCAGTGGCCTGGAAATGCGCTGCATGGCCTTCGGTGCCAGTCTTGTTTCATTGAAAATGCCCGGTAAGGATGGTAAAGCCCGTGACATTGTGCTCGGCTTTGATTCCTTCGATGATTATCTCAAACCTCACCCTTATATGGGAGCAACAGTTGGCCGGGTTGCCGGTCGAATCAGCAATGCCAGTTTTTCGATCGGAAGTAAAACGTATGAGCTTGAAAAGAACGATGGCTTCCATCATCTGCATGGAGGGCGGGTTGCTTTTGACAAGCAGGTCTGGAAAGCCGGCATTTTCGGAGATGGTGAGGAAGCTGGTGTCACCTTTTCCCTGGAAAGTCCCGATGGTGAGGAAGGCTACCCCGGCAAGCTGCAGGTGAATACCACTTATGTCCTGAACGAGAGGAATGAACTTTCGATCCGCTATTATGCCCAGACAAGCAAGACATGTCCGGTAAACCTTACTAATCACAGTTACTGGAATCTTTCCGGAGCAAGTACAATACTCGAGCACAAGCTGCGCATTAATTCAAAACACTTCCTGCCGATCGGGGATGACAATATACCTTTGGGTGAGATCCTGGATACAGAGAATACCGCTATGGATTTTTCTCATGCCCAATTGATTGGAAAGGAAATCCGGGGTGTGGCCCCGGGTTATAACCATTGTTACTTGCTGCCCGAGACTGAGACCCGTCTCAGGCCGGCTGCTATTCTTCATGATCCATCATCCGGCCGTACAATGGAGGTTTATACCACCAAACCAGGGCTGCAGATTTATACTGCCAACGAACTCAGGGATATACGCGGCAAGGAAGGTGTAAAATATGGCAAGCATGCCGGAATTTGTCTGGAAACCATGTACTATCCTGATTCTGTAAATCAACCTGAATTCCCTTCTATCCTGCTGCGTCCGAAGGAAGAATACAGCCATGAGACTGTGCATAGATTCTCCCTTCGCTGAGCAGAGGGTCGTAACACTTCCTGTGTGAAAAAAAGCCGCCCGGAATATCCGGACGGCTTTTCTGTATGCAGATCAGCTTGTCAGTTGCTGATAACCGGAATTTTCCGGGGTTTTGCCTGTTCCCGGATCGGCAGATTCAACTGCAGAATTCCGTCTGCAAGCTTGGCTTCAATTCGTTCTGAATCAATCTGCTGGCCAAGGTTATAGGTCCTGCAGAAGCTGCCGTAATAGCGCTCCCTGACCAGATATTCTGCGTCATCTGCAAGAGCTTTTCGTTCGCCGTTGACAGTCAGGGTGCTGCCGTCTACTTCGATGCCTATTTCTTCCCGGGTGAATCCGGGCATTTCCAGTGTAATGCTGACGCTTCCGTCGTCTTCTCGGCGGGATTCCGCCCGCGGTCGTAACCAGTTTCTCATAACTATGCCTCCTTACTATCAGTCTTCAGATCTTTTCTTTGATTGCATGCCTATTCGCTTTCACTTGCGAGAATAGGTATCTTCCGGGCAACGGCTGCTGCCGATTTTGGAATATGTAGTTCGAGCACGCCGTTTTCCATTTTAGCTTCTACCTTCTCTGCATCGATTCCTTCGGGCAATGTCAGCGAGCGTTCAAATGAAGCTGCAGTTTCCTTGCTTACTCCATCCTCTTTGCTCTTTGTTTCACTGTGCCGCTTGCCGCTGATTGTCAGTACATTGCTTGTCAGTGAGACATCGACATCCTTCTGTTTTACTCCGGGCAGATCGATGTAGACCGTATAGGCATTATCCTTCTCGATCACATCGAGTCGGGGATGTATGCCCCGTTCCTGCTCTGCACGATCAAGCATCAGGGTATCGAACAGCTGATCAAGATCGCGTTCCCAGTCCTGCAATGCCCTTAAGGGCGAATTCCATGTTACAAGATTCATAATGCACCTCCTTATTTTTGTGCTTTATCTGTTCCGGTGTATCCGGCTTATGCTTTATACAAATAGTTATGCAAATCATGTGCCAACCTGGTTTGGAATTCATGTGATTTTATATTTTATTTACTTATAACAAGTTAGGACTATTACTGTGGTATGCTATTCAAGCTGATTCATAAAATAAGAGAGGTGTGCCCATAGCCAATGTTTCTTCCTGAAACTATGGGTACAAATTACACAGTCGATATGTGTCAAAATAACACAATAATTCCTGGTTTTGATTTTTCTCTGGGCCAATGAGTCTCCTGAAAATAGTGACTGGCTCAAACGCCTATCTGGCTGTATACTGGAGCCTATGACTATTGCGAAGAAGATTGCTTTTGTGCTAGCCGTAATTCTGGCTGGCTTTATTATATCCGTTGTACTACTGGTTGTTGCCAACCAGCGTGCACGGGAGCTCGATGATCTGCATCTAAGCGCCAGACAGGTTGTGTCCTCAATGTATAGACTGAACGATGCAACCAAGGATCTGCTTGTATCCCGTTACTCATATCCAGACGTTGTATCTAATTATGAGCAAACGTATGCTATGTTTCTCGAAGATATTGATGCTCTTCAGGAACATCCCTCCCTGGGTTTGATGCCGGATGAAACCCGTGATTTTATAGGTAACTCCATGCGGGTGTGGGTCTTGCTGCAAAGGGAATTCGAACAGGTCAGTGAGTTAGCCCGAAGTATTCTCTCCGAAAGCCGCGAACACAATCTCTCTGCTGCGGGTGCGTTACGGATGCGTTCAAATCTGGAAAGCTCAATGAGGGGTGCTGATATTGAAGCCGGCAGTGTACAGGCCCGACTGTTATTCGATCTGGTTTCCATAGATAACCGTGTACAAATTGCGACTACCTCAGGGTCGGATCTGATAGCAAATAATCTGCTTGAAGTAGCCCGACAGATAGAACGAAGATCTGCTGAACTGGTGAACAGAAATTTAATGATATCGATTGCTATTGCAATTCTTGTTATACTCATAAGCCTGATGTTCATGGTGCTTCTGGCACGGAACCTGACAAGGAAAGTTCATTCAATTGAGTCTGTTATGAAGCAGGTTGCGGATAGGGATATGCGCAACCGTGCAGATATCAAGTCGAAAGACGAGTTCGGACAGCTTGGCCAGCATGTGAACGATATTGTCGGTTCCCTGTCCGACTTTCTCAAAGCAGTGCGGACTGCGACCCGGAATGTTGATCAGCTCAAGGACATAATTTCCGCTGGATCCGAGGAATCAGCCTCGGCTCTCAATGAGATAAGTGAGAATATCAGCTCGATCCGCAGCCAATTCGAAATTCTGAATGCTCATGTTTCAAATTCCTCCGCTGCGGTGCAGGAAATTGTCGGGAGCATAGACGGACTGAATGAAAACATCCGGGAACAGTCGAGTGCGGTTGCTCAGTCATCGGCCTCTATAGAGCAGATGACTGCTTCCATACGCAGTGTGAATGAACTTTCGAATGAGCGGCGTAAAGGAGCTGAATCCCTGGCGATGGTTGTTCGCGATGGGGGGGAGAAGATCGCATCCACCAATGAGGCAATAAAATTGATCAGCAAGGAAATTGTCGATGTCCAGGAGGTAATTACAATAATCAACGAGATCTCCTCCCAGACGAATCTGCTATCCATGAATGCTGCAATTGAGAGTGCTCATGCCGGTGAAGCCGGTAAGGGCTTCGCGGTTGTCGCCGAAGAGATCCGGAAACTTGCAGAATCAACTTCGGAGAATTCGACCCAGATCAGTGCTTCGCTGCAGTCTATTACCGCAAAGATCGAAGCTGCTCTTGGGTACAGTAACGAGGGCTCTGCGGCAATAGAAAGCATTATCGGGGAGGTAACCCATTTTGCTGCAGCTATGCTTGAAATTTCACATAGTATGGATGAATTGGCCAGTGGCAGTGGTGAAATTCTGTCTGCAACCGGCTCGGTAACCAACATTACCGAGAGCATCCGGGATTCTGCCGGAAAGATGCGCGACCGGAGTCAGGCTGTACTGGAGTCAATGCATAGCACTACAGACATAGCTGCAGAGGTCGTCAACGGCATAGTCGAGATCGATGCCGGGGCGAGGGAAATTCTGCAGTCGGTACTGGATATAAGCAGTCAGGCAAACCGGAGCCGCGAGGGTATGGTAGTTCTGAATGAACTGCTGGATACCTTTCACGTAGAGGATGAAAGCCTGGATCAGCTCATTGAGACTGCCGAGGAGCTTGAGATAACTAAGTGATTTTCCCGATGCCTTATGGCGGTAATTATCTGTAGTCTATTTTCTCGCATCCATGTATAATTCAGAGTATGACAATTACCAGAAAAATGACAATTGTACTGATTGCAATCCTATCCGTGTTTGTTGGTTCAATTGGACTCATGCTGGCTGCCAATAATCGCGGTCGACAGCTAATGGATCTACAGACTGCAGCAAATCAGATTGCACCGTCCATGAACGGACTGAGGGCGGCTACTCTTCAGCTGCTGGTAAGTTCCAATGACTTTGCCCTTGCCGTTTCTGAATATGAGACTGCGCTGCAGATGGTTAATGAGCATTTTACCCAGCTGAATCAACATCCTGCCTTATCCCTTATGCCTGAGGACACGATGCAGCTGGTAGATCGCTCGACCCGGGTCTGGGCTGTACTTGTGGAGGATTATGAACGCCTCTCCCGGCTTTCGGATTCTATTCTTGAACAAGCCGGGGAGCTGAACCTTTCCATGCCGGGAGTGCTCCGCATGCGGGAGTATCTCACAAATATGGCCAGAAACAATCCCAGGATAGAAGAAGCCAGAAGTTTCCTGCTGCTGGATGCTGCCTTTCTTGATACCAGAATTACTTCTGCAAGTGATGCAGGAAGCAATCTAATAAATACCAATCTCTCCGAACTGGGGCAGCAGATTGAGCGGCGTTCGGAAGAACAGATGGCCAGAAACATGAATATTGCTCTGGTTATCAGTGTTCTTGCAGTAATTCTGAGTTTGCTGTTCATGTCTCTCCTTGCCAGAAATCTTACCAGGAATGTCCTGACAATAGAGTCGATTATGAAAAAGGTCGCCGCCAGGGATATGAGTGCTCGCGCTGAGATCAACTCCAAAGATGAATTCGGACAACTCGGCCGCCATGTCAACAATATTGTCGAATCTCTGTCGGAGTTTCTCAGGGCTGTCCGCGGGGCAACCAGAAATGTTGATCAACTCAAGGATATTATTTCTGCCGGGTCCGAAGAATCAGCCTCGGCATTGAACGAGATTACCGAGAATATCAGTTCTATTCGCAGCCAGTTCGAGATCCTGAATGCGCATGTGTATAATTCGACCGCTGCAATACAGGAAATCGTAAGCAATGTAGATGGTCTGAATGATAACATCCGGGAGCAATCCAGCGCCGTTGCTCAGTCTTCAGCATCTATCGAGCAGATGACGGCCTCTATACGGAGTGTGAATGATCTCTCCAACGAAAGAAGGAAAGGCGCAGAATCTCTTGCAACGGTCGTCCGTGACGGAGGCGAGAAGATAGCCTCAACCAATGAAGCCATCAAGCTGATCAGTAAGGAGATTGTCGATGTTCAGGAGGTTATTACCATAATCAATGAGATATCCTCCCAGACCAATCTCCTGTCAATGAATGCTGCAATCGAAAGTGCTCATGCAGGAGATGCCGGAAAGGGTTTTGCAGTTGTCGCTGAGGAAATTCGTAAACTCGCTGAATCAACTACAGAAAATTCTACTCAGATCAGTGCTTCCCTGCAGTCGATTACGGGGAAAATAGAGGGGGCGCTGCAGTTCAGCAATGAGGGCTATACCGCGATCGAGACCATAATCGAAGAGGTGACTCATTTTGCAGCAGCAATGCTCGAAATATCCCATAGCATGGATGAGCTTGCCAGCGGGAGTGGTGAAATTCTGTCAGCTACCAGTTCCGTGACGAATATTACCGAGAACATCCGGCAGTCGGCAGAGCAGATGCGTGACAGAAGTCAGGCTGTGCTGGAATCAATGAACAGCACCTCGGATATAACCACAGAAGTGGTGAACGGAATTGTGGAAATCGATACCGGGGCCCGGGAGATCCTTCAATCAGTCATGGATATCAGTAATCAGGCAAACAAGAGCCGTGAGGGAATGGTAACCCTGAATGAACTGCTCGAGAGCTTCAAGACCGATTGATAACGCCTTTACTGCGGGTGCGAATCTTCAACAAAATGTGCCCGCATAGCGGCATTCCCGTTAAACAACAGCCTCAGTGTCGGCTTTTCTGATTCAAGACCGCCCTCCCAGTGACTGAAGCGGTAGCCTTCCGCAGGCACGGCTTCAATCTCGACCGGAACACCTCTGAAATAGATTCCCTTCCAGTTCTCTTCAGGTGAGGATACTACAGAATCCAGGCTATTGATTCGCAGACTTCCATTGCCGGTTTCTATCGAGAGCTCTATTTCTGCGCTGCCTTCCAGATCAAAGAAGTTGGTAACATGGCGTCTTATATGAGCCGGTCGTGCATCGGTGAAGCGCTGCATCATTCTGATCTCGTTCTCCCAGCGATTCCTGGATGCTACCGTTCCCCAACGGGCTATGTGGTCATCTATGATTGGATCATAGACTGATTTCATTTCTTCGATATGCTTTCGAATGTTGGCTGGATCAAATACATTGTTGGCGAGATCTGCGAAAAGGTTAATAAACACTACCTGGAAGCGTTCACTTTCCAGCAACTCTCTGAATAGACGAGTGGACCAGGGCGGATTAGGCCAGTCCGGGCCGTGCGCTGCTGCTGCGAAGCTCATTGAATCAGTGGATGCTTCGGTTCCCCAAATTCCGAAGCCGAAGTCCATATCGTAGAGCATCCAGCGCCAGCGTCCGTCATGACCGTATTCGGCATCAGGAATGTAGCCGTCAGTACGGAGTCTCCAGTAATCAATGTTGTTGCCCGGCCAGTCGTAGTTGTTGACGTATATATTAATTGCAAAATATTCGGCGAAGTTCTCTATGTCCATCATTCTGCTTATCTGATTGTAATGGTACCTGTCATTCAGATTGTAGCGTTCTGCATAGTCAATCATTCTGTTGTAATGCTCGGCATCACCTTCCTTGACCACTGCATTATGGGTGAGTATGTCCAGACGATCAGGATCGACTCCATGCTGACTGGCAAGATGGTGTTTGTCCAGTCTGTCGCGTATGTTCAGTACTCCCCAGTACTCACCGTTAATAAAATGTACTACTGGCTGCCAGCGCTGCCGTTCAAGAGATCGATCCTTCAGTAGTTCATGGATAAGGGCATCCCTGAAAATGGTGGCATTGAAATCATTCCCTGAATTCCTGAGTATAAACCGTCTGAAGCTGTCCTGGCTGCTTTCCGGGAATAGCTGGACAGCAAACTCATTGTCTCCGTAGCTGTTCCGTGCGTAGAGGCGGAGATTTTTTTGTGGAAATGATCTGCTCCAGCCCCCATGAATTCTGAGCCCGGCTGACTGGTTCAGAAGCATCTCGCCATCACTGCTGTAGATTTCAAGATTGGATGGGCGTTCCCAGTCTCTGCCCCGCATATTGAAATTCGCCGGGGCATCGCCGGGAATGTCATCGATATGCATATTCTCACTGCGCCACTCATCATAGATCCTGCCAGGAACATAGATTCCGGATTCATAGTCGAAGAGCCCGTATTCCGGAGTGTTGATGAAAATACTCGGGACGGAGGGGGGATCTCCGATTATAAAGCTGTGAGTTAGTACTTCGCCTGGAAGATATCCCGGCTCTACCAGAACTGCGCGGACCACTGTTCCCTGTAGTGGGGGAGTGCGTGGTCTAACGGCTTCCTGTTCCCAGACCGTGGTGACAACAGTCTGGCTGGACAGCTGCTGGTTTGCTACCTGTATTCCATCGTGGTAAACCTGACTGCCATATTCCCTGGGAATCAGTTCACCTTCAGCCTCATTCCTTTTCTGTCGGTAGCGGTCTTTGTAGAGGTAGCTATCGCCCTCGGTGAGATAAGGAGAAGGTTCGGAACCGTCCAGACTGTAGTAGATCTTCGCGTCTGGCTTACTGCTGCTGAGTTCAAGCAGGAAATCGTCGGGATAGAATCCACCGATGTGAGAGAAATCCACAGTTCCGGAGATGCCGGTATACGATCTACCGCTGTTCTGACTTCCTGGACTCGGTGATGAGAAGTACCGCCACTCACCTCGGCCTGCGGACAATCTCCCCATTGATATATCGGCTGGAATTTCTCGTGGAGACAGTTCGTCTATCATGCTGCCGTCAGGACTGCTCAGCAATACTTCTTCACCACTGCTTGATATAGCAAAGTTGGTATGGAGCTCCTGGGCACGGCGATCCTTTCCTGAAGCCCAGACCAGGAGATATGCCTGAGGCTCTATGGTGACATCGGGAAAAACCCAGCGCATCGGGTTACTGTAATCATCTGAAAGTCCGAAGCCTTCAAGCTGTATCGGTTGGTCACCGTAGTTATATAATTCTATCCAGTCCGGAAAATCACCGTCCTCATCACTTATTGTCTGAAGATTCGATGCCATAATCTCGTTCAGCTGAATATCGATTGCCTGAAGGTTTCCTGTACAGAACAGGAGACCCAGGAGAACTGGAATCCATTTTTTTGAATACATACTCATTGCAGCCATTTTTACACGGATTGTTATCTGATGCAATCTTTACCCGTATGAGAAAAAACTCGGCAGTTGTATAAGGTCGTGCTATACTTGGTTTGAGGTAAAGCATGAACACCGTAATTGATACAGCACGGGTCCGTGAGGCAATCGACCAGGAAAAGGTACTGACTCTGCTGACTTACCGCTATCTTGGTCATGAGCGTAATTATATAGACCAGGTTCTGGAGTTATACCTTCGAGAGGTCGGCAGACCTGAACTGCAGAACAAGCTTAGCTATTGCCTTCATGAACTCGCCGGGAACGCCAAAAAAGCCAATACAAAACGGGCTTATTTTGCAGAAAAGGGATTGGACATAAACAAACCTGTTGAGTATCACCTGGGGATGCAGAGTTTCAAGCTGGAGACGCTGCCTAATATACACCACTATGTGGAACTTCAGGAAGAAATGGATCTGTATATCAAGTTCCAGTTCAAGCGTGAAGGTAATACTGTCAAGCTGGCTGTCCGCAATAACGCGGCAATGACGGTTGAAGAGTACCAGCGGGTACAGCACAAGCTTGAACTCGCTCGGAAAGCCCAGAGTCTTCCCGAAATAATGTCTCTCAGCGAGGACTATAGTGAAGGGGCTGGACTGGGTATTGTTATGAGCATAATGATGCTGAGGAATCTTGGAATTTCCGAGGATAATTTTCAGATCTTCTGCAGGAACGGGCAGACCTATGCTGTTCTTTATCTGGATATTCCTGAACAGAAAATAAGGAAAACCGGGCCTTAAAGGCCCTGCATTCTTCGCTGGAAGGTTCTCCTTGCTTGCCGGTTTTCCTAAAATTGCGTACAATTCCGCTATGAATGACTTTACAATTTCCTGTTTGGGTGAGGCTAAAATTACATCACCTATTTCCTATGACAAAGTGCCTGGTCATAGTGTTGCTAATTTTGTTTCGGACGAGGATATGATTCTCTATGATGTCGAGGTTGATCCGAATAACGAGGACTGGTGTCCCGAGCATTCTGAAATGCTTCAAAAAGCGGGACCCCGTTCAAAGATCTACTTCAGTCCCCAACATGTTCATGCCGGCATTGTCAGTTGCGGAGGCTTGTGCCCCGGTATTAACGATGTGATCCGCGCGGTTGTACGGACGCTCTGGTACCGCTATGGGGTTCGCAGAATCACCGGAATCCACAACGGCTACAAGGGACTGATTCCCGAATATGGAATTTCACCTCTTGATCTTACGCCGGATGCAGTGGACGACATTCATAAAATCGGTGGCTCTATCCTTGGTACTTCCAGGGGCGGCGGTGAGCGCACTGAAGAGATTGTCGATACAATCGAAAGAATGAATCTGAATATTCTGTTCACCATCGGCGGTGACGGAACCCAGAAGGGTTCGCTGGCAATCGCCCGTGAAATAGAGAAACGCGGCCTCAAGATTTCCATAATAGGTATACCGAAGACCATAGATAATGATTTCAGATACATTCAGCGCTCATTCGGCTTCGAGACGGCGGTTGCCCGGGCAACGGAAGCAGTAACTGCTGCCCATGTGGAGGCTCGCTCGGTAATCAACGGTATCGGCCTGGTGAAGGTTATGGGCCGTGAATCAGGTTATATTGCAGCCTATACTGCCCTGGCCAGTCATGAGGCAAACTTTGTGCTTATTCCCGAGGTTCCATTTGAGCTTGAAGGGCCGAACGGGCTTATAGAGCATCTTGTAGCCCGGCTTGAGAGGCGGAGGCATGCGGTGATTATTGTCGCTGAGGGAGCTGGACAGGAACTTGCGAAGCAGGATCCTTCACTGAAGGATGATTCCGGCAACACCAAGCTGGCCGACATAGGTCTATACCTGAAGGATAAAATCGACCAGATTTTCGAGAAACGCAAGATACATAACAACCTCAAATATATTGATCCATCCTACATGATCCGCAGCTCGGTGGCAGTGCCGACAGACTCGGTCTACTGCAGTCAGCTTGGCAATAATGCCGTGCATGCAGCAATGGCAGGCAAGACCAAGACCCTGATTGGACTTGTCAACAACCATTATGTGCATCTGCCAATCGAACAGGTTGTTGCAGCCAGGAATCATGTCGATCCGCAGAGCAGTCTGTGGCGCAGTGTCATTGAGGCTACCCATCAGCCGGTCATGATGACCAACACCAAGGAAGCAATGACCCTGACCAAAGAGCAGAAAAAGAAACAGGAAGAGAACGCCTGATATTCAGATGATCAGATGTTCAGTTATTGGAGATGGTCAAGGCTTATACAGCCTTGACTGTTCTTGCTGGCAGGACGCGTATTGAAATAAAAAACCCCAGAATTCCAGTGAAAAGAATGCTGACGAACAGCATCTGGTAGCCCCCGAAAAAATCATATAGGAGTCCTGAGCTCAGGGTTCCTATTACAGCACCAGCGCCATATGCTGTGTACACAAAACCGTAGTTGCGGGTGTAGAAACGGCTGCCGAAGAGTTGATTGGTCGCCGCCGGTGCAATAGACAACCAGCCTCCGAGAACCAGCCAGAACATTGTAAAACTGACAGCAAAGATCGTTCGTCTGAGAATGAGTGCATCCAGGGGAATGACCCATTGGAGTAGCATACCGGATGCTGCAACAATGATAACTGTAAATGCAATCTGAGCGGCTTTGCGGATGCCGAGATGATCGGTAAGCATGCCGAAAATCGGTCTTCCGATGCCATTGGCGATTGCCATCATGGAAACTGCAGCAGCTGCTGCAGCGGCGGGCAGACCGACGAGCGTCTGTGCGACGGGGCTGGTGATGCCGATCATGGTAAGGCCGACCAGTGTTCCCAGGGTAAAACAGACCCATAATCCCCAGAACCGGGGGCTGGCCAGCATCTGTTTGGTGCCTATACCGTCGGCACGGTGAATGGCATGGGGATTCTTTGATGGAAGATGAAGCGGGAGTGCGCAGACAGCAATGACTATGCCGAAGCCGATTCCCATGATTCTGAAGCTTTGCATTACACCCTGACTGCTGATCAGCCAGCTTGCGATGGGGGCAGTGACAAAGGGGGACATGCCGAAGCCCAGCAGGGTTATGCCGGCAAAGAGCCCCGGGTGGCGCGGGAACCAGCGTGCGGCGACCGCCAGGGGAACCCCGTAGCTAAGTCCTACTCCCATTCCTCCAAGCAGCCCGTAGCTGAGACTGACTGCCAGAATATCTGTGGCTGTACCAGCCAGAATCCAACCGGAACCCAGCAATGTCGCACCGATTATACAGGTAAGGCGGGGACCGATACGCTCCAGCACAAAGCCTGCAAAGGGCATGGTGAGTGCAAACACGCAGAGGAATACCATGTATGGATAACCCGTCGTGGCTGGATCGGCTCTCAATGCCTGTTCCAGGGGAATCCGGAATACGCTGTAAGAATATACTGACCCGAGACAAAGATTAATCAGGGTGGCAAATCCGACCATCAGATATTTAGTTGCTCTGTTTCTCATTAAAACAGAACTTTAAACGGAGTAGTGTTATTGATCAATAGCAGAAAGCTGATTTTATCGGTTGCTGACCGATTTTTTTCGATTCCGGTGGGTTTTGCAGAGCCGTCTGGCTGTTTCAGCGATCTCATCAGTTTTTTTGTTCAGCTCTTTCAACACCTCGTCTTCCCGCTGACGGAAGTCGTCCGGAATTTCAAAGGGCTCGCCAAATACTATATGTGCTCGGCTGAAGGGAAGGGGAATCTGGAAATTGTCCCATCGCCCGCGGACCGCAATTGAGTGGCTGAAGCATGCTCCGCATGGGAGAACGAGATTTCCGGTCTTGGCTCCTACATGCAGGATTCCTGGTTTGGCTTTTCGTGCCGGGCCATCGGGGCCATCCATGGCAATGGTTCCGTCATGGCCCTCCTTCAGATAGCGTATGAACCCCAGTACCCCCCGTCCATTGGCTCGGGTGTTGTGGCTGGTTACCCTGAAGTCCTGGAACCCGAAATGTCTCATTATTCCGCTGAGTATTTCTCCGTTTCTGGCACTCGATACCAGTGCAGAGCCGCGTTTATGGCGATACCAGTAAATGCCGACAACCGAGTATTCATGCCAGATCCCGAAAATAACTTTCCTGCCACTCTTGTGATAAGCTCTGATTGTGTCCATCGGGGATTCTTTGACCCGAACGGTCAGCCCGATCAATCTATAAAAAGCTATCATGACCGCGGTCATAAAGCGGGTATACACATAAGACATGACTAAAGATTATATTAGATTTTCGTTAAAAGGGCCAATAAACAGGTGGTTTTTTCGGTATTTTTTACTCAGTCAGCCCCCGGTCAGCCTTATTCAGCTTTTGGCAGGCTTCGCGCTGCTAATTGGCCACAGGCGGCATCGATATCCTTGCCGCCGCTATGACGGACGGTCACCAGAAGACCGGCATCAGCCAGCCGGGCGGCGAAATTGTCAAGTTCATTCCTTTTGCCGGCACTGAAGGGAATTCCGACTATCGGGTTGTATTCAATGACATTGATTTTGCAGGGTAAGGCGGAGGCATAACGAATGAGTGCCCGCAGATGATCTGCGCTGTCGTTTGTGCCTGCCAGTATGAGGTATTCCAGGGTCACTTTGTTCCCGGTACGGGCATGCCAGTAGCGGATCGCTTCACCCAGCTCCTCAAGGCTGTGATCCCTCCCTGCACTCATGAGAGAGCGACGGCTTTCATCAATCGCTGAATGCAGTGAGACGGCAAACTGTATGCCCAGGTTTTCATCTGCAAGTTTGCGTATTTCCGGAACCATGCCGGCTGTCGAAAGGGTAATGCGCCGGGGCGCCAGTCCCATCTCCCCTGTGATTATTCTGATTGATTCACATACCGCGTCTAAATTCGCAAGGGGCTCTCCCATACCCATATATACGAGGTTGTTTAATCCTTTTCCGTACAGAGCCTTGGCTTCGTTCTGCAGGAAGCTGAACTGATCGCAGATTTCACCAATGCTTAGATTTCGGCGGTAGGGGATTCGTGCTGTTGCACAGAATGCACAGCGGAGAGTACAGCCAACCTGGCTTGAAATACAGGCAGTAAGCCTGCCGTCCGAGGCCGGAATCAGTACACCTTCTATAACATGATCATCATGCAGTTTGAATATCATTTTTCGCGTTCCGTCACTGCTTATGGCCGTTGATTCACAGCTGAGTCCGTTAAAACAGAAGCGTTCTGCCAGTTCTGTTCGCAGCTGCAATGGGACGTTTTTCATATCTGCGAAATTCCGGACTCCGTGCTTCCATATCCATTGCAGTACCTGACGACTGCGATAGGCAGGATAAGCCAGTTCTGACTCGATAAGCTCTGAAAGTTCGGTCCGTGAAATATTCAGGATATCGGTCATTCATTCTCTCCTGTAGTTGCTGGTACTTCTAAAGGTGCTGACTCAGTGGCTTTTTTCCATCCGAAGAAAACTGCGAGCGCTGTACCGGCGATCAGGCAGACAAAGGCGATGGCTGTATTCAGATCCATTTGAATCTCACTCGATGGCCAGAGACTGACTGCTGAGCCGAGGACGAGACCAAGTATGCCGTAATAGGAGGTTTTATGATGTTTTCGAAGTAGAGCGCGTATAGCCTTGCTTACAGCTAGTATTCCGACAAGTCCGCCTGCAAAAAAAATACCGAGAAAAATCAAATCGAGGGTGTTAACCGCCCTCAGGAGGCTGGGGTACACTCCCATGACAAGCAGGACGAAGGAGGCAGAGACTCCGGGGATTATCATTGTTGCCAGACTCAATGCTCCTGCTGCGAAGAGCAGGAACGCATCGGAGGCACTCAGTTCAATTATCAGCCGTGAACCACCCTCTGGCTGCAGATTTCCCAGGATAATTATACCGGCAGCAGTCAGGAGGCAGGCCAGAATACCGGACAACCCGGGTTTGCCTTTTCCGGAGAGTGCGAGCAGTAGCGGAACAGATCCCAGGACCAGACCTATGAAAAACAGAGTGGTGGGAACCGGGACGCTGGTAAAGAGATAATCGATAAGTCGGGAGAATAACAGTACTCCCATTACTGCGCCCATACCGATCCGGAGCAGAAACACAAAACTGAATAACCAGCGTCCAGAGCGGGAGAAAAAATCAGCCAGAGATTCAATGAGTCTGTCATAGATTCCGAGTATCACGGCAACGGTACCTCCGCTGACGCCGGGTATTACGTTGGCAATACCTATAGCCATGCCCTGAAATACCTGAAATACGGCTTGTTTCTGGTTCATTATGCCTCCCATGCTTCCCGGACAGCATGCTGATTATGAGCGGCATATGTCAAGCTTGTTCCGTGCTTGTCAATGGGCCGGCTTTGGCGTATTCTTGGCCTATGTCACACACTTCTTCAGTTAATTCTGCACTGCAGGCTTATTCCGGCAGAAAAATCCATTGCGTTGGTATCAAGGGCTCAGGAATGGCTGCTCTTTGTGAGCTGCTGGCGGCTGCAGGTGCTGTAATCAGCGGTTCCGATGTCACCGAGCCGTTCTTTACCGATGCTCTGCTTGCACGGATCGGAATTACACCCTGTCCCGGATTCAGTGCGGAGCATGTGCCTCAGGACTGTGATCTGGTGGTGTATTCTGCCGCCTACAGCCCGGAGAGCAATCCTGAACTGGTAGAGGCAGTACGGCGTGGAATCAAATGTCTTGAATACCCGGAAGCCCTTGGCGAGCTTTCCAGGTCGTGGCCGGGGCTGGCTGTTGCCGGTACTCATGGGAAAACGACAACTACCGGAATGCTTGCCCTTGCCATCCGTGAGCTGGGACTTCCTGGCGGAGCAATACTAGGCAGTCTCGTTCCTGCGCTGGATAATCATGCTTCCTTCGCAGCCGGAGACCGTTTTCTGGCTGCCGAAACCTGCGAATACCGCCGGCACTTTCTTCATTTTCATCCACGCTGGGCGATCGTAACAAATGTTGAAGCGGATCATCTGGATTACTTCCGGGATGAACAAGATGTCAGGGAGGCATTTGTCAGTTTCTGCAACCGGATTTATATCGGAGGAACGCTGGTATACTGTGCTGATGACCCCGGTGCTACGGCTGTTGCCCGGCAGGTTGCCGCCGGACGGCCGGATATTCAACTTATTCCCTATGGATTCAACTGTGCCGGACCTTATCAGATTACGTTGCATTCTCCGGGATTCTTCAGCATGGCCGGCGTCAATGCTGAGATCAGGCTGCAGGTTCCCGGCAGACATTCTGTTCTGAACGCTGTGGCGGTATATGCAGTGCTGCAGGCTGTGGTAGAGGATCTGGATCTCCCTGCAATTGAGGATTCCCGCCTTGCTGAAGCCTTGGCCTCATTTACAGGAACCAGGCGGCGCAGTGAGATTATTGCAGAGAAGAACGGGATTCTTGTAATGGATGACTACGGGCATCACCCGACAGAAATCCGGCTGACCATTGAGGGCATCCGGGAACATTATCCGGATAAACGAATCGTCGTTGACTTCATGCATCATACATTCAGCCGGACAGAGCGTTTATGGAATGATTTCCTGCACTGTTTTGAGTCTGCCGATGAGCTCTGGATGCATCCTGTGTTTTCCAGTGCGAGGGAAGGTGCGGGACGTGATCCTCTGGAGACCGGAAAGCAGTTTGCAGATGAACTTTCCGGAAAAACGCGGATACCGGTCCGTTTTTTCGAAAGCTTTCATGAAACGGTGAGCCATGCTGCTGCCAACTTACGCAGCGGGGATCTGCTTCTGACCATGGGAGCAGGAAACAATTACGAAATCGGAACAGCATTGGTGGAGGCTTTATGACAAGTATGACAGGCTATGGCTGGCATGAGTATCAGGACAGCAACATGGTTATTTCTGTGGAAGTTAAATCCTGGAACAACCGTTACCTTGAAATCAATCTTAATATGCCTGCCAGCCTGAATCCTCTGGAAGAGAAACTGCGGGCCAGGGTTAAGTCTTCCGCCCAGCGGGGCAAGGTTGATGTGCATATCCGTTACCGCCGACTGACCAATGATGCGGCAGTACGGCTGGATCCTGCATTGCTTCAAGGCTACCTCAAAGCCTTTCGCGAGGCAGCCGCAGAGGATGGAATCAGCAATGCTGATCTGACCGTTGATTCCTTACTGAAAATTGATGGTTTGTTCAGTGTCGAGCAGCCTCGTCAGGTGGACGATCTTGAGGGACCCCTGTTTGCGGCACTCAACACAGCTCTTGACCAGTGGCTTGCTTCCAGAAAACGTGAGGGTGATACTACCCGGACAGACATCAGCAGCCAGCTTTCCAGAATACAGGAAGCCTATGCACTGGTAGCCGCACGGGCTCCTGAGCTTGAGGAGCGGATTAAAACGCTGCTCGAGGAACGTTTTACCGAGATGCTCGGCGATCAGATCGATCTGCAGAGGGTTTACGCTGAAACGGCGGTCATGCTGGTCAAGTATTCAATCAGCGAGGAGCTTGCGCGTCTGGGTGGGCACCTGGAGGAGTGTGGCAGGCTGATACAGTCAGACAGTGCAGTCGGTAAACGTCTGGATTTTCTCTGTCAGGAGATGAACCGCGAAATGAATACGATTGGATCAAAATCTGCGATGCTGGAAATCAGTCGCTCGGTAATCGATATGAAGGATGCCCTGGAGAATATTCGGGAACAGGTCCGGAATATTGAGTAATCTGAACAAGAGGGGTATATGAGAATTGCAATTTCCGGAAAAAGCGGCTGCGGCAATACAACGGTAACGCGCATGCTGAGCGAGCGTCTTGGTGTGCGCATGGTGAACTACACTTTCCGAAATCTGGCTGAAGAGAGGGGTATTCCATTTTCAGATCTCTGCAGAATGGCTGAGGACGACCCATCCTATGATAAATATCTGGACGCACGGCAGGTTGAGCTTGCAATGGAAGGCGATTCCATACTTGGTTCAAGGCTTGCAATCTGGATGCTGAAGGAGGCAGATCTGAAGGTGTATCTGACCGCATCATCTGAGGAACGGGCGCGTAGAATTCATGTGCGTGAAGGTGGTGATTTTCAGGATGTTCTGCAGGCTACGCTTGATCGGGATCAGCGAGACCGGCAGCGGTATCTCAAGCTATACAATATTGATAATGATAATCCCGAGGTCGCGGATCTTGTAATTGATACCGAGCATCACGATCCGGGTGAAATCTGCGATCTGATTATATCGGAGCTTGAAGCAAAGACTTGAATTCGTGCATCAGTCATATCATACTGGTATGAAAGGGAGTTACTAATGTCGAAAAAAATTCTCGTAGTGGATGATTCCGCAGCAATCCGGCAAAGTGTTAGTTTCATTCTGAAAGAAGCTGGCTACGAGGTTGTGGAATGTGAAGATGGTCTGGACGCACTCTCCAAAATAGATACTGACAGTTTTTCGCTGGTGATAACCGACGTGAATATGCCGAATATGGACGGCATTGCTCTTACGGCCAGGATCCGGGAGCATGTAGAACACAAGTTCACTCCGATTCTGGTACTTACCACCGAGGCGCAGTCAGCCAAGATGCAGGAAGGGAAAGCAGCCGGTGCAACCGGATGGATAGTGAAGCCTTTTGATTCTGACAAGCTGATGAGCGTTGTCAAAAAACTGATCGGCTGAGTCTATGACACAACTCCTGGTGATACTTCTGCTTCCATTTGAGCTTCTGCAGCCACTCGCAGGTCCGCAGGAGATGATGCTATATGTTGATCAGAACCCGGTCGCGCATATACAACTTCTACCCGAAAATGATGATGCTGCGGTAGCTGATGCCGGAGTGTTCCGGCTCAGACTGGAATGGATTTCCGAGCCCGTTGCTGATCTG
Organism: Spirochaeta dissipatitropha; assembly: GCF_054657935.1. Taxonomy (NCBI): domain Bacteria; kingdom Pseudomonadati; phylum Spirochaetota; class Spirochaetia; order Spirochaetales; family Spirochaetaceae; genus Spirochaeta; species Spirochaeta dissipatitropha. The sequence continues at coordinate 31,461 of NZ_BAAHXT010000009.1, read as the reverse complement.
GCATCCTGGTTTGGTGAGGGTGGTGAGTTGATGGTCGAGCGATCCCGAAGACGGGGTGCGGTGTACACTCTGCATCCGTCTGGTTCGGCTCCTGAGTTGCTCGATCTTACCTCATTCTCGAGGCAGATTCCCGCTGATTTCAATACACGTGTCGGGACAAGGGGCGAGAGCCTCGTCATTTCAGCCGCGGCATCTGCGGAGGGGCATGAAGATATCGAGATGCATGCCGACTTCCTTCCGGGCTCCGTTTTACTACGCTTTCCCGGAACAGGATTTATGCTGGTACTGCTTTAAGATTGGTAGGTAATAAATATGAAGAAAATAATGTTTGTATGTATGGGAAACATCTGCCGGAGTCCTCTTGCTCATGCCGTTTTCGAGCACCAGATAAAACTGCGCGGACTTGAGGAATACTATTTCGCGGAATCTTCAGGTACCAACGGGTATCATGTCGGAGAGGATGCTGATGCACGAATGAGGAAGACAGCTGCAGCGCATGGAATTCCTTTTCACCATCCGGCCCAGAAATTTCAGCCCTGGTTTCTGGATGAGTATGACCTTATTCTGGCAATGGATCAGGGAAATTACAATGATATTCTGTACCTGGCATCAGGGCATCCGAATGCAGATAGACTGGACAAGCTCCGCTCATACGACCCGGAGGGTTCATTTAAAGACGATGTTCCGGATCCCTATTATGGCGGTGATCATGGCTTTGAGCATGTCTTTACGATTGTTGAAAGAAGCTGCAGGCAGTTGCTGGATGAACTGGAGAAGCAGAGGCTCGGGAGTTAATCGGGTCGGCAGATAAAGGGAGCGAGGAATCTATATGCAGTCCGGAGCTATTCTGCAGGCTGAATCACTTCAGGAAGGATTACACCAGCTTTTCGGGAATACTGTATCTATTGCTGCCAGCAGTCCGGTTTCCGGGGGCTGTATTCATGACGGGAAACGCCTGGAACTGAGCAATGGGCATATACTATTCTGCAAGAGAAATGCATCGTCCGACCATAAGGTCTTTCATGCAGAACATGCTGGATTGCTGTGTTTACGGAGTCTTTCGCTGCGTAGCCATGGACCGCATGTACCGCAGGTGTATGCGCTGCTTACTGTTCCCGGGGAGCAATTTCTGCTGATGGAATGGATCGAGACCGGTTCCCGAAATTCTGCAAGTGAAGCGGATTTTGGAAGGGCATTGGCGGCTTTGCACAGGGAGCCGCCGCTGTTCCGTGACATTAACCCCGAAATTGATGGAATCAAGCCTGAAACAGGAAAATCCGCTGCCGCTGTTGGCAGCGGAGCTGTACGTCAATTCGGGTTCAGCATGGATAACTATATAGGCACCACTCCGCAACCGAATCAGTGGAATGATTCATGGTCAGACTTCTTCGGGCAGAGGCGATTGCTGTACCTCTATGAAATCGTGCGCCGTAAAGGATTGCTGGATTCAGGTGAAGACCGAAAATTCGAGCGTATTATGAAACGCTTGCCCGGACTGCTACCCGAACCTGAGCACCCTTCGGTAGTGCATGGCGATCTCTGGAGCGGGAACGTCATGTACGACAGAAACGCGAAGGCTGTGCTGATCGATCCGGCTGTGTACCTTGGACACCATGAGGCTGATCTGGCTTTGCTGGAACTCTTTGGTAAACCGGGCCAGGCTTTTTTCAGGGCCTACAGGGATGAATTCATGCTGGATTCCGGGTATTCACAAAGGCGTGAGCTCTATAACCTTTACCATTTGCTGAATCATCTGTATATTTTTGGAACGGGGTACCGTTTTTCTGTGATGCAGGCCATTGCATCTTATTCCTAAATACGATAAAAAAATAACGATTATTTGTCGGAAGCTCTTTACACATCGAACTTCACAGGTGTAGTATGGGGTTATTATTACCAAGTTGCTAATGAAAGGCAGAAATTTATGAAACAGTTCGAAACCGGCCGTTGGGTCAAACATATCGATTTACGTGATTTTATACAGCGTAATTACACACCGTACGAAGGTGATGCATCCTTCCTGACAGGACCGACAGAGGCAACCCTGAATTTATGGAGCCAGGTAAGCGCCCTCATGGATCAGGAAGTGAAAGCCGGCGGCACTCTGAGTGTGGATACAAGCAGAATTGGTACCATTACCAGCCATGGTCCTGGTTACATAGATCGCGACAAGGAACGCATAGTAGGTCTTCAGGCAGATGCACCACTCAAGCGTACAGTCATGCCTTTCGGGGGTATCCGGATGGCGGAGGCCGCCTGTAAAGCCTATGGCTATGATCTTGATCCGGCTATCTCCGAAATTTTCAACCGCTACCGAAAAACCCATAACGATGGTGTATTTGCTGCATATACACCTGAAATCAGGGCTGCGAGAAAGGCTGGTATTATTACCGGTCTTCCAGACGCCTATGGGCGGGGACGGATTATCGGTGATTACCGACGGGTAGCTCTCTACGGGGTAAATCGGCTGATTGAAGACAAACAGGAGCAGTTCCGGACCTATGATGTCGGCACCGTTAGCGAGGATGTAATCCGATCCCGAGAAGAGATCATGGCACAGATTTCCGCCCTTCAGGAACTGGTGAAAATGGGAGAAGGCTATGGTTTCGACATAAGCCGGCCGGCAGAAACTGCCCAGGAAGCCGTCCAGTGGACTTATCTGGCATATCTCGCAGCGATCAAGGAGCAGAATGGTGCTGCCATGAGTCTGGGCCGTGTTGCAAGCTTTCTCGATATCTATTTTGAGCGGGATCTGGCTGCCGGTGTAATTACTGAAACCGATGCCCAGGAGATAATCGATCACTTTGTCATGAAACTGCGTATGGTTCGCTTTCTCAGGACCCCTGATTACAACGAGCTCTTCTCCGGTGATCCCACCTGGGTGACAGAAGCGCTGGGGGGAATGGGACTCGACGGCCGCACTCTGGTCAGCAAGACAACTTTTAGAATACTGCAGACCCTGTATAACCTTGGACCGGCCCCGGAGCCGAACCTGACCGTCCTCTGGTCCGAAAATCTTCCAGTTGGATTCAAGGATTTCTGTGCCAGGGTTTCCATAGATACTAGTGCAATCCAGTACGAGAATGATGACCTTATGCGCGCTTACTGGGGGGATGACTATGGAATTGCCTGTTGCGTCAGTGCAATGCGCATCGGAAAGCAGATGCAGTTCTTCGGCGCCCGCTGTAATCTAGCAAAGGCCCTGCTGTATGCCATAAATGGGGGTGTTGATGAGGTAATCGGACTGCAGGTCGGACCTCGCTTCGAGCCAATTCTCGGAGAATATCTGGAATATGATGAAGTAATAGCAAAGTTCGATTATTTCCTGGACTGGCTGGCCAGTCTGTATGTGAATGCTCTCAACATCATTCACTATATGCATGATAAATACTGCTACGAGAGCCTTCAGATGGGTCTGCATGATCGGGATGTCTTCCGGACCATGGCCTGTGGTATCGCTGGTCTCTCGGTTTGTGCTGACTCGCTGTCTGCGATAAAGTACGCAAAAGTACGAGTAATCCGTGATGAAAGCGGCAAGGCTGTTGATTTTGACATCCAGGGAGAATACCCGGCATTCGGAAACGATGATGACCGTGTGGACAGCATTGCAGTCGAACTGGTAGAGCGTTTTATGGGTAAGATTGCCAAGAATCCCACCTATCGGGGTTCTACACCAACCATGTCGATTCTGACAATTACTTCAAATGTGGTATACGGTAAGAAAACCGGAAATACCCCTGATGGTCGCCGTAAGGGGGAACCGGTAGCGCCAGGTGCGAATCCGATGCATGGCAGGGATACCAATGGTGCAATTGCTTCCCTCGCTTCGGTCGCCAAGCTGCCCTACGAGTCCTCACAGGATGGAATAAGTTATACCTTCAGCATTACACCGGGCTCGCTCGGTAAGGATGAAGAGCAGCGAATCACCAATCTGCGTTCTATGCTGGACGGCTATGCTGCAAGCGGAGGCCATCACGTCAATGTAAACGTGCTGCAGCGAGAGGTTCTCGAAGACGCAATGGAGCATCCTGAAAAGTATCCTCAGCTGACCATCAGGGTTTCAGGTTATGCAGTGAATTTTATCAAGCTCACACGGGAGCAGCAGCTCGACGTAATTAACCGAACCCTGCATAGCCGGATATAAACAGGTCAAAAATACATGGAGTAAATATGAGCGCAGCAGGAATACACAGTTTTGAAAGCTTCGGCACCGTCGATGGTCCGGGCATTCGCTATGTCCTGTTTTTTCAGGGCTGTCCGCTGCGCTGCAAATTCTGTCACAACCGGGATACCTGGTCCCGGGATGGCGGCACACAGTATGATCTGCCTGAGATTATGCAGCGGATCCGCCGGGCACGTCCTTATTTCCGGAATTCCGGTGGAGGAATTACTGCAACCGGGGGAGAACCGCTGCTTCAGGCTGAGTTCGTAGCCGAACTCTTTACTGCATGTCGTGAGGAAGGCATTCATACAGCTCTGGATACCTCAGGCTATACAGTTATAAATGAAACAGTATCACAGGTTCTGGACAGTACAGATCTGGTTCTTCTGGATATTAAACACATGGATGATGAGATCCATAGAGAGTACATCGGGGTTCCGAATGCCAGAGTATTCGATTTCCTGCGGGAACTGCAGAGACGAAATCTCCCGACCTGGATCCGTCATGTGATTGTGCCTGGATATACAGATGATGATGAACATGCCCTTCGGCTTGCTCATTTCATCTCCCAGTTTTCTGTGGTGAAACAGGTAGAGCTGCTGGCATATCATCAGATGGGTATTCACAAGTGGGAAGCTCTCGGTGAGCGCTATCCCCTGCAAGGGATTCAGCCACCTTCTCCCGCGATAATGAGCAGAATCAGGGAAATTTTCACAGCCCGTGGCTTACCGGTTCAGTAGCCCGAATTATTTTTCTGAAGATGAGATAACTATCGGATATTTCTCTTGACTGCGCGCAGCTTTGGCATAAGACTGTGTGCATGAGCCTGCACCCAGATATGAAAGAAACCGGATATATGAAGGTCCTGTCTGATTTTTCCTTTCCGGAAAACAGACTTGTAGTGAATCCAAACGATGGACTGGATCTTGGTCTCCTTATGACCGAAACGATTCTCGAATTTGTATATGGAGAAAGCCCCGCTACATACACCGAGGACGGTGGTTACAGGGTACATGGAACCTTGATCCAGAAGAATGCCTGCCAGTTGGGCCTGGTTGAACTCAGCCAGAAAGCCCTGAAGAGAATGGGAAGCCCCAGGCAGATCCGCCTGCATCTGATTCCTGCTGAGCCCTATCCTGTGTTGCTGATTTCTGCAGACTGATTCCATTCTGACATGTAGATTCCCTTGCAGAATTGTTGATTTTTCCTGACAGGAATCTGGAAATTTCATCGGAGAATCCTTGATCACCCCTTTTTATTGTGTTATGTTCCAGCTATACACACTATATATGGGGGGTGTTTCTATGTCTGTAAAGAACGGAAGTTCACAGCAAATCGCTGTGAAGAAGCTCGAGCTGGGGAAGGGCGAGCAGGTTTCCGACACAAATAAATCCGGATCAAACGGAATCGAAGCTGTAATACCGGCCGAGGTTCTCAAGCGTGATGGCAGGAAGGTTTCATTTGACTCTCAGCGTATTGCGAATGCAATCGAGCGTTGTTTTCAGAGTGCCAAGCCAGCCGATCATATTTCTATTGAGGAACTGACAAACCAGGTCGTCAATGTGGTCGCTGTAAAATATGATCTGCCGACCGTTGAACAGATCCAGGATATTGTTGAAATGGTACTTCAGGCTGCCGGTGAATATGATGCAGCCAAGGCTTATATTCTCTACCGTGCTGCACACGAGAAAATCCGCAAGGAGCGCCCGGTTCCTGAAGAAGTGCAGAATGCATTTGCCGAATCAGATCAGTATTTCCCTACCCAGATCCAGAAATTCCAGTTCTACGATAAATATTCCCGTTTCAACTATGATTTGGGCCGCCGTGAGACATGGCTGGAGACGGTCAACCGGGCCATGGATTACCTGAAGAAGATTTCCAAAAACAAGCTGGATGATGCAGTATACGAGCGCCTTCGCCAGGGTATTCTGGAAATGAAGGTTATGCCTTCAATGCGTCTGCTGGCAATGGCTGGGTCGCCGGCTGAGCGAAGTAATATCGCAATCTATAATTGCTCATACCTGCCTGTTGATAGTGTGGATTCATTCGTCGAGGCTCTCATAATCAGCATGAACGGATGCGGTGTCGGTTACAGTGTCGAGCGTAAATATATAGAGAATATGCCTCGGGTCCTGCGTCAGACCGGTGTACATAGAGGAACTTATGTTGTGCAGGATACCTCCGAGGGCTGGGCAGAAGCGCTTCGCACTGCATTGACTACCTGGTTCGCTGGTGAAGATATTACCATGGATTATTCTGAAATCCGACCTGCTGGAGCTCCGCTTAAGATCAAGGGCGGCAGGGCTTCGGGGCCTGAACCTCTTCGTCAGATGATCAACTTCGCCAGGCAGCGGGTTCTTGCCCGTCAGGGAGGTTTTATTACATCCCTTGATGCACATGATATAATGTGCGCCGTTGGCGGAGCAGCAGTATCCGGTGGAGTCCGGAGAACCGCAATGATCAGTCTGTTTGATTATGATGATCAGGACATGAAGCATTGTAAGGATGGGGACTTCTGGCACACAAATGCCCAGCGCTGGAACGCCAACAATTCAGCTGTATGGCCGAGCCGCGAGCTCAGTCAGCAGGAAATAGCCACCTTCGTTCTGGACATGGTTCGATCTGAACGCGGTGAACCCGGTATATTCAATCGGCGTGCTGCGATCGATAACCGTCCTGAAAGAAGAAAGGAAGCGGAGTTCGGTACCAATCCCTGCGGAGAAATCATACTGCGTCCATTTCAGTTCTGTAATCTGACCAGTGCGATAGCCCGTACTGATGACAGTTTTGAGAGTCTGAAAGACAAGGTGGAAATGGCTGCTATACTGGGCACAATTCAGTCTATGGCCACTAATTTTCCCGGCCTCCGACCACAATGGAGCCAGAATTGCGAAGAGGAACGCCTGCTTGGTGTAGACCTGAACGGTCAGATGGACAGCCCGGTTTGTCAGGACTCTGATGTTCAGAGCAGACTCCGCTACGTGGCCGTAGAAACCAACAGAATCTATGCCGAAAAACTTGGTATTAATCAATCTGCAGCGGTAACGGCCGTCAAGCCATCGGGCAACTCCAGCCAGCTTATGAACAGCTCTTCAGGACTGCATGCACGCTGGGCTGAATATTATATCCGGAATGTCCGTGTAGGGGCTCATACCCCCATTTTCAAGGTTCTGCAGGATGAAGGCGTCCCGATGGATCCCGAGAACGGGCAGACAGTTGAGAACGCCAGTACCTGGGTTGCACACTTTCCGGTTAAAAGTCCGGACAACGCCCACACACGCCATAGTCTCAGCGCACTGCAGCAGTGTGAGTACTGGCTGCAGAACAAGATACATTACACCGAGCATAATCCTTCGGTGACAATAACCTACAAGTCGGATGAGGTTATCGATATTATTAAATGGATATGGGAGCACCAGGACAAGATTGGAGGCATGGCATTCCTTCCTGCCATAGATGCCCAGTACGATCAGATGCCTTATGTCGAGATAAGCAAACAGGAATTTGAAAAACTGGCGCCTCATTTTCCCGATATCGATTTTTCCAAGATATATCGGTATGAGGAGCGGGATCTGACGACAGCTGCGCAGGAGCTTGCCTGTATGGCCGGGCACTGCGATATCTGATAATTTGCGGACTGAATAACTGAATGACTGAATATATGCAGAAACCGTACAAGCACATAATATGGGACTGGAATGGAACCTTGCTGGATGATGCGGAAATATCAGTCAGCATCATGAACAGTCTTCTGCGACAGCGTGATCTCTCCTTGATCACGCTGGACAGTTACCGTAACAGTTTCGGGTTTCCGGTAGAGGACTATTACCGGAGTCTGGGCTTCGACTTCAGCAGGGAATCGTTCGCAGATCTTGCCGCTTGTTTTGTTTCGGACTATGCGGCAAGACGCAGAGAGTGCCGGCTCCACACAGGCGCTGAAAATCTGCTCATGGCTATTCCGGAAAAGGGTAGGACCCAGTATCTACTCTCGGCATCACATGAAAATGATCTTGTTGCAGCGGTTCATGAGTATGGAATCGCTGCTTTTTTTGAAGAACTTGCAGGCATCGGCAATCGCCATGCTGCCGGCAAGGTAGCCCGGGGAATCGAGATGCTGACGGCTGCCGGTCTTGCTCCGGAAGACTGTCTGCTGGTCGGCGACAGTCTGCATGATGCAGAGGTTGCCGAAGCGCTGGCTTGTGACTGTGTGCTCATGTCCTGTGGACACCAGAGCCGAAAGCGTCTGGAATCCAGTGGCCTGCCTGTCTTTGATTCCTTTACCGAACTTGCGCAGTTGTTCACAGGCACTTGAAAAATGATCTCTGACAGGTCATGCTTTGGTCATGGAAAATCTGTTTTTTGACAATCCGTTGACCCCTGCAGAACTACGCTCCCGTAAGGAGCCCCGCCCGGATGAATCGAGAGATCTGCGGGGTCCGTATTTCCGTGATACTACCGCAATTATTCATTGTTCGGCTTTTCGCAGAATGAAACACAAAACACAGGTCTTCTTTGCCCCGAAAAACGATCATATCTGCACCAGAATCGAACATGTAATGCATGTATCCACCATTGCTTCCACCATTTGTCGGGCCTTGAATCTTGATTCCGATCTGGCCTGGGGAATCGGCATGGGACATGATCTCGGACATACACCGTTCGGACACCTCGGAGAAACCATCCTTGCAAAATTGAAAGGGAGTTCAGGATTCAGGCATGAAATGTATTCTCTGCATGTAGTGGATCATCTTTCAAATCATGGCAAGGGCTTGAATCTGACCTATGCCGTTCGCGATGGAATCATTAATCATTGTGGTGAGAAATTTGAGCAGTACATAGAACCTGACTTCACCCTGAAGGATCTGAACAGTATTCATGACCGTAGCGAATATCCCTGCACCTGGGAGGGTACGGTAGTTCGGATGAGTGACAAGATAGCATATCTCGGACGCGATCTTGAAGATGCCATGCGCCTTGGTGTCATAAGTGAGGATGATGTGCCTACCGAAGCCTCAGCGGTGTTGGGTAGCAATAACAGTGAGATAATCAACACTCTGGTAAGTGACGTAATCAGAACCGGGAATGCCAGTGGGAAAATCGGTCTGTCAGATGAAGTGTATCAGGCTTTTCTTGAGATGAAGGATTTCAACTACCGTTATATCTATCGCAGCGAGGTCATGGAAGCCCTGCATCCGGGTTTTGAGCGAGTCCTTACGGTTTTGTATGAGTATCTCGGGGAGCTTTTTCAACGTTTTGGTTTTGAATCCGTGAAATATGCAGCCGAGGTCAATTCGCTTGCCGCCGGATTTGCCAGGTATGTGAACACCATGTCGGATTACTATCATACGGAGCCCGATCCTGCTGCCAATGTCGTATTTGATTTTATTGCAGGAATGTCAGATGATTTTGCATTGGATGCCTTGAGTGAGATAATGGTGCCTCAATCATATACTGTCGGTTTTTCAAAGCGTTGAGTAGTTATGCCTCATAAATACTGTAAAAACTATAAAAATAAAGATGAAATACACATCTGAATTGGAAAAATCCATTTCTGTTCGTTATACTTCCTTCTATGGTTGCGTCTCACATTCGAGGCAGCATGATGATTACCTGCTGCTTGGTGTTAATTTTTACTGTCGCTCTTCCAGGGCCTGCCACTGCTGATTCAATCCCGGAATCAGAAATTGATCAACGCTTTTCCAGACATTATTATGGTATGCATGTTGACTGGGATCTCAGTATGGATTTTGATGAGCCAGTCCGCAGCTTTATCTCAAGTCATTATCTTTCCGCAGGTTTCAGTTACGGTTATGGAAGGACTTTTTTCAGACCGAGGGCCCGGTTGTCCGCTGGATGGCTTCGGGAGAAAGGCTTCGCTTTGAGTGCTGGAGCCGAGCTTCCCATTGTTGAGATCCTTAGTCCGGCGCAGACCAAATTGTTTGGTTTGTATGTAACGGCTGATTATGGATTCGCGTTCGGGCAGGATGGCGGTGGGTTTTACCGGTTCAGTCCGTATTTTCGTTTTCCTGTTACCCCCGTAGTCGGTGTGATGATCGGTGCAACATATTCATCCGAATCAGCATGGACACTTTTTATGGGGAGATCCATAGGGGCTTATCCAATGAAACAAAGAAATAAAACACCATAGTCAGAGTATGGTCTTTAAGCAATGGAGGATTTTTATGAAAAAGGTATTACTGATTTTAATTGTGCTGGCTGCAGCTTTGGCTCTGTCCGGCTGTATGACAACATACACAACAACAGACGGGAACCTTTCCTATGCTGAGCTCGGTGGCACAGCGCAGGGATCGTTTTCTGTTGACGAAGGTTACATGTTTATTATTCACCCATCATTGTTTGTTCTCGGAGATAATCCTGCAGAACAGCTTGATGTTGTAATTGGACCAAGCCTGAATTCCGCTGGAGCAAATGCTGCTACCAACCTGGTAATTCGGGACGGTTTTACTTTTATAGATCTGCTGCTTACCAGTGTTGTTCCTGTAATTTCCTGGGGAACACTGGAAGTTGAAGGTACTGCAGTACAGCAGTAGGTTTTCTGGTTAATTCAAGATAACAAGTGCCGGATGCTCTGACCTTCCGGCACTTTTTTTATATACCCAGAATTTCTACAGCAAGATCCGGACGGTCGGTAATCAATGCACGGATACCTTTACCGATCAGCAGTTCCATATCTTCTCTTCGGTTAATGGTCCATGCTGCAGTAAATATCCCGCGATTGTGAGATGCCTGTAGAAAGCGCGGAGTAGTGACCTTCAACCGCCCGCTCCGCATAGGTACCATTATGGCTTCATACTCCGGTGACAGCAGGCCTTCGAGCCGCAGATGGGCCAGCCCCAGCAGAATCAATACTTCCTGTTCATAGGCATGGGTAGGGATCTCCGGAGCATGCTGGCGGAAATACTGAAGCATATCCGGATAGAAGCTGCCGAACAGGGTTATGTCTTCCCTGTCATAGGTTCTGACCAGTTCAATCATTTTGTCGGCCAGCCGTGTATCCTGCTCTTTGATTTCTACAACCATTGGAATGCCCGGAAATGCTGAAAAAACCTCCTCCAGGCCAGGAATGCCGATTCCCTGTCCACGGTAGGGGTAGGTAGGATCACTGTCTGTCGATGTAATTCTGGCATCCTGAAACCAGTATGCTGCATCAAGCTGCTTCAGTTCCTCGAAACTGAAGCTACTTACATGGCCCGATGCATTTGTCGTACGATCTACGGTAGAATCATGAATGACAACCGGTATGCCATCTGCACTGGCATAGATATCCATTTCAAGTGCATCCGCTCCTAGTTCTACAGCTCCCTTGAACGACACAAGTGTATTCTCGGGATATATATCTGCACCACCTCGATGTGCTATCACAACGGTGCGATGCTGGGGTAATGCCTGGAAAAACCTGGACTCGGCCACTGGAGAGCTGAGAATATGGCCGGCTATGAGCATAACAACGATTACGCCGCTTGCTATAAGCATATACAAGGGAAAACGTTTTTTCATCTGCGGGGACTCCTATTGCATACCATAATAGTATGCCCGGATCGGTGATTTGTCAGCCGAACAGCCGTTTTTTCATGATATATTATGCTGATGGGAAAAATCTATATAGGAACCAGTGGTTATTCATACAGGGATTGGGTCGGCCCACTATATTCTGCCGGCAGCAGGGCTAAAGATTATCTATCTCAGTATGCCCGCAGATTTGAGTTTACCGAACTTAATTTTCCCTACTATAAAATGCCTGAAAAGAAACAGATAGAACGAATACTCGACACAGCACGCTCTGAGAACACTTCATTCAGTTTTTCTATAAAAGCCCATAAAAGTATGACCCACGAGCGTCCAGTTGACCGGAAGATTCTGTTGCGGGATTGCGATCTATTCAGGAATGCCCTTGAGCCTCTTGTTTCAAATTCTGCCTTGCTGGCTGTCCTGCTTCAGTTTCCCTTCAGCTTTCATTATTCCGATGATAACCGGCGTTACTTATCGGAGCTTATAACGCAGCTGCAGGGACTTCCGATTGCTGTTGAGTTCCGTTGCCGTGACTGGCTGATACCCTCTGTGTTTAGAGGGCTCGAAGAACGCGGTACGGCTTTTGTTAATGTGGACGTCCCGGAACTGCCCGGTCTGCCGACTGCAACTGCTCAGGTAACGTCGGATATTGCATATCTCCGCTTCCATGGGCGTAATAATACTGACTGGTGGCAGGGAGACAATACCAGCCGCTATGATTACCGCTACTCAATAGAGGAATTATCGCAATGGCGCCCCGCATTGAAGGAAATGCAGGCACGCAGTCGGATTCTTGTCGTTGCATTCAACAATCATGCTGCGGGAAAAGCAGTCAGAAATGCAGAAGAACTCCATAAAATCCTAATAGACTAGTAAATCACTTGGAAACACGAGTTTTTTGCGGTATGTTTGGAAATGGTGAGTGGAGGTTTGTATGATTAAAACAAGCAATCGCATAGGTATTTTACTGGCCACATTATTGATGTCGGCTGCATGTACCTCCGGCTATCTATCGGATACCCCGAATATGCGTATTGATTTGGAAGGTTCAAGACGTATCGCTGAACTGGCCGAGGATGATTACCTGGAACTGCGAATATTTAATGTCAGGGATATTCAAGTCGAGCGGGATGATTTGAAGGGAACCTCGTATCGTATTCTTGGTAATCCGAAGGATTTGAGAGGGCAGTCAGTATTCCGGATTCCATTAAGCAGCAGGGATGAACAGACCGGCGTAAGCATCCCTCATGTACCTATTGGCCCGCAATACAGAATTATTGTTCTGAACAGCAATGCCAGGTTCGGAGCAGTGTCTTCTGCCTTCCGTATGAGTTCCAGGGGTGTTACAACCGTTCAATTGAGTATCGATAGAATTACTGATCTGGACAATCCCGAGGGTCCGGGTGCAGATCTTGTACTTGAAGCTGATTCACCCGAGGATATAGCCTCGGTCTTCGGTTCCGGCGACATAACGGTATATGAGCTGCTCGGTCTGACGATTGATGCTTCAGGTCTTGATGGGGACCAATATGAATGGCTTATTGACGGCAACACTGTCGGTACATCTGATGTTTTCGATTACCACGATGCAATGATGAACTACTTCGGACCTCCCGGAACACAACGTATCCTGACTCTGAGAGTTTCGATCGACGGGAACTGGTATAGCGATTCAGTTACTCTGATTATAAATTCCAGTTTTAATATTGTGAGCCCTGCATTTGGTTCAGTGCTGGAGTTTTCTTCTGAAGAAGAGGATGTCAGGCTGAGCTGGGAAGAGGTGCCCGGTGCCTTGTTCTATAATGTGTACATCAATATTTATTACAATGATGACCAATCCTGGTACGACATAATGGAAATTGAAGATACCTCGGTTGTCCTGGAGAGCCTCCCGGCAGATGCAGAGATCCTTGTATTTCTCGAGGCGGAATCCGATGAGGGACGACAGATATATTCTCCGGAGCTCTGGTTCTATACAGAACTGCTTGGAGGTGGAAGGTAATGAGAATGAAACTGAAACTGATTATAACCATGCTTTTATTTGGTCTGGCCACAGCCTGCGGAGTTAACAGCCCATTCCTTGATCAGGCAGCAGATGGATATTCCAGCGGCGAGAGAACTGGAATGCGGCTGAACCTTGACCGCGGACGTACAATACTGCCGGACTATCTGGATTCAGTATCTACGCTTCATATTGAGCTGGAAAATCTTGACACCGGCGAAATTGAGCCTCATACACTCACTGACAGCGATGATTATATAATTGATCTTGATCCTGGAATGTACAGCCTGACTGCTGAAGCAGAAAATTCACTTGGCCAGCTGGTGCTCACTGGAAGTACCGAGCCATTTGAAATCGAAATTGTCGGCCTTGTGGATGTGCATCTTCCCCTTGTCTACAGTAGCCCCGAAAGCGGTCAGGGCGCTATTGATATCAGCTGGACATTCAGGCCTCCCGCTGATTCCTTCGAGCCTGTTGAGCTCATTGTGATGCTGGTAGACGCGCAGGCGGATGAGTGGGATGAAACAAGCGGTGATCCTGAACCCTATGAATTCTATATTAATGTTCCCTTTGATAATCTGGATAATGAGTGGCAGGAAGGTCATTTTTCATGGACCCCTGCTGCAAGTCGGACCGGAAATACACTTGACCGATCCAGTCTGCATATGATTACCGATGAAATACCTGCCGGGCATTATCACATTGCCTTCATGTTCGCAACTGAACTGGAAGGCGGAATGGGCGGGGCTCACAGCATTCAGTCTCCAGAAATAGGCGAACCCCAGGCGATGGTTTCAAACGGATATTACTATGGAGTTACCGGGCCACTAGTCATGTGGCTGGAAACCATTCGAGTAGATGACGGGCTTGTCAGCAAGGCGGATTTTACTGTTGGATCCAGACATTTCGGGCCGATGCCGACAGATGTGGATTCCCTACGAACTAGTCTTGACTGGATAGGTACAAGTGGAATCGTTGAATATAGTCTGCAATTTCACCATCATGAGAATAATGTAGCGTACCGGGTTGAGATACAGGAGGGTGATGAGTGGGTCGTGCATACATCTTTTTCCAGTCCTTCAAATTCCTGGATCATGGCTGATCTATGGACGGAAACAAGATTCAGAATGCGGCCGGAAAACTTTGTGGGTCCGGGTTCATGGATTGAGTTCACAGTGGATGGAGATCCCCAGAGCCCGCGGATGCAAATACTACGTGCTAACTCGCCCCCACCGGAAAGCTGGATGATTGGTTTTGATTTAGCTCCCTTCAGCAGCACCTGGTTCGGCATCACTGACGGATCGGGTGAATTGGATGGGCAGCCGGCAGATCTCCATGCGTATGACATGGCTCTCTCCGGACAGATTCTGATTGATGCTGCTGTGGACTCGTATGCCCGCTTGTGGGCGGTCAGCGGTGACTCAGGTTCCTATCTGATTGAGATGGTGAGAGATCTCAAGGATGGTGATCCACTGGGTTATTTCACTGCTTCCGATTTCCTTGAGTATCCAGATATCATGATCGATTCCATTTCCAGCCTTGCGGTGGACCCCGAAGGAGAATGGCTGCTTGCTTTCGGGCATAGCAATGAAGGCCTTTTTGCTCTTGGTGCATCAAGCTATGTCAATTCACCCGGGGCATGGAACTGGGTGCTGCACTATATTGACCTCGAATCAGAAATCAATACTGCTGTTGCTGCAAACACAGCAATTTCTGACCCGACAGGGTTCGAGGTTCTGGCTGTCGAGATGCTCCGTAATGAACTGCATCTCATAATTTCAGTCGAGAATGAACTCGCGTATCTGCGTTTTGATCTTGAAGGAATGCCGGAAGAGATCAGTTTGTCTTCCTATATAAATCTAAATGAGCAGCTGCCGTATGGCTTTTATCTTGAAACCTTCGGGATTGCAAACAATGAACCCGTACTGCTGTACAGCAGTGGTGAGTATCCGACCGGTGAATTGGTATTGATGCGCCTGGATGTTGATGCTGAAATCCTTATTCAGGAATCAAGCTTCAGTGCTCCTTCATCAGAATTGACAGCTGCATTTGCCCGTGGAACCGCTGCCGAAGGTAATCGACTGATCATGCTGGAAGATGGGACAGATTACTTCTTCTATAGGATTAACGAGGATTTTTCAATTGATTTTTACTGGGATGAAATTTCAATTGAACTGGATTATCCTGAAGTATGAGTGTTGCTGATTATTCCTGACTGAACTGAAGATTAAAAAAGCCTGCCCCTTGGGACAGGCTTTTTCATTATAAGCAGAGAGACAGCTTCTACTTGGTGTAGAGCGGTCGACTGGTGTAATGAGTGTGCAGCAGGTCGTGCGACTTTTTGCCGCAGGGCTCACCGAGGAAGGTTTTATACAGTTCCTGAATATATGGATTCTGATGCGAGCAGCGAATATCCTGCTTGCTGTCATCCTGGTATATTCCGGCAATACGTGCCTGACGAACTTCATCAGTGGTATTATATGGCTGACCGCCTCCGGCTATACAGCCCCCGCGGCATGCCATGACCTCAATAAAGTGGTAAGGTGGTTCCTTGCCTTCTGCTTTGGCTGTTCTGACCTCTTCCATAATCTGTTTCACATTGGCTATGCCATGAGCAACAGCTACGCGAACCTCGGTTCCATCAACGTCTATGACTGCCGATTTCACTCCGTCCATACCCCGGACAGCTTCAAAATTGATTGCAGCATATTCTTTTCCGGTTACAAGGTTATAGGCAGTTCTGAGTGCGGCTTCCATTACCCCACCGGTAGCTCCGAAGATGGTTCCCGCTCCGGTATATGCACCGATTGGAGAATCAGCCTTTTCTTCCGGCAGATGTGCGAAATCTATCCCAGCCTGTTTCAGAAGACGAGCCAGTTCACGGGTAGTTAAAACAACATCAACATCCTGTGATCCGGAGGCGTACATGTTTACGTCCCTGGTAATCTCGAACTTCTTGCTGGTACAGGGCATAATAGCTGCGGAATAGATCTTCTCACGTGATAGTTTCTGCTGATCTGCATAATAGGTTTTGGTCAGCACACCCTGCATCATCATGGGCGATTTGGCCGTGGAAAAATTCGGAATCATATCTTCGTAGTATTTTTCCATGTAATCGACCCAGCTCGGGCAGCAGGATGTAATCAGGGGCAGTTCGCCGTTCTGGGTGAAGCGGTGAACAAATTCAGTGCCCTCCTCCATAATGGTGAGGTCAGCAGCGAAGTTGGTATCAAAGACAGCATCAACACCGAGGCGTCTCAGCGCAGCATAGATCTTTCCTGTAGTGATCTCTCCGGCAGCCATACCGAATGCCTCGCCGATTGCTACGCGAACTGCAGGTGCAATCTGCACAGCTACGTGTAGTTCCGGGTCGCGGATCGCGTTGAGCAGCTTTTTGGTGTCGTCGCGCTCGTAAATAGCACCGACCGGGCAATGAGCCGAGCACTGTCCGCATTTAATACAGGGACTCTCGCTCAGCAGTACCCCGGCAGCCGGCATCATCTGAGTCTGATCTCCCCGGTCGAGGAATTCAAGGGCCCATACATCCTGCAGCTGCTGACAGACCAGTACACAGCGTCCGCACTTGATACACTTCCGGGGATCAAGAACGATTGACGGCGTACTTTCATCCTTGGGAAGATCCGGAACAACATGCTCGAAGGGAACCTCGCGGATACCAAAGTTGGCAGCAATATCCTGAAGCTCACAGGTGCCGTTACGCCCGCAGGTCAGACACTCATTCGGGTGAACAGACATGATCATTTCCACGGTTGTACGTCGGACCTGGTTCAGCTCGGGGTCATGGGTAATGTAATGCTGTCCTTCAACGACCTGGGTCGTACAGGCACGGGGTAATTTCGGTGACCCTTCGACTTTTACCACACACAAACCACAAGCTCCCCAGGCTTCCAGGTCGGGGTGGGCACACAGGGCCGGGATTTTTATACCTGCTTCTTTGGCAGCAGCCAGAATGGTGCTTCCTGCTGGAACTTCCATCTCGGTGCCGTTCATTTTTATTTTTACTGTACTCACAGTTTTACTCCTTCTCTCTGCTCGAACTAGGCGATGATCACAGCATCGAATTTACATACGTCGTAGCATGCACCGCACTTGATACAGCGTTCCTGATCGATTACATGAGGCTGTTTCCGCTCACCGGCTATGCAGTTAACGGGACATTTCCGTGCACAAACGGTACAACCAATACATTTTTCTGCATCGATATCGTAGGTTACGAGATCCTTACATACTCCAGATGGACAGCGCTTGTTCTGGATGTGCTCGAGATACTCTTCCCTGAAATAATTCAGGGTAGACATTACCGGGTTGGCAGCTGTCTGCCCAAGTCCGCACAAGGAAGCCTTGCGCATTGATTCGGCAATAGCTCCAAGTTGATCAATGTGGTCCATGGTGCCGGCGCCTTTGCTGATTTTATCCAGGATGTCATAGAGTTTTCGTCCCCCGATACGGCAGGGGGCGCATTTACCGCATGATTCCTCAACAGAGAAGTCCAGGTAAAACTTGGTGACATCGACAATACAGTCATCTTCATCCATGACAATCATACCGCCCGAACCCATCATGGAACCCAGGGCTGTAAGGGTGTCGAAGTCAATTGGTGTATCCAGATGATCTGCCGTAATAACACCGCCTGAAGGGCCACCAGTCTGAACAGCCTTGAATTTCTTGCCGTTCGGAATTCCGCCGCCTACATCATAGATGATTTCCCTCAGGGTTGTTCCCATTGGTACTTCGACAAGACCGGAGTTGTTTATTTTTCCAGTCAGGGCAAATACTTTGGTTCCCTTGGATTTTTCGGTTCCAATCTTGGCAAACCAGTCACCGCCCTTGAAGATAATGGCGGGTATATTGGCAAGTGTTTCTACGTTGTTTATAACGCTTGGTTTTCCCCATAATCCTTTGACTGCAGGAAAAGGCGGTCTTGGACGAGGCATACCGCGCTCACCCTCAATGGATGCAAGCAACGCTGTTTCCTCACCACATACGAATGCACCAGCGCCAAGTCTGATTTCTATGTCAAAATCAAATCCGCTGCCGAGAATGTTTTTACCGAGAAGGCCATATTCATGTGCCTCACCGATGGCGTGCTTCAGGCGGTTGATAGCCAGCGGATACTCAGCACGGATATAGATGTAACCAACTTTCGCGCCGCAAGTGTATCCGGCAATAGCCATGGCTTCCATGACAGAATGCGGATCGCCTTCCAGGGTCGATCTGTCCATATATGCACCGGGGTCGCCTTCGTCGGCATTACATACGACGAATACCTCATCGGCCTTGTCCTTGACCTGTTTGGTGAAGTTCCACTTCATCCAGGTCGGGAAACCAGCGCCACCGCGGCCGCGAAGTCCGGATTTTTTCAATTCGTTGATTACATCATCGTCGGACATTTCGAACAGAACTTTTTCCAGGGCAGCATAACCATCCCGGGCAATGTACTCGGTAATATCCTCGGGATTTATGACACCACAGTTTCTCAGAACAATACGGACCTGCTTCTGGTAGAAACCAATGTCACTCTCGGTTTCAAGGTGAACCTTGCGTTCCTTGTCCTTGATCATGAGGCTCTTGATCTGACGGCCCTTGATTATGTGCTCGTCAATGATCTTTTCAGCATCCTTCGGCTTTACTTCAACATAGAAGGACTCATCGGGGAGAATCTTGACGATCGGACCTTTTTCACAGAAGCCGAAGCATCCTGTCTTTACGATCTGAACATCGTTATGTACTCCGCGTTCTTCTGCGAAATATTTAAGCTGCTTGTAAATGTCATCGGCTTTGCTGGACTCACAGCCGGTACCGCCGCAAACCAGACAGTAATTCTTGAATGCCATTGATTACTCCTTTGTCTCCATCATGTCGGGTGCTGGCCGGTCATACACATGTTTGTCAACCAGTTCTTTGTTCATAATGTGTTTCTCGATTATCTGGGTCACAACCTTGGGGGTAACCCGACCATAAATGGTATCCGGCATACTCGCCATCTTGATTTCGACTGTCGGCTCGGCATAATCCAGTCCGAGTGATCCTGTCTGGCGGATAACCACATTCTCCATGGAATGTTCATTCAGCTGGTCGATAAAAGCCTGCAGGGTATCCTTCGCACCGGCGGCTATTCCGCTGGTACCCATTCCTACTATAACTTCTACGCTTTTCTCATCCACCTTGCGGCGGTTCAGTTCAAGTCGTTTCTTGTCGCGTAATGCACGCAGTTCTTCAAGGCTCATTGCTGCCATGATTGTTTACTCCTTTCACCCGGTCTTCATGTGACCGGACGTATGTCTGCACCATTCCTATATTCACAATATCGTTCATGTCTCCGACCGTTTCGATCAGCTCATTACGGCTAAGCTGATATTCAAGGCTTACTCCTTTATGTAGTACAGACCTATAGAAAATTAATTCCGGTCCGCTGCCATACATAAGAAGACTGCAGACTGTGCTGCAGATATCCCCGATTGGAGGGGTATCGATATTGTTTCTGGAAAACTCCGCATATACGGAGGTTCCCTGGCCCTGCTTTGATTCCAGTTTGAATGATCCGCCAGTCGATTCTATCGTCTGCACCAGCATCGGCAGTCCAAGCCCGACCTTTCGATCAGGGTGATGCTTTCGATCCGAATAAAATGGATCGAGAGCCCGCTTTTGCTGTTCCGGCGTCATTCCATATCCGTCGTCGCATACTGTAAAACAGAATTGCTCCGGATTTTCTATAATTCGGATTTCCACAGTGTCGGGTTCTGCGTGCAGGGCATTATGAGCTATGTCGGCAATAAAATCGCAGATGCTCCAGTGCATAAACCCTCCTGAGGGAATCCCCTGTTCCAGCTATTTACCGCGGAACCTTGCGATAACTTCAGGGAGCTGATCGTTCTTGATTTTTCCGAACACTTCATCTCCGACCATGAGTACCGGTGCCAGACCGCAACAACCCACACAGCGAACAGCCTCAATAGAGAACTCTCCGTCGTCAGATGTTTGATTCACACCGATGCCGAGCAGGTTTTCCAGCTCATCAATAAGATCCTGTCCGCCCTTCAGATAGCATGCGGTTCCCATGCATACAGCGAGACGGTTCCGACCTGGTTTCTCCAGTTTGAAATAGTGATAGAAAGTGAGTACTCCGTAGATTTTAGCTAAAGGTACATCCATATAGCGGCTTAGCTCGACTGCGATTTTCCTGGGAACAAATCCATGTTCCTGCTGAACACGATGAAGAATCATGATCAGGTTCCCGCGTTTGTTTTTCCAGGTATCGATGAAGGAGATAAGCTCATCGGACAGCTTCAAGTCTTCCTGTGTTTCTGTAGTTTCCGTGGCCACGTACTACCCCCAAAATATATTTTCGGATACTGCTCGTATCCGGCAACAGTCTATCATGCGGGGTAATGTTAATCAATAAATATTTATCGAATTAGGAGAGCCTAACAATTCGATATTAAAAGCGCGAATTTCTGTCTTTCTGGATCTTCAGGACCAGTGAAATGGTAGTCAGCTTCGATTCGACTGCCGAGTGAATCAGGTTTTCCGAAAATCAGAATCCGATCAGCAACTGAAACTGCTTCCTGGGGATCGTGAGTGACCCAAAGCATTGTTGACCCATGGAATTGCTGCAGTTCCAGACTGAGTTTCAACAGTTCGTCTCTGGTGGCTCGATCCTGATTGGCAAATGGCTCATCCAGGCATAGTAAGCCTGCTGGATGCAGAAAGCCTCTGGCAAGATTCAGTCTCTGCTGCATGCCACCGCTCAGCTGATCAGGGTAGGCAAGGGGAAGGGGTAATTTGATCTGTTCAAGAATTTCTCTGCAGACGTACTTCCGTTTGTTGCCGGGGTGGATAGTACATACAAGTTCAAGATTCTGTTCCAGGTTAGCCCATGGCAGGAGTCTTGGGTCCTGGAAAATAAAACTTGTCTGGTATCTGGGGGGAACAGTTCTGTCATTCGGTGTACGGAATATTCTGCCGCTTTCAGCGTGCAGGGAGCCGGCAAACAAGCGGAGTAGTGTAGTCTTGCCGCAGCCGGATGGCCCGAATAGAACCGTGATTTTTCCTGCTTCTATTTCAAGATCAAGCTCATGGAATACCTTCAGCGAGCCGTAAGAAAAACAGAGTTTCTCCGCATGCAGGGCCGGCAGCTCCTGGGTTTTCCATGAAGGGAAAATTTCGGAACTGTTCGGTACAAAATGTGGAATATTCTTTTTCCCGACAGGTATCTTCCTGCTGCTGTGATGATACAGTCTGCGATCGGCTACAAGCAACAAGCCGTCCACAAGTGCTGCCAGCAATACTGCAATAATGGTCCAGGCGAATACCGCTGGAGTATCAATATAGAGTTTTGCGGTCTGTAGCGCTGTGCCGATACCATGCCGGGGTTGGCTGAGGACCTCAGCAGCAATAACTGCCTTCCAGCTCATTCCTACAGCGCTGATCATGGTCGAGAGAACTACTGGCAGGCTGCCCGGGAAATAGATCCTTTTGACAGCTCTGAGAAATGAAACGTGAAATATATCCGACATTTCGATCAGGCGGACATCAACGCTGCGTAATCCATCCAGCACTCCCTGATGAATCAGGGGATAGGCAACCAGCAGCCCTACCAGCACACCGACATGATTCAAAGGCAGCCAGACGAGCGCAATCAAAATAATCGCGATAACCGGAATAGAGCGGATACTGATTACAAGAGGGCGGATGCCGTCAGAAAAATCCGGGTATCGGTAGGCAAGTGACCCGGAAATAATGCCTGCTGACAGCGCCAGCATGAAACTGATCAGCCATCGCAGAATACTTCCATATATAATGAGGTATGTTGAGCTCCTGGAAGCAATAGAAAGAAGTTCAGCAACAACCCGCAGTGGACCGGGGACAAGTATTTCCCTGTTCACTGCGGCCGCAGCGAGGGCCCAGAAAAGCAGCAGTATGGTAATACCGATTGCTGCACTTACATGTTTCCGGGAAACTCGCTGCATCATGGATTATTCCTGGAAATAAAAATCAGCAGCCGGAATTGAACCGCCTACAGAGGCAGGGTTGAAGTCGTAGAATATACCCAGATAGGTATCAATCTCTTGCCGTGCATCAGCGGCAGGAATCCAGGTAAGATTTAACCTCGGATAAGAGGCTTTCAGAATAGCTGCCGGCATTCCGATCTGTGCGCCGGCAGCAGCAGCTGCTTCCTCGATATTGGCATCGAGCCATGTTCTGGCAGATGACATATCGTCTGTAAAAGCCCTGACCGCCCTGGGGTGTTTTTCAGCAAATGACTTGCTGACAACAATAGCTGTCATGGGATAATAGTCCAGACCTGTTTGGGCCCTGAACACATCCTGTAGATCAACTGCAATCTGTAGATCGGGATTGCCCTGAATTACCCGGCTGACAAAGGGTTCGGGGAGAACTGCCAGATTGACGCGGCCGGCTATGAGATTCTGGGCAAGTTCGGTCTGATCTGCAGCATATCTGATCTCATAATCCTCACCAGCCAGGAGCCCGTATCGGGCAGCCATAGCCTGCAGCATGACATCCGGGGTCGCTCCGCGGCTGATGGTGTGGACCGTTTTGCCTGCAATTTCTTCGAAGCTCATTGCTTTGTCGGAAACCAGGTAGAGCACGCCTTCTCCGCTTATGCCGAGCAGCTGTATACCGGCTCCCCGGTTATAGAGTACAGAAGCCAGATTGCTGGGAATAGCGGCAATATCAACTTCACCGGCCAATAACTGACTGATTATAAGATCCGGGCTGGCATATGTCTCGATGCTGGTCGGGTGTGCTTCACCCAGCCGGGCAGGGTCAACAATATAGGGTGCGAGGCTTACTGAAGTGGGCCCGTTTAGTCCTCCGAGTCGAATCTGTACCGGAACAAGGGATTCTTCTGCAGCCATGCTCCCGGCAGACTCGCGCTGACCGCTTGCAGTAACAAGAACCGATGAACAGGCGAACAGAATGATACTGAAAAGCAGTATGGATGATTTAATTATTAATGTTCTCATGAAATCATTGTAGCGGTATTATGTTTCCATGTGAACCACAAGAGATATTAACACCTGTGTTTACACAGGTGTTAACTATTTTAATTCCCGGCATCCTGCTGTATACTAGCACAATGAAATTACAGAAATCATCCCTCCGGGGAATGCAGGAAGCACTGGAAATGAGGATTTATTCCGGAGCAGATCTGCTGGATAGCGATTTTACACAGGTGCTGGTATGCGATTTGATGAGTGATGTTCTGACGGTAGACCATGAGGATTTTCTGTTGATTACTTCGCTCACTTCCGATCAGGTTGCCAGAACTGCAGATATTGTCGGTGCGCTAGGAATTGTGCTTGTGAATGGAAAAAAACCTCAGCCGGGACTGCTTTCACTGGCTACGGAACTTGGTATCCCGATAATCGGGACTGAACTCCCCTGTTTTGAATTCTCGGTTCTGCTGGGGGGATATCTCAAGCTGGATGTAAATCCGGATTCTCATGCATAAGCAGATTCCGATCAACACCCTTACGGCACCTTCGGTGGTGCTAGAACTGATCTATCGCCTGAAGATCCGTGATGCCATGACACGGCAGCTGCTTACCGCAAAGCCGGATACCAGTCTTCGGGAGATACAGGCTATAATGAAGGAGAGTTCGATAACTGGTGTTCCTGTGGTAGACGGTCGTCGTCTGGCAGGAATAATCAGTATGGATGATATTATTACGGCTCTCGAGAACGGTACTATTGATGACAGGGCGGATGGTCACATGACCCGGCGTCTGATAGTTCTTGAGGACGATATGCCCTTGTCTTTCGGGATATCATACTTTGACAAATACTCTTTCGGGCGGTTTCCGGTAGTGAATCCTCAAAAAGAGTTGGTGGGAATCATTACAAACCGTGACATAACCAATTCGCTCATCGTCGAAATGAACAAGGAGCTGGAGGATCTTGAGCGGCAGGTACTGTCCCAGAATCCGATTCTACCGCCTGATACCATTCACCGTGAATATATTGTCCGCAAGTTCGATTACCAGAATGCAGGCAGGGTATCAACTGAAATCAAGAAGCTGCTGAAATCCAAAAACATAGACCGCAAAACGGTGCGGAGGATTTCCGTTGCTGCTTATGAACTTGAGATGAATCAGGTGAACCACAGTGACGGCGGACGAATGCTCTTCAGTTTTCATGATGACAGGGTAAATATTCAGGCTATTGACCGCGGGCCGGGGATTGAGGATGTGGAAGCAGCCTTAGAGGAAGGGTTTTCCACAGCCAATGACTGGATACGCAGCCTTGGCTTTGGTGCAGGCATGGGTTTGCCGAATTCGAGAAGAGTCTCCGATGATTTTTCGATTTCATCCGAGATCGGCAGCGGAACTAATGTTTCAATCACGATATTTATTCCGCACTTTGATGCGGAAAGTGGGGGATCGGATGCTGACAGCGACACAAATGGCGGATAAGCTCAAGCTTGAGTCTATGTATGAACCTTATGAGGACACTGAAATAGCTGCAGGTTTCACCTCGGACCTTTTGAGTGATATTATGGGTAACTGTCCCGATGATGCTGCCCTGATCAGTATTCAGGCTCACACCAATACTGTTGCAGTAGCGACGCTGGTGGGAGCGGCTGCGATTCTGATCGCCAGCGGCAGACCTATTCCGGAAGAAATGATTGCTGCTGCCAGGGCAGAGGAAATTCCTCTGTTCCGCACAGAACTGAATCAATTTCAGATTAGTTGTGCTCTGGGGGCATTATTGTGATATTACGGGCAGATCTGCATAACCACAGCTGCCTGAGTCCCTGCGGTGATCTCGAGATGTCCCCCCGCGCTATGGCTGAGCGTGCTGTCGAGCTGGGAATCGGGATTCTGGGTCTGACCGATCATAATACGAGCGCAAACTGTCCTGCCTTTGAGCACTGGTGCCGTAAACTGGGGATCCTACCGGTATTCGGTATGGAGATCACCACTGTCGAGGAGCTTCATGTCCTGGCTTTGTTTGGTGAATTAGCCGGAATCACAGCCCTGGACATCGATCTCTTTCCCCTGTACAGGTCTGTAAAAAACCGGCCGGAGAAATGGGGTGATCAGGTTATTGTAGACGAGAATGAAATGATAATCGGAGAGATTGATCTGCATCTGACCAGTGGCTCCATGAATATCGGGCTGACAGAGCTGGCTGATGAAGTCAGCAGGCGAGGAGGTATGTGCATTCCCGCCCACATTGACCGCAGCAGCACCAGTGTCAGCAGTCAGCTTGGCGCATTGCCATCCGGGGAATTCAGCGCTGTTGAGTTGATCCGGCTTCCTCCTCCTATCGGCATCCGTGATCTTCCGATTATCTGTGATTCTGATGCCCACTACCTGAATGATATGGGACGTCGGTTTTTTACAGTAGATCTCCCGCTTAACGAATTTGCCTGCCTTAAATCCGCAATAGAAGCCAACAGCCTGCAACTGTCAATAGTTTAGTAATTTACCATGAAATAACGCTTCGATTGCTTGACTCCGCAATCTGATTTCTCTACTGTATTAGTGATGGGGTTATATATGAATAAGAAAATATATTATTTACCGCTGATATTGTTCCTGGTGGCTCCCTTCCTTATGTGGGCCGGAGGAAATCGGGAATCATCAGATCCCGAGACTAATCCTGTGACTGAGGCGATTTCTGTGTCTGAGGCAACTTCGAATGCTGAGACACAATCCGGTGAAGAGGTCAAACCCGACAGAGAGGCTGCCAGAACCACTCTCCGGTCAATCGGAATGACAGTATTTGAGGATAAAATCCCGGCCCCTGATTTTAATCTCAAACTGCTTGGGAGCGATGAGCTCGTCTCTCTTTCGGATTACCGAGGTAAGGTGGTATTTCTGAATTTCTGGGCCACCTGGTGCGGTCCCTGCAGAATCGAAATGCCATCCATGGAAGCCTTGTTCCAGGATCTGCAGGATGAGGATTTTGTAATTCTGGCGATTAATCAGCAGGAGCGGGATGATGTGGTTTCCTCGTATATCACTGAAGAGAATTACAGCTTTCCAGTGCTCATGGATTATGAGGCACGCGCAGGTATGTTGTATGGTCTGAGGGTTATACCGACTACATATATTATTGATACCGAGGGGAATGTAGTTGCAGGTAAAATTGGTACCCACATTTACGATGGTGAGCGTTACCGGACCTTGTTTCGTCAGCTGATGTAGCTTGTGGAAAAATATTTTTTGGAGAATTATTATGCAGCCTGAATCTATAAATATATTTCTGGCAGTCGCCGCCGGACTGGTGAGTTTTGCCAGTCCCTGTGTGCTTCCTCTGGTTCCCAGTTATATATCATTTATCGGTGGACAGACCGTAATTCAGGGACAGGAAAATTATGCTGTTGTCCGCAGACAGCTTATAGTCAGAACCCTTGGTTTTATCCTCGGTTTTACCCTGGTGTTTGTACTCCTTGGAATTGCATTCACTACAACCGCCATCGCCTTCAGCGGAATAAACCGCTGGATCAATCTTACTGCAGGCGCGGTTGTGGTCTTTTTCGGTTTGAACATGATTTTTCATTTCATGAACTTCCTGAATTACGAGAAGCGGTATCATTTTCAAAGCTCTCCTGGCGGTGCTGCCGGCTCTGTGATGATTGGTATGGCCTTCGCTGCCGGCTGGTCACCGTGTATCGGACCGATTCTGGCGAGTATTCTTGCAATAGCAGCCAGTACCGGAGATATTGCGGGAGGCTCATTTCTGCTTGCTGCCTACTCACTCGGTCTGGCAGTACCATTCCTCTTGACCAGTGCATTTCTGGGTCGCGCGGAGTCGGTACTGAAAAAGATGAAGCGTCATATGTTGAGTATTCAGCGGATCAGCGGTCTTGTACTGGTAGTTGTTGGTCTGCTCATTATGACCGGCCGATTTCAGAGGATGACAGCATGGTTCTATCAGGCAGGATTCAGACTGAATAACTGGCACCAGATAAATCCGCTGACAAGCAGACTGCTCTTTTCACTGCTGCTCCTGCTGCCTGCTGTGCTGCTTGGGCTGCCGCTGCTGCGTCGTCGTTCAGTCGTGCAATCACTGGATCAGGAAGTACAGGGCCAGGCGCCGGATCAGATGTCACAGGATCAGCCGGCAGATGCGAATACCGGTCAGTCCGCCAAAAGACCTGCTGCGATCGGAATTCTTCGCCTTGCTGCGGCCTTGTTGTTTTTATGTGCTGCACTGCTGCAGATGTTTGGACTGATAGAGATTCCGCTTCTTTTTTCACGCTGGCTCAGCTTTCAGGGAATCTGATTACGGTTTATACTTGATACATGAATACAGATATTACCAGGCTGCTGCGGAAGCTGCTTGTCGGGCTCCATGTCTTTGTGGGTATCGGTGCAGTAGGAGGCGGAATTGCAGCTTTGCTTGATCCGACTGGAACTGCAATCGGTATTGATCCATCATTGCTTCGTAATAGCCCGTTTACCTCGTTTTTTATTCCCGGACTATTTCTTCTTCTTGTTCTTGGATTTGGCAGTATTGCTTCGGGGTTAATTCTGAGGTGCTGTCCTGACAGACGCGGAGGGCTCGTAAGTCTGGCAGCTTCAATCGTGCTGCTTGCCTGGATTCTGATTCAGGCAGCCATACTTGGGGCAGATAATGTAATCTGGCTTCATTTTGTTTATTTCTTTTTCGGGTTTTTCGGGTCTATTGCTGCCTTGTACTGGCTCTGGCAGCTGCCGGAGCCGGAGGACTGTATTGTGCTGCAGCATGCTCCGACAGGCTATTTCGTCAGCGGGCAACCAAGACACCTGCTAATGGCATTTTTGATGAGTTCAGGCGCAATATACCTTGCCGGTCCTGCCCTGAATACCGGATCCTTCATGGGTCTGACGGATCAGTCATGGATGTATCTTATGATTGCTGTTGTACTTACTCACCAGCTGATTGTTGCCCTGGTATTCCGGGCGCAGCTGATGTACCAGGTTCTTTCCAGGATTTTCGGTAGTCTGGATCTGCTGGTATGGGGATTTGTTTTTCTGCCGCTGCTCGCATTGCGGCCGTTGACACTAGTCGGCCTTTCGCGGGCTTCAGATACAGGAATAGGAATTCCTCGCTGGATAAGCCTGCCGCTTGGACTTCTTCTGCTAATTCCTGGCTTATATGCACTCTGGTCGGTTTTCAGGCATTTCGGGCTGCAGCGTGCCCTCGGCGGAGACCATTTCCGCAGGCGTTTTCTGGATATGCCGATGGTGCGTGCTGGAATTTTCCGTTTTTCATCCAATGCGATGTACACCTTCGCGTTCCTGCTGCTCTGGGCAATCGCTTTGCTGCTGGATTCCCGTGCCGCACTTGCGGGAGCAGCCTTTCAGCATGCATATATCTGGGTACACTGGTACTGCACAGAGGAGCCGGATATGCGGCTCCTCTATGGTTGATTCTATAATACCTGCCGGGATTTTATAATTCCGGCGTAATAATCATAACTCAGCTTGGGACTGCGTTTCTGTGTCTCATAATCAACATGAACCAGTCCGAAGCGTTCGCTGTAGCCATGATTCCATTCGAAGTTATCCAGCAGGCTCCAGAGAAAATATCCCTTCAGTGGCAGTCCTTCGTTGACTGCCTTGCTTGCCCACGACAGATAATGGCGCAAATAGAATATTCTGTCAGCATCCTTGATTTGACCGTCAATGACTACTTCATCACCTCCGGAACAACCATTCTCGGAAACGTAAATTTCCTGTACATCCCAGATTTCCTTGAGGAATCTACTCGCCCAGTAGGATATTTCTGGGCCGACTTTGAGCCAGCTTACATGCATTCCGGGGTGTGATCGGCTGAAAGGGATTCTGCGAAATCCGTGTCTGGATTCAGGGTCTGCCTCTACTATGCAGGGGGTGTACATATTGATGCCGATAAAATCCAGCGGAGCGGAGATATAATCAAAGTCACTGGTTTCGAATTCAGGCGTATCATCCTGGAACTGCTCGAGGTAATCGCTGGAGTAACCTTTGTCCAGAATAGGTGAGAGAAATCTTTCGTTGATCTTCCTGAAGGCTGTTTTCGCAGCCGCTATATTGTCTTCACTTGGAATTACAGGAACTGTCAGGCTTGGGTTCTCGGCCAGTCCGACCTTTATCTCCTGAACTGCATGTTCTCTGAGTGCTTTCACCGCCATTCCGTGACCTAACAGGGCATGGTGTCGCACCATAAAAGCAGCTTTTGCAGAAAGGTTGTGAACCGGGGCAAAGTCACCTCTGTAATAGCATTTATCAGTAAAGCAGTCGAACTCATTCATGGTAAAGAAATGATTTACCTTGGCTGAATATTCCTTCGCGACAATACCGGCGTATCTGCCGAATGCTTCTGCCGTTTTTCTTGACTGCCATCCGCCGTAGCGGTCTTCCAGCGATTGCGGAAGATCCCAGTGGAACAGGGTTATCCAGGGTTGTATCCCCTTTTCAAGCAGGCCGTCAATCAGATTGTGGTAGAATGCAATCCCTTCCGGGTTTACATCTCCATCACCGTCCGGGATCAGTCGAGACCAGGAAATAGAGAAGCGGTAAGCCTGGCAACCAAGCCCTGCAATCAGTTCTATGTCTTCCTTGTAGCGGTGATAATGATCGCAGGCTATGTCGCCTGTATCTCCATTCAGTACTTTTTGAGTTTTATGACAGTGAGTGTCCCAGACCGAAGGTCCTCGTCCGCCCTCATTCACCGCGCCTTCTATCTGATAGGAAGCTGTTGCAGTGCCAAAAAGAAAATCTTCCGGGAATGTGTTGTTCATATTCATTAATAACTCCTGTATGACATATATACCCTGGTTGTAGAAACATTTCCTTGACATTAACACGTAAAAATAGCACGTTTAGTTCATAATGGTGATGGAAGCATATCACGTCAGCCTTCGCGAGGTTTTCAGCGAGAATGATGCTGCAGTCAGAGTAAATACCAACTTTGATCATGGTCCCTTTGATCCGGTTCATCGCGGGGTTGATCTGACCTACCGTCATCATGAACACCCCTTCGGAGAGATAGTTGTTGTGCTTGACGGGGAAGGTGATCATATCATCGGGGAGGAGCGGCTTCCTTTTCATCGCTACGACGTGTTCCATATTCCTCCAGGGGTGCCTCATCACTTTGAGGATGTTAAGCATGTAGCCCTGGTAAACCTGATTTATCTTCCGGAAGCACTTGATCCAGGTCTGTCCGAACTCAAATCGCTTCCTGGATTCCGTGCCTTTTTTACTCTCGAACCGGAATTACGAAGCAAGCATCAGTTCCGTAGCCGTCTCACTTTGCCTCCCGGCTCCTGGGCTGAGTTGAGAAGTCGAGTTGACGGTCTGCTCCGCGAGGAGCGTGAACGCAGGGACGGATACAGGTTTTCCCTGCAGATGCAGTTCAACGATATTCTCATTTTCTTTTCCAGGAATTATGCTTCGCTCACTGCACCCGAGGCAATTGGTCTTTACAGAATCGCTGCACTTATGGGTAAAATGGAGCGTGAACTGGAGCGACGATGGACGGTAGATGAACTCTGTGAAATCCTGCATGTATCCAGATCGACACTGCGCCGTCTATTTATTGATACGGTAGGATGCTCTGCCATGGAGTATCTGAACCGGATGCGGCTGGAACGTTCAATCAGTCTGCTTCAGTCCAGTGACGCCAGTATTACTGAAATAGGTCTCTCCTGCGGATTCAGTGACAGTAACTATTTTATCCGGCGTTTCAGCTCTTCCTTCGGCTGTTCTCCACTGCAATGGCGGAGGAAGCATTTTTTTAGTGATCG